>NZ_JADYVW010000010.1:0-299229 GCF_020194135.1 Bradyrhizobium sp. BRP23 | reverse complement strand
CCTGCCAGACGCCCGCCTCCCCCGCTAGATGGGGCCCTGTCCCCCACCCCGCTCGAGCTCAGCCCGTGATCTCACGGGGGCCTTTACGGCCCGGCATTTAGGAAACTTTTTCCATATTTGGCGCCGTACTTGAGCCACAATCCCGCGGCGTTCTGATAAGAGACAAGCTTGAATCGCGGGGACGCCTGTGGGGGCTGCCGGCGATTTTCATGGGGTCAGAGGAAGGCGATGTTGCAAATGACGCGACCTTCCTTCGGCATTCGAAAGACATCGAGAGAGCTTTACCCGTCCAGCTGTTCGTAATTTCGGCCGGCCCCATCAAGGGGCTTTCTGGGCGCGGACAGTTGTGCGGCTTGCCTGCTCCGGCGATCCCCGTTCAAGAGGGCAGCCTGGGACAGGTTCGAAACCGGGCATCTTGGGTCGTTGAGTTGGGGGACTTGGGTTGAACCACAGGACGTCACGCGGCACTTACGGGCGTGAGACCGGGATCATCGATCTCGGCCACGAGCCGCCGCTGTCCGTCGATGGTTCTGAAGCCGCGGTGATCGACCGCCGACGCGTCTCGGTGCAATGGTTCAGCGGGACAATTTTGACCGGACTCTGCGGCGCAGCCCTGATCGGCGGCGCCGTTTTCGCTTCGCTCGACGGCGAGATGACCTTCGCCAAGGTGCCGGAGCGGGTCGAAGGCGCGCTGCGCGGAGCATTCGGCGCCGCCGATCGTGCCGCCACGCTGCACAAGAGCGATCGCCTGCCGCCGCCGAGCGAATCCACCGCTTCACGCAACGTGATGCGCGTCTCGACGGTTGCCCGCGTCGGCAACCGTGACGTGATGCGGGTGCGTCCGTTCGTGCGGATCGCCGGCAATCTGTCGATGACGACGAGCGATCTGTCGGCGAAGATCCCGCCGTTCAACGCCCAGCGCCTGCTGACCGATGTCGGCTCCGACCCGAAGACGGCGTCCGACGATCCCAACAATCCCGAAGCCGTCGAGCCCGACGCGGAAGTGTCCTTCGTCACCAAGGACCTGTCGCCGGTGCTGCCGAAGGCCAAGATTTCCGCGGTGGTGGCACTCGACGACATCCTGATGCGGGTGCGCGATGCCGCCAATTGGCGCGGCAATGGCGGGGTGCGCTACGCCTCGCTCGCCAACACGGCTGCCGACATCTCCGGCGCGACCGGTCCCTCCGACATCAGAACCGCCTACGCCGCCGAGGCCTCGCCGTCCGATCCCTATGCCGGCTTCGAGACGCGCGTGGTGCCGGAGAACGTCACGCTGCTGCCCAAGACCAAGGAGCAGATCACCGGCGGCAATCCCAACGGCGAACGCGTCCACATGGTCAAGAAGGGCGACAGCGTCGCCGGCGTGCTGCGCGATCTCGGCGCCAGTGCCGACGAGATCAAGGCGATCACCGCGACTCTCGGACCGCGCGGCCGCGACGGCGGCCTGAAGGAAGGCGAGAAGCTCCGCATCCTGATGGCGCCCGCAAGCCCCGGCGCCCGCCTGCAGCCCTATCGCGTCGTGGTTGCAAACGACACGATGGTGGAAGCGATCGCGGCGCTGTCCGATCTCGGCAAATACGTCGCCGTCGACGTCTCCAGCATGAATACCGTCGCCGATACTGCGGCCAACGCCAGCAGCGACGACGAGGATGACGATGACGGCTCCGGCGTGCGGCTCTACCAGAGCATCTACGAGACCGCGATGCGCAACAAGGTCCCGATGCCCGTCATCGAGGACATGATCAAGATCTACTCCTACGACGTCGATTTCCAGCGCAAGGTGCAGCCCGGAGATTCATTCGACGTGTTTTACGCGGGCGAGGACGAGGGCGTGACCGCGACCGAGAAGAACGAGGTGCTGTTCGCCTCGCTCACCGTCGGCGGCGAGACCAAGAAATACTACCGCTACCAGAGCCCCGACGACGGCCTCGTCGACTATTACGACGAGACCGGCAAGAGCGCGAAGAAGTTCCTGGTCAGAAAACCCGTCAACAACGCCATCATGCGCTCCGGCTTCGGCGGCCGCCGCCACCCGATCCTCGGCTACGTGAAGATGCATACCGGCGTCGACTGGTCCACCTCCTACGGCACGCCGATCTTCGCCTCCGGCAACGGCATGATCGAGAAGGCCGGCCCCGAGGGCGGCTATGGCAAGTACATCCGCATCAAGCATTCCAACGGCTACGAGACCGCCTACGGCCACATGTCGGCCTTCGCCAAGGGCATGGAGCCCGGCAAGAAGGTGCGGCAGGGCCAGGTGATCGGTTTCGTAGGCTCCTCCGGCCTGTCGACCGGCCCGCACGTCCACTACGAGATCCTCGTCAACGGCCGCTTCGTCGATCCGATGCGCGTGAAGCTGCCGCGCGGCCGTTCGCTGGAGGGCCCGATGCTGGCAAGCTTCGAGAAGGAGCGCGACCGGCTCGACGGCATGATGAGCGGCCGCGGCGGCGCCATCGCCCGGATGTCGGACGCCACCGGCGGGCCGCTGCAGGTCACCAACCGGTAAGCCGACAACGCGCCGATATCGGCCGGCGTTTTCAAACAGAATTTCAAACGAGCACGCTACGCAGCGAGGCCGCTTCGCGGCGACACAACGTCAAGTTTTGTTTGCCAAAGCCGCAGGACGGGCGAATACTTTCCAAAAAAATGGGAGGTCACGCCATGAGAAACAGGCTCGCCTGCGCAGCCCTGATTGCTGCGCTGTTCTCCACAACGAGCGCATCGGCCGACGGCTGGGAGGTCACGAGACTCGTGCCGGGCTCGGCATTCCATGGTGTGCACGGACTCGGTGTCGACAAGGCCGGCCATTTGTTTGCCGGCAGCGTCGCGGGCGCTGCGCTCTACGAGGTCGACATTGCCGGCGGCAGCGCCAAGGTCGCGATCCCGGCACCGGTGGGGATGGCCGACGACATTGCGTTCGCACCCGACGGCACCATGGCCTGGACCGGCTTCCTCGCCGGCGATCTCTATGCGCGCAAGGGCGACGGACCGATCAAGAAGCTCGCGAGCGGCCTGCCCGGCATCAACTCGCTCGCCTTCCGCAAGGACGGCAGGCTCTACGCCACCACCGTTTTCCTCGGCGATGCGCTCTACGAGATCGACGTCGAGGGCGTCAAACCGCCCCGCCAGATCATGGAGAAGATGGGCGGCCTCAACGGCTTCGAGTTCGGTCCCGACGACAAGCTCTATGGTCCGCTCTGGTTCAAGGGCCAGGTCGCAAGGGTCGACGTCGACAAGGCCGAGCTGAGTGTCGTCACCGACGGCTTCAAGATCCCGGCCGCCGTGAACTTCGATTCCAAGGGCAATCTCGTCGTGATCGACACCGCGCTCGGCCAGTTCGTCCGGGTCGATCCCAAATCGGGCGCCAAGACCATGGTCGCGCAGCTGAAGCCGTCGCTGGACAATCTCGCCATCGACGACAAGGACCGCATCTACGTCTCCAACATGGCCGACAACGGCATCCAGGAGGTCGATCCCGCGACCGGTCAAGCCAAGCAGATCATCATCGGCAAGCTCGCTTTGCCCGGCGGCATCGGCGTCACCTCGGAGAACGGCAAGGACACGATCCACGTCGCCGACCTGTTCGCCTATCGCACGGTGGACGGCGTGACCGGCGAGGTCACCGAAAAGGCGCGCATGCACGCCGCTGGCACGACGCTCGAATATCCGATGAGCGCGACGGCGAAGGGCAACGACGTGGTCCTGTCGAGCTGGTTCACCGGCACCGTGCAGGTGATCGACGGCAAGACCGGCGCGACGCGCGACATGCTGCACGACTTCAAGGCGCCGCATGACGGGGTCGTGCTCGCGGACGGCAGCATCCTGGTAGCCGAGCTCGGCACCAAGTCGCTGGTCAAGGTGAGCGGCGAGCACGGCAAGGATCGCACCACGCTGATCGGCGCGCTCGAGGGTCCGATGGGTCTCGTCCGCGGGGCCGGCGACGAGGTTTACGTCACCGAGGCTTTTGCTGGCATCATCTCCAAAATCGACAGCACCGGCGAAAAGACCGTGATCGCCAAGGATCTGAAGATGCCAGAAGGCATCGCGCGCACCGGCGACGGTAAGCTGATCGTCGCCGAAGTCGGCGCCAAGCGGCTGATCGAGATCGTGCCGGAATCCGGCAAGGTCACCGAGATCGCAGCCAATCTCCCGATCGGCCTGACCGGCGCCCCCGGCGGCTTGCCGACGCATATCCCCACCGGCGTCGCAGTCGGCGCGACGGGCGCGATCTACGTCAGCTCGGATGTCGAGAATGCGATCTACAAGGTGATGAAGAAATAGCAGTGGCGTGCACGGGCTCGACCCCGGGAACCGGCGCGCCGGTTCGCCGTTTAGACGCTGACCGGAAGCCAGCAGGAGGATCGCCCATGACGCGCCTCTCACGCGACGATGTCGTCAAAGCCGTGGACCGCGCCGACGATGTCACCATTGCCCAGATTATCGGAACTGGCGCGACCGCCGAGGAGCTTGCCGAGGCCCAGGCCTGGCTCGCCAACGACGAGCCGATGATCAACGATTTGCGCCCGCTGGCGCAGGGCCGGGTGCGCGAGCTGGTGGATATTCTGTCGGATCTGGAGGAGGAGGAGGACGGCGTCGAGCCGCGCTCCGCCCCGGCGGCCGGCAACTAAATTTCGCGAGACAGCAAAACAAGACGCCCCGGAGAGGTGACCTCCGGGGCGGATTTCATTTCAGATCCTCACCCTCCGGCTGGTTCACGAGATACTCGGACCGAGGTTCGAGGCCATGATGATCAGCATGTCGCGGAATCGCCGGTACAGCCCTGCCCTCGGTCAGCGGGCCGTCGCCGAGTACCTGCAACAGAACGTTGCAGACTCTAGCCCGCGCGCACCCGTGCGAACAATTCCGACGGCATCATACCGAACATGTCGCGGAAGGCCGTGCTGAAATGCGCGGAGCTGGAAAAGCCCGCGCCATGCGCGGCCTCGGTCAGCGATTGGCCTTGTGCGACCGCCCGTGCGGCAGCGCCGATCCGGGACCAGATCCGGTAGCGGCGGAGCGGCACACCCGTGACGTCCTTGAAAAGATGCAGGAAGCGCGAGGACGAAAGCCCGGCCTTGCGGCCGAGTTCAGCAAGCGTGTGCGAACCGCTGGGCTGCTCGCGCATCCGCTTGATGGCGGCGGCAATTCTCGCATCCGGCTGCGCACTTGATCCGATCCCAAGCATATCGCGGGCTGCTTGCTGCGCGTCCTCAGATGCGAGGCGTCGCTCCGCGATGTCGCCAAACAGCGCGACGACCGAGATCTCGTCGATCAGGTCGAACGCGGCGTTCGATCCCACCTCCTTCATTCGTGAGCGAAGCGCCTCGATATCGCGCCCGAGGGGATCGACATACAGAAAGGCCGTACGTCCGGCATCAATGCGGAGATGGTGCAGACTGTTGGGCATGATCAGCACGCTGCGAGCCTGGCGATAAGACGGTGAGCGCGCCCTCGGATCGTTAGCTACGCCTATCGCCCCGTCGAGCGCGACGGCCAGCACGCCGGTGGCATTGCGGTGGGGCGTCAGCCCGAAGGCTGGACCGAGATAGAGCACCCGCGCGTCCCAATCGAGCATCCGCGCCCTCTTCGGTCCGCCGCTGGGCGGCGTGCTGATAGCCAGTTCCTGAAAGCCGGAAGGCGAGGTCATGCCTCATCATAGCGCACCGGCACAGCGCTGCCGATGACCGGGGAGATCATATCGATGGACAGAGTTCTGGTAGATGACGCCGCACCAATCGCCGCGATCCGCGCCGCCGTCACGCGCTACGCGGCCGCCTGGCAGGCCGGTGATCGCGCCGCGATCGCCGCCTGCTACCACGATGAATTCGTGCTGCATTATGCCGGCCATAACCCCCTCGCCGGCACTCACCACGGCAAGGCGGCCGCGCTTGCCACTCTGGCCGAGGTCGCACGCCGCTCCAACCGAAAACTTCTCGCCATAGATGACGTGATGGCCGGGCCGCGGCGCGGCGCCATTCTCGCACGGGAATCATTCAGCCGGGACGGTCGCACGGCTGAACTGGAACGGTTGCTGGTCTATGCCGTGCGTGAAGGCCTGCTGAGCGAATGCTGGGTCTACGACCGCGATCAGGCAGTGGTGGACGCGTTCTTAGCGGATTGAAAACGCCCTCCGCGAGTTTGGCGCGGAGGGCGTGTATTTCATCAGTTCAGCTTCCGCTTCGCCACCGGCGCCTCGAACTGGGTGATCTCGGCGGTCTGCGGCGCCTTGCCGTTGAAGGTCAGCACGTTGCCTTCGGACGAGATCGCGACATTGTCGCCGTCCCTGACGTCGCCGGCGAGGATCATCTCGGCGAGCGGGTCCTGGAGGTAGCGCTGGATCACCCGCTTCAAGGGCCGTGCGCCGTAGGCGGGATCCCAGCCCTTGGCAGCCAGCCAGTCGCGGCCGGCGGCATCGAGGCTCAGCACGATCTTGCGATCGGTCAGGAGCTTCTGCAGGCGCGCGAACTGGATCTCGACGATCCGGCCCATCTCGCTCCGCTGCAGGCGGTGGAACAGGATGATCTCGTCGACGCGGTTTAGGAATTCGGGGCGGAAGTGCGCCCGCACCATTCCCATCACCTGCTCGCGCACGGCCGAGGTGTCCTCGCCCTCCGGCTGGTTCACCAGATATTCCGAACCAAGGTTCGAGGTCATGATGATCAGCGTGTTGCGGAAGTCGACGGTGCGGCCCTGGCCGTCGGTCAGGCGGCCGTCGTCGAGCACCTGCAGCAGCACGTTGAAGACATCAGGATGCGCCTTCTCGATCTCGTCGAACAGCACCACCTGGTAGGGTCGGCGCCGCACCGCCTCGGTGAGCGCGCCGCCCTCGTCATAGCCGACATAGCCCGGAGGCGCGCCGATCAGCCGCGAGACCGAGTGCTTCTCCATATATTCGGACATGTCGAGGCGGACCATCGCCGTCTCGTCGTTGAACAGGTACTCCGCGAGAGCCTTGGTCAGCTCGGTCTTGCCGACGCCGGTGGGACCTAAGAACATGAACGAGCCGGTGGGGCGGTTCGGGTCCTGCAAGCCCGCACGCGAGCGGCGCACGGCGGTTGCGACCGCACGCACGGCCTCGGCCTGGCCGACGACGCGCTTGCCGAGCTGCTCCTCCATCTTCAGGAGCTTCTCTTTCTCTCCCTCCAGCATCTTGTCGACGGGCACGCCGGTCCAGCGCGAGACCACCTGCGCGATGTGGTTGGCGGTAACAGCCTCCTCCATCATCTCGCCGGAATTCTCTTTAGCCTCGATGTCCGCGAGCTGCTTCTCGAGCTGCGGGATCCGTCCATAGGCCAGCTCGCCGGCCTTCTGGAATTCGCCGCGCCGCTGCGCATTGGCGAGCTCGACACGCAAGCCGTCGAGCTCGGCCTTCAGCTTCTGGGCGTCGGAGAGCTTGTTCTTCTCCGCGCTCCAGCGCGCCGTCAGCGCCGCCGACTTCTCCTCGAGCTCGGCCAGGTCCTTCTCCAGGGTCTGGAGCCGCGACTTGGAGCCGACATCGCTTTCCTTCTTCAGCGCCTCCTGCTCGATCTTGAGCCGGATGATCTCGCGGTCGAGCGAATCCAGCTCTTCCGGCTTGGAATCGACCTGCATCTTCAGCCGCGCCGCGGCCTCGTCCATGAGGTCGATCGCCTTGTCGGGCAGGAAGCGGTCGGTGATGTAGCGGTTGGACAGCGTCGTCGCCGCAACAAGCGCGGAATCGGTGATCCGCACGCCGTGATGCTGCTCATACTTGTCCTTCAAGCCGCGCAGGATCGAGATGGTGTCCTCGACCGAGGGCTCGCTGACGAAGATCGGCTGGAATCGCCGCGCCAGCGCGGCGTCCTTCTCGACATGCTTCTGGTACTCGTCGAGCGTGGTCGCGCCAATGCAGTGCAGCTCGCCGCGCGCGAGCGCCGGCTTGAGCAGGTTGGAGGCGTCCATCGCGCCGTCGCCCTTGCCGGCGCCGATCAGCGTGTGCATCTCGTCGATGAACAGGATGAATGTGCCCTCGCTGCCGGTCACTTCCTGCAGCACGGCCTTCAGCCGCTCCTCGAACTCGCCGCGGTATTTCGCGCCTGCGATCAGTGCGCCGAGGTCGAGCGAGAGCAGCTTCTTGTCCTTGAGGCTCTCCGGCACGTCGCCGTTGACGATGCGCAGCGCGAGGCCTTCGGCGATGGCGGTCTTGCCGACGCCGGGCTCGCCGATCAGGACGGGATTGTTCTTGGTCCTGCGCGAGAGCACTTGAATCGTGCGGCGGATCTCCTCGTCGCGGCCGATGACCGGATCGAGCTTGCCGTCGCGCGCGGCCTGGGTGAGGTCGCGGGCATACTTCTTCAGGGCATCATAAGCGTTCTCAGCGGTCGCGCTGTCGGCCGTGCGGCCCTTGCGCAGCGCCTCGATCGCCGCGTTGAGGTTTTGCGGCGTGACGCCGCCTTTGCTCAGGATGGTGCCGGCCTCGCTGGTCTTTTCCAGCGTGAGCCCGAGCAAAAGCCGCTCGACCGTGACGAAGCTATCGCCGGCCTTCTCGCCGGCCTTTTCGGCCGCATCGAAAGTGCGGGCCAGCTCGGGCGCGAGATAGATCTGCCCGGCACCGCCGCCGGAGACCTTCGGCACCTTGTTGAGGGCGTCCTCGGTCGCCTTCAGGATTGCGCGGGAATTGCCGCCAGCGCGGTCGATCAGACCGGCGGCGAGCCCCTCATTGTCGTCCAAGAGGACCTTCAGCACATGCAGGGTTGAGAACTGCTGGTGCCCCTCGCGCATGGCGAGCGACTGCGCGGACTGGATGAAGCCCCTGGAGCGTTCGGTATACTTCTCGATATTCATCTTTTCTGTCCCTCGGCCTGCCCTCGGGGCCCTCTAAAGGCACCCCAAACGGCATCTTCATTGGGTTTCCAATTACCGCATTGACGTTTCTCAACCGGTAACGGTCGTCTTTTGCCGGCGTTGCCGCCGGCCTGGGCCAGATGTGGGAAGCAGGTTGCGGATGCGAAAGAGGCTACTTCACAATTTCGTGCGCGGACGGGCGGGCTTGGCGGTGGCGGGCCGAATCCCTTAAGTAGCGGCATGACAGTCAGCCATACCGCCGAGATCACCGGCCTCTACCGCTACCCGATCAAGGGCCTGACGCCGGAGCGCCTGTCGCACGTTCCTTTGCGGGTCGGCCAGACCCTGCCGGCCGACCGCCGCTACGCCATCGAGAACGGCCCGAGCGGGTTCGACCCCGAGGCGCCCGAATGGAAGCCGAAAATCCAGTTCCTGATGCTGGCGCGCAATGAGCGGCTGGCCGAGCTCGACAGCCGGTTCGACGACGAAACCAACGTGCTGACCATCCGCAAGGACGGCCAGATCGTCGCCAGCGGCGATCTCGAGACCGCCGCCGGGCGCGCCGCCATCGAGGCCTATTTCACGGAGAACTTTCAGCCCGAGTTGAAGGGCCCGCCCAAAATTCTCTCCGGCCGCGACCACAGCTTCTCCGACGTCGCCCGCAAGGTCGTCTCCATCATCAATCTCGACAGCGTCCGCGCCATCGAGACCATGCTCGGCGGCGTCGCCGTGCATCCGCTGCGCTTCCGCGCCAATCTCTACGTGAAAGGCTGGCCGGCCTGGTCGGAGCTCGACCTCGTCGGCCAGACGCTCGCGATCGGGCAGGCCAGACTGAAGGTGATCAAGCGCATCGTCCGCTGCCCGGCCACCAATGTCGACCCCGAGACCGCCAAGCGCGATCTCGAAATCCCGCCCACGCTCTCGCGCCATCTCGGCCATATGGACTGCGGCATCTATGCCGAGGTGATCGCCGACGGTGACGTCGGCGTCGGCGATGTGGTGGCGGTGGAAGAGCCGAAGCTGCTGTGAGCCAACGCCGTCTCAACATACTCCGTCATTGCGAGCGCAGCGAAGCAATCCAGGAATGCATCTGCGGAAACAGTCTGGATTGCTTCGTCGCAAGCGCTCCTCGCAATGACGAGGCTCAGTTCGGCATCACATACGCATAGATCTTGCCGCGCGAGACCGGGGCTTCGCGGACTCGGTTGCCGTTGTTGCCGGAGATCATGATCGGATTACCCTGCGCGTCGATGCCGGTGATGATGCCGACATGACCGCCGCGGCGGCCGCGCGACATCACGGCGATGGCACCGACCTGCGGTCCGGAGATGCGCGTGCCGTAGCGCGCGAACGAGCTCGCCATGTCGGAGCCGGTGCCCCGATGGCCGGTATGCTCCAGCACCATGTTCATGAAGCGCGCGCACCACAGGCGGCCGCGCCCGGTCGGATTGCCGCCGATATGGCGGCGCGCCTCGGAGACGAGACCCGATCCTCCGCTGAAGCCTCCGTTCATGCCGGCACCGCTGGCATTGGCATTCGGATCATAGCTCGCCTGGGTGTCGGCGAAGCCGCTTGCCTGCAATTGCGCCGCGCTGCGCTCGAAGCGCGAACTGCGGGCATGATGGCGATAGTGACGGTGGTGATGATGTCTGGCGTGATGCACGTAACCGTGCCGCTCTGCGCTATGACGATGATACGGCCGTGCCGAGGCCGGAGAAACGAACACGGCGAACGCCGCGAAGAACAGCGCCAGCGCGACAACACAACGCGACAGGCGAGACGCAAACAACTCGAACATTCTTCATCCTTCTTGACACCCCCACTTCCCGCCGGCCCGTGCAATGGCCGACATCCGTTTGGCCGTTAAGCCGCCCGATGTGGCGAGAAAAAGACGCAACGCCCGCGAATGGCTGCAATGATTTTGTGTTTGTGCTCGGCGCTGCTGCCGCATTGCCGACAACAGAATTAACTGCGATCCTCGAACACGGCTTGAAACAGAGGGAAACGGTTAATGCCCCACGCCACGACCAGGGACGGCGTCCGCATCTATTTCGAGGAGGCGGGCCAGGGAACGCCGATACTTTTTCTGCACGAGTTCGCGGCCGACTACACCAATTGGGAGCCGCAGATGCGCTACTTCTCGCGTGGCCATCGCTGCATCACCTATTCGGCGCGCGGCTACACGCCATCGGACGTGCCTGACGGCGAGGTCTACACCTACACGCATTTCTACACCGATGCGCTTGCGGTGCTCGATCATCTCGGCATCGAGCGCGCGCATCTCGTCGGTCTTTCGATGGGTGCCTATTCCTCGCTGCAGATCGGGTTGAGCGCGCCGCAGCGCGCACTATCGATGACGCTCGCCGGCGTCGGCTCCGGCTCGGAGCTCGAGAACCTCGACGATTGGCGCAAGCAGTGTCGCGCCAATGCCGAGCAGTTCGAGACGCTGGGCTCGGTGGAGGTCGCGAAAGTGACGCGCGAGGCGCCGAGCCGGATTCCGTTCCTGGTGAAGGATCCACGCGGGCATGCCGATTTCTACGCCGCACTGGCGCGGCACGATGCCAAGGGATCGGCGCGCACCATGCGCGGATTCCAAGGCGGCCGTCCCTCGATCTACACGATGACGGACGCGATCAGAGGCGCGGCAACACCCGCGCTGATCATCTGCGGCGACGAGGACGAGCCGTGCGTGGGCGCCAGCCTGTTCCTGAAGAAGCACCTGCCCGCGGCGGGGCTCGCGATGTTTCCGAAGTCCGGCCACGTGCTGAACCTGGAGGAGCCCGCGCTGTTCAACGAGAGTGTCGAGCGGTTCGTGACGCTGGTGGAAGCAGGACGTTGGCCGGTGCGGGACCCGCGGTCGCTGGTTTCCCACTAGCTGTCATTCCGGGTTGCGCCGAAGGCGCAGGCCCGGAATCCATCGGGCTGCAGGCGCTGTTGGACGATGGATTCCGGGCTCGATGCTTCGCACGCCCCGGAATGACGCCTACGGAGTCATTTCCCCCCGCCGCGGCTCAGCAAGAACACCGCCTGCTCGCCGAACATGTTCCACACCCACCAGGGCAAGTTCAACGGCACCGGGCGGCCGTAGAGATCGAGCGCGACCGAGCGCTCCATCTTGACGTTGATCTCGTCGCAGAGCTGCACGAAATCCTTGATGGTGCAGAAATGGATGTTGGCGGTGTCGTACCAGGTCGCCGGCAGATTCTCGGTGCGCGGCATGTGGCCGCCGATCAGGAGCTGGAGTCGCATCTTCCAGAACCCGAAATTCGGGAACGAGACGATGGCGCGGCGGCCGATGCGCAGCAGGTTCTCCAGCACGACCTTCGGCTGCCGCGTCGCCTGCAGCGTCTGCGACAGGATCACGTAGTCGAAGGCATCGTCGGGATAGTTGACGAGATCGGTGTCGGCATCGCCCTGCACCACCGCGAGCCCCTTGGCGACGCAGCGGTTGACGCCCTCGCGCGACAATTCGATGCCGCGGCCGTCGATGCCGCGGGTCTCCAGCAGCTGAAGCAGATCGCCGTCGCCGCAGCCGACGTCGAGCACCTTCGAGCCCGGCTTGACCATCTCGGCGACCAGCCGATGATCGGCGCGATAATCACCGGACGGCATGGCCGCAACGCCGTCCAGCGGCAACACTTCCTGCACGGACATCGCTAACGGTCCTCGAGGTTGAGCCCGCGGGCCTTGCCTGCCGATTGCAGGAAGGCGCGGGAGATGTCGAAAAATTCGGGCACGTCGAGCAGGAAGGCGTCATGGCCGCGATCAGTCTCGATCTCGGCGAAGGACACCCGCGCGCTCGAGGCGTTCAGCGCGTGCACCAGTGCGCGCGATTCCGAGGTCGGAAACAGCCAGTCACTGGTGAAGGAGACCACACAGAAGCGGGTCTCGATGCCGGCGAAGGCCTTGGCCAGCACGCCGCCGTGGTCGGCGGCGATGTCGAAATAGTCCATCGCCCGCGTCAGGTAGAGATAGGAATTGGCGTCGAAGCGCTCGACGAAGGACGAGCCTTGATAACGCAGATAGGATTCGACCTGGAAATCGGCGTCGAACGAGAAGGTCGGCAGCTCGCGGTCCTGCATGCGCCGGCCGAACTTGCGGTGCAGCGCCGCGTCCGAGAGATAGGTGATGTGCGCCGCCATCCGCGCCACCGCGAGCCCGCGATGCGGATGGATCCCGCGATCGGCATAGCCGCCGCCATGCCAGTCGGGGTCGGCCATCACGGCCTGGCGGCCGAGCTCGTGGAAGGCGATGTTCTGCGCCGAGTGCCGCGTCGCGCAGGCGATCGCCAGCGCGGAGTACACGCGCTCCGGATAGGCGGCGGTCCATTGCAGCACCTGCATGCCGCCCATCGAGCCGCCGACGACGGCAAACAGCGTGTCGATGCCGAGCCGGTCGATCAGCATCGCCTGCGCGCGCACCATGTCCGGAATGGTGATGACGGGGAAGTCCAGGCCCCAGACCTTGCCGGTGGCGGGATTGATCGACGCCGGCCCGGTCGAGCCCATACAGCCGCCGATCACGTTGGAGCAGATGATGAAGTAGTGCTTGGGATCGATGGGTCGGCCGGGACCGACCAGCGTCTCCCACCAGCCCGGCTTGCCGGTGACGGGATGTACGTTGGCGACATGCTGGTCGCCGGTCAGCGCATGGCAGATCAGCACCGCATTGGAGCGATCGGCATTGAGCTCGCCATAGGTCTGGTAGGCGATCTGGAACGGGGTGAGATCGACGCCGCAATCGAGCCGCAGCGGCTGCTCGGTGCCGAAATGCGCAACCAGCGAGCTTGGATGATCGACCTCGTGCGACCGCTCGTCGGCGCTGATCGCAGGACTCGGTATCGACTTGACGCTACCCATCTCGGACATCGACCTCGTTTGCGACTGGCTGCTCGACCGCGCCGCTGACATCAGGCCATGAAAAACCCGGCCTGAACGATAGGTTCGGCCGGGATCGGAAGCGTCCCCGGCCTGTTTAGCGAGTTTTTTAACGTGGCTGCAAGCCGGCCGGCTCAAATGACCACGGAACGGGCAAAAGCTACCGTCTTGGGCGGTTTTCGTCAAGTCGCGGCCCGGATCGGCCCAATTCGCCTCTGCCGCAACGCCTGCAAAGCACGTCATTTCTCTTTGCTTTCGCCGCCACGACTGCCTAATCAGGACATCCCCCACCGGAACGATCGACGACCAGACATGTCCCAACGTCCGCCCGCGCCACCATCGCTGCAGGAACTGCGCAAGGAGATCGACGCGATCGACGAGGGCATGCATCGCCTCCTCATGCAGCGCGGCGAGATCATCGATCGCCTGATCCAGGTGAAGCAGACCCAGGAGGTCGGCTCGGCGTTCCGGCCCGCGCGCGAGGCTGCCATGATGCGCGAGATCGTGCAGCGTCATCGCGGCATCCTGCCGCTCGACACGGTCGAGAGCATCTGGCGCGTCATCATCTCGACCTTCACTTACGTACAGGCGCCGTTCTCGGTGCATGCCGACATCTCGGCCAGCGAGGCGGCGATGCGCGATTCCGTGCGCTTCAATTTCGGCTTCACCGTGCCTTACGTCGCGCATTTCAGCGCACAGGCCGCGGTCGAGGCGGTAGCGAAATCCAAGGGTGATCTGGCAATGGTCTCGGCGACCTCGAGCCGCACGCCATGGTGGCTGGAGCTGGAGGCCGACGGCGCACCGAAGATCATCGCGCGGATGCCCTTCATCGAGCGCGCCGATCATCCGGCCGCCTTGCCGGTGTTCGCGATCTCGCGCGTTGCGGACAGCGCCCTGGTGACGGAGGTCGAGACGTTCAGCGTGCGCGTCTCCGGATGGAACGCCGAGGTCGCCCGCGCGCTGTCGCCGCTCGCCGAGATCGTGGCCGTGCCCGATACCGCCTTCGACGGCGCGGCGCTGCTGGTCTCGGTCACCGGCGCGACCAGCATCGACAAGATCAGGGCTGCCCTGATCGAGGCGGGGGCCTCGGTGCGCTCTGTGGCCCTCGTCGGCAGCCACGCAACGCGCTATACGGTGCCCCCGACCGGGCCGAAATCGTAAAATCGCGAGCAGCCCAGCCTATCCGGAGTCCAAGATGTCCCGCCCCGTGCCGAATCCCGGCATTCTCGATATTGCGCCCTACACGCCCGGCAAGAGCCCGGTGCCGGAGCCGGGCCGCAAGGTGTTCAAACTCTCCGCCAACGAGACGCCGTTCGGGCCCTCGCCCAAGGCGATCGAAGCCTTCAAGCGCGTGGCAGATCATCTGGAGGACTACCCGGAAGGCACCTCGCGCGTGCTGCGCGAGGCGATCGGCCGCTCGTTCGGGCTCGATCCCAACCGCATCATCTGCGGCGCCGGCTCGGACGAGATCCTCAATCTGCTCGCGCACACCTATCTCAGCCAGGGCGACGAGGCGATCTCGACCACGCACGGCTTCCTTGTCTACCCGATCGCGACGATGGCGGTCGGCGCCAGGAACGTCATCGCCCAGGAGACCAACCTCACCGCCGACGTCGACGCCATCCTGAAGGCCGTGACGCCGAAGACGAAGCTGGTCTGGCTCGCCAACCCCAACAACCCGACCGGCACCTATCTTCCGTTCGACGAGGTCAAGCGGCTGCGCGCCGGCCTGCCCTCGCACGTGCTGCTGGTGCTGGACGCCGCTTATTGCGACTACGTCTCGCGCAACGACTATGAGATGGGAATCGAGCTCGTCGCCACCACCGAGAACACGGTGGTGACGCACACCTTCTCCAAGATCCACGGTCTTGCCGCGCTGCGCATCGGCTGGATGTTCGGGCCCGAGCACGTCATCGACGCGGTCAATCGCATCCGCGGTCCCTTCAACGTGTCGACGCCGGCGATGTATGCCGCGGTCGCCGCGATCGAGGATACCGCGCATCAGGCGATGTCGAAGCAGTTCACCGAGACCTGGCGCAACTGGCTCACCGAGGAGATCGGCAAGCTCGGGCTGAAGGTGACGCCGAGCGTCGCCAATTTCGTGCTGATCCACTTCCCGACCGATAAGGGCAGGACCGCCGATGACGCCGATGCCTTCCTGACCAGGCGGGGGCTCGTGCTGCGCGGCTTGAAGAATTACGGCCTGCCGCATGCGCTGCGCATGACCATCGGCACCGAGGAGGCCAACCGCCTCGTCGTCGAAGGCTTGCGCGACTTCATGGGCGGCAAATGAGTGCGCAGGGGTACTTCCAGCGCGTCGCGCTGATCGGCTTCGGCCTGATCGGCGGCTCGATCGCGCGCGCTGCGAAGCTCCAGGGGCTGGCCGGTGAAATCGTCACCACCGCGCGCTCGGAGAAGACGCGCGCACGCGTCGCCGAGCTCGGCATCGTCGATCAGGTGGTGGCGACCAATGCGGAGGCCGTGAGGGATGCCGATCTCGTCATTCTCTGCATTCCCGTCGGCGCCTGCGGACCCGTAGCGCAGGAGATCGCGCCGCATCTCAAGCCGGGTGCGATCGTCTCCGACGTCGGCTCGGTCAAGGGCGCTGTGGTCCGCGACATGGCCCCGCATCTGCCGGGCGGCATTCATTTCGTGCCGGCGCATCCGGTGGCAGGCACCGAGCATTCCGGCCCGGATTCGGGCTTCGCCGAGCTCTTCATCAACCGCTGGTGCATCCTGACCCCGCCTGATGGCAGCGACGCAGCGGAGACGGAGCACCTGCGCGCGTTCTGGGCGGCGATGGGCGCCAAGGTCGAGGTGATGACGCCGGATCATCACGACCTCGTGCTCGCCATCACCAGCCACCTGCCGCATCTGATCGCCTACACCATCGTCGGCACCGCCGACGAATTGGCGCAGGTGACGGAATCCGAGGTGATCAAATTCTCCGCCGGCGGTTTTCGCGATTTCACCCGCATCGCGGCGTCCGATCCGACGATGTGGCGCGACGTCTTCCTCGCCAACAAGGAGGCCGTGCTGGAGATGCTCGGCACCTTCACCGAGGATCTCGCCAAACTCACCCGCGCGATCCGCCGCGGCGACGGGGAGGCGCTGTTCGACCACTTCACCCGCACCCGCGCCATCCGCCGCGGCATCGTCGAGATCGGCCAGGATTCCGCAGCGCCCGATTTCGGACGGCCGCATGCGGCGCTGAAGAAGCCGTGAGCCTGTAGCCCGGACAAAGCTGCGTAGCCCGGATGGAGCACAAGCGTAATCCGGGACAGTGCCAGCTGTGATCAAGAACCCCGGATTGCGCTGCGCTCCATCCGGGCTACGGGAGCCACCTAATACAGCGGCGGGATCTGGCCGACCTTGACCGGGCCGAGCAGCACGGCACCGTCGACGAATTTCAGCGGGAAGCTCCGCGCTTTCTTACCTTCCAGCGTGCTCTCGGTACCGATCGAATTGATGCCGGCGGCAACGCCGGCATTGGCGTTCTGCTTGATGACCTTGCCGAGGCCCGGCACGGCGCGGTCGAGCGCGCCGAACAGATTGTTGAGGTCCTGCGACTTCACGCCCGGCGCAACGCGGTCCAGCGTGGCCTGCGGCACGCCCTCCTCCAGCATCTTCTCGATGCCGAGCGCCGGGATCACGCGCTCGAGGCCGGTCACCGTCATCTGCAATTCGCCGTCGAGCCGGCCGTTGGGCGACAGGCCGAGCGTGCCGGCCGCGACCGCGATCATCTCGCCCTGCTGAATGCGCGACTGCACGATCTCGATGTGACCGCCGGCGGCCTGGATCTCGCGGAAGCGCTGCGGCCACGGTTTGGGCGTGAGGTCGGAGAGGCCGGTGATCTTGGCGCGGGTGTCCGCCTCGAACGGCTCGGCGAGCAGCGGATGCACGCCCTGGATGCTGCCCTGCGCGACATGGAGCACGGTCTCGATCACCGGATGATCGGCCGGCGAGCCATCGGCAAGGCGCCCGTGCAGCTCAACCTGCTTGGCGCGCGCAAGCGGCACCTGCACGCTGCCATCGAGACGGTTGAGGCTGGGGTCGTCGAACACGATGGAAGCGCGATCCGGCACAGCCGGCAGACCCGCCACACTGGCGCGGCCCTTGCTCCAATTCACGGTGAAGGTGTTTTGCGTAATGCCGTCGATCAGCGTGGCGGGCGCTGCGAATTCGGCGATGATGCGCTTGGGGTCGTAGACCTGGGCCACGACCAGGATGTTGTCGAGCTTGGCCGTGAACGGCGTCTTGCTCGCGTTCTGCGAGACCAGGGCGACGCTGGCGCCGGAGCACTGGACCTCGAAGCGGAACGGGAAGCCGGCGATCGAGCGCTTGGCACAATCATAGATGCGGCCGGCCTTGGCCTCCTGCGCCCGCCAGGCGTCGGCGACGATTTCGGCCTGCCACGCCGCATAGAACCAGAAGCAGGTCCAGCCGACGGCGAGGACCAGGACGAGAACGGGGGCAATGAAAAGGCCCCAGCGGGAGCGGCGGCCAGTGGCAACGGTCATATTGGACATGCGGCGACCCTTTGACGCCAGATTCAGGCAAATGTAAGCGGGGCGGGCCTGCGACGAAAGGCGCAGAAATCGCTTCGCTTGGGCGCAGGGTTCTGGTAGCCGTCCCCGAAATGTCCGAAATCACCCTCCCCTCCGTCACCACAGCCAAGGGCGACCTCTGGGTGTTCGGCTACGGCTCGCTGATGTGGCGGCCGGGCTTCGATTTCGAGGAGCGCGTCCCGGCGCGGCTGGTCGGCGAGCATCGCGCGCTCTGCGTCTATTCTTTCGTGCATCGCGGCACGCCGGAGAAGCCGGGCCTGGTGCTCGGACTCGACCGCGGCGGCGCCTGCCGCGGCATCGCCTTCCGCGTCGCCGAGAAGAACCGTGCCGAAGTGGTCGCCTATTTGCGCGCACGCGAGCAGGTCACCTCGGTCTATCGCGAGGTGATGCGCTCGGTGTGGCTGGAGAACGATGCACGCCAGCGCGTCGCCGCGCTCGCCTACGTCGTCGACCGCGGTCATGTGCAATATGCCGGCCGCCTCTCGCTCGCCGAGCAGCACCGCCATGTCGTCCAGGGCCACGGCCAGTCCGGCGCCAACCGCGACTACGTCACCGCGACGGTGAAGGCGATCGAGGCCGAAGGCTTTCGCGACACGCAGCTGCATCAGCTTGCATTGATGCTGCACGGTGATGCGCATTCCCTGCACGCGGCGGCTCGGGACCAGGATCGGGAAAGCCGCTAAAGCATGACCCGGAAAAGTGCGAAGCGGTTTTCCGGAAAGATCATGCGTAAACAACAACCTAGAGCGCGATGAAGATTCATCCCAATCTCATCGCGCTTTAGCCGGTCGGCGCGTAGCTCGGCGCCGAGCCGATCAACTGCTCCTGCTCCTTCCGTCCTGCTTCGACGAGCCGGGCGGTCGCGTCCTCGATCGCCGCTTGCACGCGTGCGAGAAACTCGTCCTTCGGCAGGCCCGGCGGCAACGGTTCGAGAAACTCGACCACCAGCGTGCCCGGGTAGCGCATGAAGGTGCGGCGCGGCCAGAACAGGCCGGAATTGAGCGCGATCGGCAGGCACGGCACGCCGCAGGAGGAATAGATCTGCGCAAAACCGGTCTTGTAATCGGGCGGCGCGCCCGGCGCACGGCGCGTGCCTTCCGGAAAGATCACGAGCTGCTTTCCACTGCGCACCGCCTCGCGCGCGCGCCGCGTCATATCGAGCAGCGCCTTCACGCCGGCATTGCGGTCGATCGCGATCATCCCGGTCTTGACCAGGAACTGGCCGAACACCGGGATCTGCATCAGCTGGCGCTTGAGGATGAAGATCGGGCGATTGAAAAAGCCCGGCAGCACGAAAGTCTCCCAGAACGACTGATGCTTGGCCACGATCAGCAGCGGTCCTGTCGGGATCTTCTCCACCCCGCGGAATTCCACCTTGATGTTGCAGACCAGGCGCATCAGGACCAGCGTGGCCTTGGCCCACCATTGCGCCACCGTCAGCATGGCGCGCGGCGGCAATGCAAAGGTCGGCAGCGCAACGATCGCCAGACAGACCAGCACGGCGTAGAACAGCACGTTGAACACGAGCGATCGCAGGAAAATCAGGAACATCGATGGTCCGATCAATTGGCCTGCGCGGTGGCGGGCCGCTTCGGTTGCTGACCTGCAGGCTGCTCCGACATCTCAGGCCAAAGGTCAATCCCGAAATCCTCCAGCCGCACCCTGAGCTCGGCCGCAACGTACTTGACGTATTCGGACAGGAGCAGCCGCAGCGTCGAGCCTGAGATCCACCACGGCTCCTCGCGCCATTTTTCGCCGACCACCGCGAACGGGATCAGCGTCGTCCGCGGCATCGCATGCGAGAATTCCACCAGCGCGCGCGGCATGTGATAGTTCGAGGTGACCACGATCAGAGACGTAAATCGGCGTCCCTCGGCCCAGCGCCGCGCCTCCGCCGCGTTGCCGCGGGTCGTGAGCGCGGTGCGGTCGAGGTCGACGCAACAGGTCATGAAGGACTGATTCTCCGGCAAGGTGCGGGAGATGTCGTTCGCCGTCGAGGTCGGATGCACGCCGGAAATCAGGAGCCGCCTGCCGTAGCCGGCAGCCAGCAGCTCCATCGCGTCCGATACCCGCGAGGAGCCGCCGGTCAGGACCACGATGCCGTCCGCCTTGCGATCGGGTACTTTCTCGGCCCCGCGCAATTGCGCCAGGAACGCAATGAAGCCCGCCGCCGCGCCGACGAAGGCGAGCGCGATCGTCGACACGATTGCCGCGCGCAGCCAGCCGCGCGGCAGTTTCGGCGATCGATCGTCGGTCGGCGAGCTCATGCGATGTCGGTGATCCCTTCCCGATCTGATTTTATGACGTTTTGAGGCGAAGTGGAGTCCGGTTTCTTCACCCTCTCCCCTTGTGGGAGAGGGTCGCATAGGCGGCCGCCGGCCGCCGTTCTTAAGAATGCCGATGCTTTGCATCGGCTATGGCGAAAGCGGCGAGACGGGTGAGGGGTTCTCTCCGCGCATTCACCTCGACATTTGTACGCGTGGACAGAACCCCTCCTCCGGCGCTTCGCGCCACCTTCTCCCACAAGGGGAGAAGGGAAGAAAAGAAACTCAATCAACATCGTTCAATGTCGCGAACAGCGTTTGGCGCGAGGCGACTGCGGTAATGGCGCCGATCAGGACGGCCTGAACCGCGAGCACGATGTAGCCGGAGGGGCGCAGCGAGAAGGTGCCGAGCAGCGCGGCGAACTGGTCGCCGACGGGAGTCCCGGAAAACCAGCCTGCGATGGACTCGGAGAAGCCGAACATCAGCATGGCGGCACCGCCGCCGATCACGCCGCCCTCCAGGCCCAGCCTGAGGAAATGACGCAGGAAGTGGTTGGCGATGTAGCGGTCGCCGGCGCCAACGAAATGCAGGACCTCGACGATCGGACGGTTCGCCGCCATTGCGCCGCGCGTCGCGAACGACACCGAGATGATGGTTGCGACGATGACGAGCGCGAGGATGCCGAGGCCGGCCAGCACGGTGGCGTTCGTCATCAGGCGCATGCGCTCGATCCAGGCGCGGTGATCGTCGACGCTGGCGCTAGGGGCGACCTGCGCCACGCGCGCGCGCAAGGCGCCGAGATCGAGCGGCGTGCCCGGCTGCACGCGCGCGATGATCATGCGTGGCACCGGCAGATCGTCCATCGACAGGCCGGTGCCGAGCCAGGGCTCGAGCAGCTTGCCGCTCTCGTCCCTGGTGAACGGCTTGACCTCGACGATACCGGCTTGCGTGCGCATCGCTTCCGCCACGGCGGCGGTGTCGCGATCGAGATCGCGGCCGGCCTGCGGACGAATCTGGATGGTGATTTCGCTCGCGACATCCGATTGCCATTCGGCGGCGGAGGCACTCACCAGCAGCACCGTGCCCGTGGCCATCGAGGCGAGGAACGTCATGATGGCGACCACCGCGAGCAGCGCTCTGCCGTGGATCGAGGCGCGCGGCACGATCGGCGACATGTTGCGCGCCTTGGCCGGAAGCTGCGGACGCTCCTGCCCGAGATCGACCAGCACGCCGCGCTCGTCCAGCCTACTCATAGACGTGCAGCCGTCCCTGGTGCAGCACCAGGCGCCGCGCCTCGTACTGGTCCATCAGGCCGATGTCGTGGGTGGCGATGATGACGGCGGTGCCTGATTTGTTGAGCTCGATGAACAACCGCAGCAGCCGACGGCCGAGCGTCGGATCGACGCTGCCGGTCGGCTCGTCCGCGAGCAGCAGCTGCGGCCGCGAGATCACGGCGCGCGCGATCGCGGCGCGCTGCTTCTCGCCGCCCGACAGGATCGGCGGCAGCGCGTCCATGCGGTCGCCGAGGCCGACCCAGCGCAACAGATCGATCACCTCCTTGCGGTAGCTCGACTCGCTGCGGCCCATGACGCGGAATGGCAGCGCGACGTTCTCATAGGTCGTCATGTGATCGAGCAGGCGAAAATCCTGGAGTACGATGCCGATGCGCTTGCGCAGGTCTGCGATCTCGTCCTTGCCGAGCTGCGAGATGTCGTGGCCGAACAGATTGACGAGGCCCCGCGTCGGTCGATGCGACAGGAACAACAGGCGCAGCAGCGACGTCTTGCCGGCGCCGGACGGTCCGGTGAGAAACTGGAAGGAATGCGCGGGGATCTGGAAGGTGAGGTCGCGCAAAATCTCCGGCCCCAGACCGTAACGCAATCCGACATTTTCGAACCGAACCAAGCTCAGCTCCGTTCGAGAGGAGGCGCGGGCCGCCTTGCGGCGCTCCGCCATACGCGATCAACGGGTTTTGCCGCCGTTATGGTTTCCGGTTCGTTAACGGTCGCCCAGTAGCATAAGGGGCGCCCGGTCTCCGCGACCGTGGCATCGTCAAGACCTTCGTTCATGCATCAAGGCTCGTCCATGCATATCGTCTGCCCCCATTGTATGACATCCTACGCCATCAAGCTCGCGAGCCTTGGGGCGAACGGGCGGGCGGTCCGCTGCTCCCGCTGCAAGGAGACCTGGATCGCCCACGCCGAGGATGCCATCGAGGAGGCGTCCGTTCCGGCCATGGCCGCGGCCAGCCGAGCCGACGACCAGTCCGACCTCGCCGAACAATGGAACTCCTATGCCAAGGACGACGGCGCCACTGATACGCCGGTCGTCGATAGTCCCTCGATCGCCAGCGACTGGCCGGATGAGGAGACCCGCGAGACCGAGGACGAATGGTCGGCAGCGGCCCGGCAGGCCGAAGAGGAGGCCGTCGGCGCGCAGCACCAGTCCTGGTTCCGCAGCCTGTTCCCTCGCCGCGGCGCGCGGGTGAGCCGCCCGGTCGCCACCACGGCTCCGCGCAAATCCTATCTTGGCCTGCCGACCGCCTGCGCCGCGATGGGCGCGCTGGTGCTGGCACTGGTGCTCTGGCGCGGCGATGTGGTGCGGCTGCTGCCGCAGACGGCAGCGTTCTACAAGATGGTCGGGCTCGAGGTGAACTTGCGGGGTCTCGCCTTCAAGGACGTCAAGCTCTCCAGCGAGACCGTGGACGGTAAACAGGTGTTGGTGATCGAGGGCGTCATCGTCGGCGACGGCAAGAAGCCGCTCGACATTCCGCGGCTGCGCTTTGCCGTGCGCGACGCCCAAGGCGCGGAGATCTATGCCTGGAACACGGTGCTGGAGCAGACTGTGCTGCGGCCAGGTGAGCGCGCCTTCTTCCGCTCGCGCCTGGCCTCACCGCCGCCGGAGGGCCGCAACATCGACGTTCGTTTCTTCAACCGGCGCGACATTGCCGGCGGCAGCGTATAATCGCCCCCAGGGGAGGTTGATACCAAGGTTCGTCTCATGCCGAAGATCTTGATCGCCGACGACGAGGATTCGATGCGCGCGCTGGTGGCGCGCGCCATCGCCATGGACGGCCACGAGACCGTCACCGCCCAGGACGGCGCAGAGGGGCTGGAGATCCTGACCCGCGAGGATGGCGCCTTCGACCTGTTGCTCACCGACATCCAGATGCCGGTGATGGACGGCATCGCGCTGGCGCTCTCCGCGGCGCGCGATTTTCCCGACCTGACCATCCTGCTGATGACCGGCTTTGCCGACCAGCGCGAGCGCGCCTCGAACCTGAACGCGCTGGTGCATGACGTCGTGACCAAGCCGTTCTCGGTCGCCGATATCCGCACGGCGGTCGCCGATGCGCTGGCGGCGAAGAAGGGCTAGCGTCGGCATTCGCCACACATGCCGCTGTCATGCCCCGCCTAGTGCGCAATTGCGCACGGGGGGCGGGGCATCCAGTACGCCGCTGCTTCTCGATTCAATCACTGCGGTCTCGGCGTACTGGATCGCCCGGCCAAGCCGGGCGATGACACCGAGTGTGGAGTTAAAACTCCTTCAGCAGCCGCTCGAGATAATCGAGCTCGATCTGCGGCCGCGAAGGATCGCCGAGACGGCGGCGGAGCTCTTCGAGAATACGGCGGACCCGCTGTGTGTCGATCTCGCCGGGAATCTTGACCGTGTAATCGTCGCCATATTCGCGCCCATGCAGCGGCCGGCCGAGCGGATCGGTCTGGTTGCCGCCGCTCTGCTGCCGGCCGGCACGCTGGCCGGGGCCGTCGCCCTGGCCGTCGCCATCGCCCTGCTGCATCGCCTCGGCCATCTTCTGCGCACCCTTGCGCATGGCGTCGAGTGCCTTGCCCTGCGAGTCCACGGCGCCGTCGGCATTACCCTCGCCGAGCTTTGATCCGGCATCGCCCATGGCACCGTCGGCTGCGTCCAGGCTGCCGTCATCGCCCTGGTCGCCATCCTGATCGCCGTTCTGGCCGGGCTGGCCCTGCTCGCCTTGCTGACCCTTCTGGCCCTTCTGTGCCTGCTGGCCCTGCTGACCCTTCTGCCCCTTCTGGGTGAGGCCGCGCTTGGCAAGCTCGTCCTGCAGCTTCTTCAGGCGGTCGCGCAGTCCCTGCTGGTCCTGCTGCAGCTCCGACATGGACTGATCGCCCTGCTGCTGCTTGCCGCGCGAGCGGTCGCGCCTGGAATCCTGGCCCTGCTTGAACGTCTTGTCGCGCAATTGCTGCTGCTTGCGGATCATGTCGCCGAGCTCATTGAGCGCCTGCTCCATGTCACTCTCGCCGGACTGCCCCGGCTGCGCCATCTGCAGGCCCTCCAGCATCTGCTGGAGCTGGTCGAGCAATTGCTTGGCCGCATCCTTGTCGCCGGAGCGCGACAGGCGCTCCATCCGATCGATCATGTTCTGCAGATCCTGCTGACGCAGGACCTTGGTGTTCGGATCGAGCGGCCGCGCCAGCTGCTGCGGGTCATTGTTGTTGCGGAACTGCTCGGCGAGCTGGCGCATGAAATCGTTCAGCGCCTGACGCAGATCCTGCGTGAGCTTCTTGATCTCCTCGTCGCTTGCACCGCGCTCCAGCGCCTGCTTCAGCGCCTCCTGGGCCGCGCGCAACGCCTTCTCGACGTCGGAGATCTTGCCGTCCTCGATCGTCACCGCAAGCGCCCACAGGCTCGCCACGACCTCGCGCAAGGCATCGTCGGTACGCGCCGCTTCGAGCTGCCGGGCCACGCTGTGCAGGCCGAGATATTGTCCCGGCTCCGGCGTGAACATCTCGGGCGCGATCATCAGCCCGTCGAGCGCGGCATAGACGTCCGAATTCTTGTTGGCGTCGAGCGCGAGGATGCGGCGCTGCTCGATCAATGCACGGGCCAGCGGCTTGGTGAAGAGCCGCTCGGGCAGGCGCATGTTGAACGGCTCGCTGGCGGCCTCGTTGCCGGCCTCGTCCTTGACCGTGAGCGTCAGCGTGACCTCGGCGCCGGCATAGGGATCCTCGCTGAGATCCTTCACGGATTGCCCGACGCCGTTGCGGGTGCGCGCATTCGGCAGGGCGAGCGGGAATTTCGGCGGCTGGAACAGCGGCCGCGGCGCCGTCCTGCTGTCGCCATCACCGGCGGCGGCCTTCGGACCATCCTTGGGGCCATCCTTAGGGCCATCCTTGGCACCATCTTTGGCGTCGGTCGGCCGCGGGGCGAATTTCGCCTCGGCGCCGGTGACGCCGTAATCGTCCTCGATCTTGTAGGAGAGCTGGAGCGCGCCGCGCGCCTGGCGCTCCGGGTCCTTCGCGAGCGCGATCGTCGGCGGACGATCCGGCGTGGCGGCGAAGGCCCATTGCGGCTGGCCGGAGGGCGCCCGGACATGCGCGGTGCCGTCGCCGGAAATCGCGAAATGCCTTTCGTTGGTCCCCTTGGGGCTGGCTTCGGCCGGGGCGACCTCCTTGAGGCCGCCGGAGACGGCGACATCCAGGTTGCCGCCGGAGGAGCGCACGATCAGGGTCGAGCCGGCGGGAACGGCAAGCGGGCCGCTGGCGGGCAGCGCCGCGGCTTCCTTGTTGGCGGCCGACAGGATGACCGGCGGCCTGCCGGTGTAGAGCGGCGGCGTGACCCAGGCATCGACGCGAACATTGGCCGGCGCCAGCACCCCGTTCCAGTCGAAGGCGGCGCCAAGGCGCATCGCACGCTCGTCACCCGCGGCAAAGAAGGTCGCGACCAGCATCACCATTACGAGGGCACGCAGCGCCCAGGGGTCGTGAAGCGCGAGCCGGGGCTGCGGCACACCGGCGCGGATGCGCTTGATGGAGGCGAGCGTGCGCTCGCGCTGCGCCTGCCACAGCGCCTGCGCGACCGGGTCCTGTGAGGTCAGCGTGTCCGTGAGCGCGGTGGCCGGGCGGTGCCGGATGCCGGAGCCACGGTCGAGCCGAGCCAGCGCTTCCTCGCGGCTCGGCCAGCGGAAGCGAATCAGCGGGAACAGGGCGGCCGCCGCGATCGCGGCGAAGAGGGCGAGACCGACGGCCCTGGCCGTGAACGGCAGCGCCAGCCAGAGGCCGGCCCAGGACACCACCAGGAACAGGCCGACGACGGTCAGAAGGCGCGCCGCATTGGGCCAGGCACGCTCCCACGCGATGGCATAAGTCGCCCGATCAAGGGCCTGCGCCAGCTTCAGCCGCGACAGCGCATCGCCGTTGCGGATCGGGTCTGACGGCTCGGGGGTGAGGCCGTTCAATCAACTCTCCAGGTTGCCCGGTAGAGCAGAGCCTATCACAACGGCAGCACTGAGGCATCCGTTCCCGTACGGGAGCGCCTCCTTTTCCCGCATAACACGAGGACGTGACTGGCCGGGTGCAACCCCGTAATTTCCGCGCGCCAATCTCGAGGGAGACGAAGGAAACGCCATGGACAAGAAGATGCACGACAAGGGCCTGGAAGTCCGCAAAGCGGTGCTGGGCGAGGCCTATGTCAACAACGCCCTGAAGAACGTCGACGATTTCAACCGCCCGTTCCAGGAGATGCTCAACGAATATTGCTGGGGCACGGTGTGGGGCCGCGAGGAGCTGCCGCGCAAGACCCGCAGCATGCTCAACATCGCCATGATCGCGATCCTCAACCGTCAGCACGAGTTTCGCGCGCACCTGAAGGGCGCGCTGACCAATGGCGTCACCCGCGAGGAGATCCGCGAGATCCTGATGCAGGTCGCGATCTATGGCGGCATGCCGGCTGCGGTCGACAGCTTCCGCATCGCGCGCGAGGTGTTCGCGGAGATCGACGGGAAGGCGTGAGACCCAGCGCCAATCTCAACTGTCGTCCCGGGCGCGCGAAGCGCGAGCCCGGGACCCATAGCCACAGGACGATGTTGCTACGACGACTCGGAGTGGCGCCTTTGCGGGACGATTCCTCCTTGTGGTTATGGGTCCCGGGCTCATCGCTTCGCGATGCCCCGGGACGACGAGCGGAGAACGATCGCCGCTTCACGTACAACGACGAAGAGATAAGGAAACACCATGGACATCGGATTCATCGGGCTCGGAAACATGGGTTTCCCGATGGCGCGGCGGCTGATCGAGGCGGGGCACAGGCTCGTCGTATTCGACACGCGCAAGGAGGTTATCGGCAAGCTGGTCGCGCGCGGTGCCCTTGCCGCGTCGTCGCCGAAGGACGTCGCTGACCAGGCCGAGACCGTCATGGCGAGTTTGCCTTCGCTGCAGGCTTCCCTGGACGTTGCCACCGGCGCCGACGGCGTGATCGAGGGCAAGCGCGCCAAACGTTTCGTCGATCTCTCCACCGTCGGCTCGGCAATGGCTGTGAAGATTCACGGGCTGCTCACCGAGCGCGACATCGTGCAGATCGACTGTCCCGTCTCCGGCGGCGTCGGCGGCGCCGAGAAGGGCACGCTTGCCGTGATGGTGTCAGGCCCGAAAGCCGAGTTCGCGTTGCTCAAGCCTGCGCTTGAGGTGATCGGAAAGGCGTTCTTCATCGGCGAGAAGCCGGGCGCGGCGCAGACCATGAAGCTGGCCAACAATTTTCTGTCGGCGACCGCGATCGTGGCGACGTCGGAAGCCGTGGTGATGGGCGTGAAGGCCGGGCTCGATCCCGCCGTGATGATCGACGTCATCAATGCCGGCTCGGGCATGAACACCGCGAGCCGCGACAAGTTTCCGCGCGCGGTGCTGCCGCGCACCTTCGACTTCGGCTTCGCCACGGGATTGATGGTGAAGGACGTGCGGCTGGCGCTGGAGGAGATGAAGCAGCTCGGCCTGTCGATGGAGGTCGCCGACGCGGTCGGACGGTTGTGGGAAACGGTGATCAGCGCCGAAGGCGCCGAGTCCGATTTCACCGCGGCGATCAAGCCGATCGAGAAGAAAGCGGGTGTGATCGTAGGCGGAAAAAACTGACGTTCAGCGAAATAGCGCGGTCGTGCTGAATCTGCTCGACAGTTCAAGCGGTTTTGCCCGACGGCCACGCATCATTCCGAAACCCCCAGTCTACTGTGCATGGGGTTGTTTTGCAGGTTTTGGTAGCGGCCTCACAGCCACGGCGCCGGCGTGTCCATTGCAATGAGCTGCTCCACCTCGATGCGCGGGCGCACCACGGCGTATTGGTCGCCCTTCACCAGCACCTCCGGCACCAAGGGCCGGGTGTTGTAGGTTCCGGCCTGCACCGCGCCATAGGCGCCTGCGGTCATGATGGCGAGGAGATCGCCGGGCGCGGGCGTCGGCAACGTGCGGTCGAGGGCAAGATAGTCGCCGGTCTCGCAGACCGGGCCGACGACATCGGCCTTGATGGTGGCGGCGCCCTTGGCCGGCTGCTTCACCGCCAGGATGTCGTGATGCGCCTCGTACAGTGTCGGGCGGATCAGGTCGTTCATGGCCGCGTCGATGATGACGAAATTCTTGCCGTCGCCGTGCTTCACATAGATCACCTTCGCGACCAGGATTCCGGCATTGCCGACGATCATGCGGCCCGGCTCGAACATCAGCGTGCAGCCGAGATTGTGGCTGACGCGCTTGACCATGGCGGCATAGGCGGCCGGCGCCGGCGGCGCCTCGCGATCCATGTAATAGGGAATGCCGAGACCGCCGCCGAAATCGACGTGGCTGATGTCGTGGCCGTCGCCGCGCAGCTCCTGTACGAATTCGGAGAGGATGCGGAACGCGGTCTCCATGCCGGACAGGTCGGTGATCTGGCTGCCGATATGCACGTCGGTGCCGGTCACCTTGATTCCGGGCAGCTTCGCCGCGCGCGCATAGACCTCGCGGGCATGCACGATCGGGATGCCGAACTTGTTCTCGGACTTGCCGGTGGAGATCTTTGCGTGCGTGCCGGCATCGACGTCGGGATTGACGCGGAGCGAGATGCGCGCGGTCTTGCCCATCTCGGTCGCCAGGCGCGACAGCAGCTCGAGCTCCGGCTCGGATTCGACGTTGAGGCAGAGGATGTCGGCGGCGAGCGCCGCGCGCAGCTCTGCCTCGGTCTTGCCGACGCCGGAGAAGACGATCTTGCTGGCGGGAATGCCGGCGGCCAAAGCGCGCTTCAGCTCGCCGCCCGAAACCACGTCGGCGCCGGCGCCGAGCTTGGCCAGCGTCCGCAGCACCGACTGGTTGGAGTTCGCCTTCATGGCGTAGCAGACCAGCACCTTCTCGCCGGCAAAGGCCTCGGTGAAGACGCGGTAATGCCGCTCCAGCGTTGCGGTCGAATAGCAGTAGAACGGCGTGCCGACGGTGGCGGCCAGCTCGGACAGGTTCACCGCCTCGGCGTGCAGCACGCCGTTGCGATAGTCGAAATGGTTCATGGCGCAGGCTCGGTTGTCCCGGCTTATTTCTTGCCGGGAGGTTCGTCCAGGAGCGGGTCGAGAATAAACGATTTCTTCCGGCCCTTGGCCGCCGCGGGCGCGGCATCCGCGCTGGCCGTGGGTTCGAACAGGCTCGGCGCCTTCTGGGCCGCGGTCTCGGGCTCGACGGGTGCGGCGCCGGTGGCTGCGGGGGCGTTGGAGGCGGTCGGCGGCAGATCCAGCGGGCCCTTGCGGCCGCAACCGGCAAGCGCGAGCGCCGTCAGGCTCAAGACAATGATGGCCCACCCCGAGCCGGCCGGGCGAAACTTTGACGTCACGACGAAATCCCCACTACGCGCGGCGCACCATACAGAGATTGGCGCGTTCTGGCGAGAGCCGGATGACCATGAAACATAAGCGAAATTTTGCCCTCAGCCCAATTTTCGCTCTTTTTCCAGCCGCTTCGCCCAGGCCTTGGCCTGGGACGCCACGTTCTTCGGCGCGGTGCCGCCAAAGCTGGTGCGGCTCTTCACCGACGATTCGACCGAGAGCACGCCGAGCACGTCCTTGGTGATTTTGGGCTCGATCGCCTGCATTTCCTTGAGCGGCAGCTCGTGCAGCGCGACGCCCCCCTCGGCGGCCTTGGCGACGATGCGGCCCGTGACGTGGTGCGCCTCGCGGAACGGCATCCTCAGCGTCCGCACCAGCCAGTCGGCGAGGTCGGTCGCCGTGGCATAGCCCTCGCCCGCGGCCGCCTTCATCTTGGGTTCGTCCGGAACGAGATCACGGACCATGCCGGTCATGGCGCGGATTGCCAGCGACAGCGCGGCAAAACCCTCCATGGCGCCCTGCTTGTCCTCCTGCATGTCCTTTTGATAGGCGAGCGGCAGGCCCTTCATGACGATCAGGAGGCCGTTGAGCGCGCCGATGACGCGGCCGGTCTTGGCGCGCACCAGCTCGGCGGCATCCGGGTTGCGCTTCTGCGGCATGATCGAGGATCCCGTGGTGAACTTGTCGCTGAGCCGGATCATGCCGACCAGCGGCGAGGTCCAGATCACGATCTCCTCGGCAAAGCGCGACATGTGCACGGCGCAGATCGAGGCGGCCGACAGCGTCTCCAGCACGAAATCGCGGTCGGAGACGGCATCGAGCGAGTTCGCCATCGGGCGGTCGAACAGGAGCGCCTTCGCGGTGGCATGGCGGTCGATCGGGAACGAGGTGCCGGCGAGCGCAGCCGCGCCTAGCGGCGATTCGTTCAGCCGCTTGCGGGCATCCTGGAAGCGGCCGCGGTCGCGCGCCGCCATCTCGACATAAGCCAGCAGGTGATGGCCGAACGTGACGGGCTGCGCCGTTTGCAGATGCGTGAAGCCGGGCATCACGGTTGCGGCGTGCTCCAGCGCGCGGTCCACCAGGGCCTGCTGGAACGCGGCGAGCGCGGCATCGGTCTCGTCGATGACGTCGCGGACGAACAGACGGAAGTCGGTGGCGACCTGGTCGTTGCGCGAACGCGCGGTGTGCAGCCTTCCGGCGGCCGGGCCGATCAGCTCCGACAGGCGGCTCTCGACATTCATATGGATGTCCTCGAGCGCGCGCTTGAATTCGAAGCCGCCCTTGCCGATCTCTGACAGGATTGTGTCTAGACCCTTGCCGATATTTTTCGCATCAGAAGCCGTGATGATGCCCTGATTGGCCAACATCGCGGCGTGGGCCTTGGACGCGGCAATGTCCTGGGCGAAGAGGTGACGATCGACGTCGATGGAGACGTTGATCTCTTCCATGATCTCGTCGGGGCGTTCCGAGAACCGGCCGCCCCACATCTTGTTGCTCATGATCCCCTGCTCACGCCTGATTTGCCGCACGTTTGCTGGCCGCGGCCAGCCGTATTAAGAGGCCCCTGATAGCCATATCTGCGACCGGATGACAAACGATATGCTCGACCAGAAGCCCTCCGCCACGCGCCGCATCCCCTTCGTCATCGCCGCCGTGGCGATCGTCGGGCTGGCCGGCTTCGCCGCGCTGTACGGGCTCGGCCCGAGCCGGGCGCCCTTGGGCGATCCGACCTGCAAGGCGGCGGTGGCGACGGCGCAGAAGATCGCCCCGTTCGCCCATGGCGAGGTGGCGGCGCTGACCATGGCGAGCGCCCCGCTGAAGCTGCCCGACCTCACCTTCGAGGATGCCGAGGGCAAGCCGAAGAAGCTGTCCGACTTCCGCGGCAAGACCCTGCTGGTGAACCTCTGGGCCACCTGGTGCGTGCCCTGCCGCAAGGAGATGCCGGCGCTGGACGAGCTCCAGGGCAAGCTATCGGGCCCGAATTTCGAGGTGGTGGCGATCAACATCGACACCCGCGACCTGGAGAAGCCGAAAACCTTCCTGAAAGAGGCCAACCTGACCCGGCTCGCCTATTTCAGCGACCAGAAAGCCAAGGTGTTCCAGGATCTTAAGGCCGTGGGACGGGCACTGGGCATGCCCACCTCCGTGCTGGTCGACCCGCAGGGGTGTGAAATCGCGACGATCGCGGGGCCGGCGGAATGGGCGAGTGAGGACGCGCTCAAGCTGATCCGCGCGGCAACCGGCAAGGCCGCCGCGGCGCTTTAAGGGTTTAGGCCGTCACATTGAGATTGCCGCCGACGCCGGGGGCGACATTGGCGAGCGAGGGCTGGCCGGTGCCGAGCAGCGTCAGGACGGTGGATTTCTCCATATCCGCGTTCTGCTTGGTCAGCGTCGCCGCGATATTCGACTGCAGCGCGCCTTGCTGTGCGGCCAGCATGCTGCTGACCATTGCCATCATGTCCATTACGCGAACCCTCGTGCCGGCCGTAACCTAGGCGCGAGAGGTTAACGCGACATGAATTGTCATGGAGCAGTACGGGCAATCGTGTCCCGGACAAGGGGCGGCACGCAAGTGACGCACCGCAGAGCCGGGACCTAGCCTTCAGCGCGCGGCTCCTGGGCCTCGGCTCTGCAGCGCTCCGCGCTGCGTCCGGGGCACAAGACCACCTTACCGCGTCGGCACCGGCTTGGCGCCGCGGTAGTCGTAGAAGCCGCGCTGGGTCTTGCGGCCGAGCCAGCCGGCCTCGACGTATTTGACCAGCAGCGGGCACGGGCGGTACTTGGAGTCGGCCAGCCCCTCGTGCAGCACCTGCATGATGGAGAGGCAGGTGTCGAGCCCGATGAAATCGGCAAGCTCGAGCGGACCCATGGGATGGTGGGCGCCCAGTTTCATCGCCGCGTCGATCGCCTCGACGTTGCCGACGCCTTCATACAGCGTGTAGATCGCCTCGTTGATCATCGGCAGTAGGATGCGGTTGACGATGAAGGCCGGGAAATCCTCGGAGACCGCGACCTGCTTGCCGAGCTTGCCGACGAATTCCTTGGCGGTCTCGAAGGTGGCGTCGTCGGTGGCGATGCCGCGGATCAGCTCGACCAGTTCCATCAACGGCACCGGATTCATGAAGTGAATGCCGATGAAGCGTTCCGGGCGGTCGGTGGCGGCGGCGAGGCGCGTGATCGAGATCGAGGACGTATCGGAGGCGACGATCGCCTCCGGCTTCAATACGGCGCAGAGCTCGTGGAAGATCTTGCGCTTGACCTCTTCCTTCTCGACCGCGGTCTCGATGACGAGGTCGCAATCGGCGAGATCGTCCAGCTTCTCGGCTAGCTTGATACGCGCAATCGCCTTGGCCCTGTCGTCCTCGGTGACGGCCTTCTTGGAGACCTGACGCGCCAGATTGCCGTTGATGGTGGCCATGCCCGACTTGAGGCGGTCGGCCGAAACGTCGTTGAGCACCACGTCGAAGCCAGCGAGCGCCGCGACATGCGCGATGCCATTGCCCATCTGACCCGCGCCGATCACGCCGACCTTCTTGATCACTGCCGCCATATTGTCATCCACCGGAACGGCGCGCGGGGGGCGCGCCCTGCCTTTTCCCCTCGAGCCGGGAGGTCCGATTTAATCAGAACCTTGGCTCGAAACCTAGATTGGATCGCCTCCAAGGCGCGCCCCACGCCAAAGAAAACGCCTCTGAAACGCAACACCGGCCGGAGTTTATACCTCCGGCCGGTGTTTTCGATGCCTTTTACTTGCCGAGCTTGCCGAGTTCGGCGGTCAGCTCCGGAACCGCCTGGTAGAGATCGGCGACCAGGCCGTAGTCGGCGACCTGGAAGATCGGCGCGTCCTCGTCCTTGTTGATCGCAACGATCACCTTGGAGTCCTTCATGCCGGCCAGATGCTGGATCGCGCCGGAAATGCCGACCGCGACATAGAGCTCGGGGGCCACCACCTTGCCGGTCTGGCCGACCTGCCAGTCGTTCGGCGCATAGCCGGCATCGACCGCGGCGCGCGAGGCACCGACACCGGCCCCAAGCTTGTCCGCGAGCGGCTCGATGTACTTGGCAAAGTTCTCGCGGCTCTGCATGGCGCGGCCACCGGAGACGATGATCTTGGCCGAGGTCAGCTCGGGGCGATCGCTCTTGGCGACTTCCTCACCGACGAAAGTCGACAGGCCCGGATCGGCCGCCGCCGCCACGGTCTCGACCGGGGCGCTGCCGCCCTCGCCTGCTGCGGCGAAGGTCGAGGTGCGGACCGTGATGACCTTCTTGGCGTCCTTCGACTTCACCGTCTGGATGGCGTTGCCGGCGTAGATCGGGCGCTCATAGGTATCGGGCGCGACCACCTTGGTGATCTCCGAGACCTGCATGACGTCGAGCAGAGCGGCGATGCGGGGCATCACGTTCTTGAAGCGCGAGGTCGCCGGCGCGACGATGGCGTCATAGCCGGACGCCAGCGACACCACCAGCGCAGCCAGCGGCTCGGCGAGATCGTGCGCGTAGAGGTCGCCATCGGCGAGCAGCACCTTCTTCACGCCAGCGAGCTTGGCAGCGGCATCCGCCGCGGCCTTGGCGTTCTGGCCGGCGACCAGCACCTCGACATCCGCGCCAAGCGCGGCAGCTGCGGTCAGGGCCTTGTTGGTGGCGTCCTTGAGCGACGCATTGTCGTGTTCGGCAATCAGAAGCGTCGTCATCAGAGCACCCCGGCTTCGTTCTTGAGTTTCGACACCAGCTCGGCGACGTCCTTGACCTTGACGCCGGCCTTGCGGCCCGCGGGCTCAGCCGTCTTCAGAACTTCGAGGCGCGCGGCGATGTCGACGCCGTAATCGGCGACCGTCTTCTCCGCGATCGGCTTCTTCTTCGCCTTCATGATGTTGGGCAGCGAGGCGTAGCGCGGCTCGTTGAGGCGGAGATCGGTGGTGACGATCGCCGGTCCCTTCAGCTTCACGGTCTGCAGACCGCCATCGACTTCACGCGTCACCTTGAAGTCGGTACCTTCGACCTCGAGCTTGGAGGCGAAGGTCGCCTGCGACCAGCCGAGCAGCGCGGCCAGCATCTGGCCGGTCTGGTTCGAGTCATCGTCGATCGCCTGCTTGCCGAGAATGATCAGGCCCGGCTGCTCTTCGTCCGCAACCTTCTTCAGGATCTTGGCGACGGCGAGCGGCTCGACGGTGCCGTCCGCCTTCACCAGGATGCCGCGATCGGCGCCCATGGCAAGACCGGTGCGGATCGTCTCGGACGCCTGCGCAGGTCCAATCGAGACCACCACGACCTCGGTGGCCTTGCCGGCTTCCTTCAGGCGCAGCGCTTCCTCGACAGCGATTTCGTCGAAGGGGTTCATGGACATCTTGACGTTGGCGAGTTCAACGCCCGATCCATCGCCCTTGACGCGGACCTTGACGTTGTAATCGACCACCCGCTTTACCGGCACTAAGACCTTCATCGATCCTCTTTCACTCAATTTGGGAGGGGGGGTTATCAACTGGCGCGGAACCTAAAGGCCCGATCTTCCCCGGTCAACGCGCGAACGGGTCTAATTTTGGCCTTCTGAAATGCGGGAGCGCGATGGGTCAGCGGTTCTGGCCGGGAACCCAGAGCACGTCGCCGGCGCCATTGCCGTTCACGACCCGGCTGGCCACGAAGAGAAAGTCGGACAGGCGATTCATATATTGGATGCCAGCCGCGCTGACCGGCTCGCCCGGCTGGGCCGCCAGTTCCACGATCACGCGTTCCGCCCTGCGGCATATCGTGCGCGCCACATGCAGATGGGCCGCGGCCGGCGTGCCGCCGGGAAGCACGAAGGAGGTCAGCGGCGCGAGCTTGTCGTTGAGCATGTCGATGTCGCGCTCGAGCCGCTCGACCTGGCTCGCCACCACCCGCAGCCGCTCGGCCTTGCCTTCCCGCTCCGGCACGGCGAGATCGGCACCAAGATCGAACAGATCGTTCTGGATGCGGCCGAGCATCGCATCGAGCTCGGGCATCTCCGCGGTGTAGAGCCTGACCACGCCGATCGCCGCGTTGGTCTCGTCGACGGTGCCATAGGCCTCGATTCGCAGATCGTATTTCGGACGCCGCTCTCCGGTTCCGAGCGCCGTCGTGCCATCGTCACCGGTCTTCGTGTAGATGCGGTTCAGCACCACCATGACTCAGCGTCCCATCGCCCAGACCGCGAGCATCGCGACGATGATCGCCACGAACTGAAGCAGCACGCGCCAGCGCATCAGCTTCTGCGAGGTGTTGGGCGAGCCGCCGCGCATCATGTTGATGAGCCCGAGCAGCAGCACCAGCGCCACGGCGCCGGCTGCGGCCGGCAGGATGAAAGTACTCAGGAAAGATGCCATTTGAGGGTAGATAACACCGTGTGTGCCGGTCCGCCATCTCCCCAGCTCGTCATTCCGGGGCGATGCGGCGGGATCGAGCGCAGCGAGACCCGGCGCGTCGAGCCCGGAATCCATCGCGCCACTTGCGCCGCGGCTAGATGGATTCCGGCCTCGCGCTGCGCGCGCCCCGGAATGACAAAGGGGGCTTCGCGAACTGGCTTTTGGGCCAAGAATATCAGATGGTAGCGCGATGATTTTTCGATTTGCGCCCATTGCTCGTTCTCCTGGCCTCTCCCTACGTGCAGAGGGAGAGAGCAGCGGTGTAGGTGCCAAGTGAAAGCCATCCGCTACATTTACTGCGTCGTTGAGGACGCATTCTACACGTTCCTCGCCGATGACGGCTGGGCGATCGCGAGCCACATCGCGCTGTCGACGCTGATGGCGCTGTTCCCATTCCTGATCGTGCTGACCGCGCTCGCCGGCTTCTTCGGCTCCAAGGAACTCGCCGACCAGGCCGCCAGCTTGATGCTCCAGGTCTGGCCCAAGCAGGTCGCCGATTCGATCTCGGGCGAGGTGCATGACGTGCTGACCACCACCCGGACCGGCCTTTTGACCATCGGCGCGGCGCTGTCGGTCTATTTCGCCTCGAACGGCGTCGAGGCGCTCAGGGTGGCGCTCAACCGCGCCTATGCGGTGGTGGAGATGCGAAGCTGGTACTGGCTCCGGCTGGAATCAATCGCCTATACGATCATTGCCGCCTTCACGGCGCTCGCCATGGCGTTCCTGATCGTGCTCGGTCCGCTCATTATCGAGGCGGCGCGGCGCCACATTCCGCTGTTCGTCGAATCCAACGAGAGCATCCTCACCTGGGTGCGCTACGGCATCTCCATCGGCGCGCTGGTGGTGGCGCTGATCATCCTGCACGCCTGGCTGCCGGCGGGACGGCGCAGCTTCCTGCAGATATTGCCCGGCATCGTCTTCACCATCGTGGCGTCACTGATCTCCAGCATCGTGTTCGGCCAATACCTGGCCCGCTTTGCCAACAACTACGTGACCATGTATGCGGGCCTCGCCTCGGTGATCATCGCGCTGGTGTTTCTGTACTTCATCGCCGCGATCTTCGTTTACGGCGGCGAGCTCAATGCCGCGATCATCAAGTCGCGGCTTCCTCACGGCGTGTCGCTTCAAGCAGCGCAGTCGCTAAAGCCCGCGGAGACACAGGCTTGACCAGGAAGGCGTCGGCCCCGGCTTCGCGCGAGGCGGCCTCGTCCTCGCCGCGGCCGGACACGCCGATGATCGGGATCCGAGCCAGCGGCGTTGGCAGCCTGCGGATCCGCCGGATGGCCTCGATGCCGTCGATGCCCGGCAGCACCATGTCCATCAGCACCGCGTCGAATGCGCCCTGCTCCAGCCGGTTCACGGTGTCCTCACCGCGCCCGATGAACTCGGCGTGATGGCCGAGCTCGGTCAGGATGGTGTTGAGCACGACGCGGCCGAACGGATTGTCCTCGACGCTGAGAACGCGAAGCGCAGCGACCGCCTCGGGCTCGCTGCCGTCCTTTGCCTTGCGGGCGGTGCCCGGTCCCGCCAAGTCCAGCGACACCGTCAATGTGAAGGTGGCGCCGCCACCGCGGCGCGGAGCGACATTGATGTCGCCGCCCATCGCCCGCGCCAATTGCTTGACCGAGGAGAGACCCAAGCCGGCGCCGCCGAAGCGTGAGGCAATGGTGACATTGGCCTGGGTGAAGGGGCGGAACAGCCGCTTGATCTCGGCCATGGTCAGGCCGATGCCGCTGTCGGACACCGCAAAGGCGACGCCGACTCTGCCCTTTGCTTTGCCTTTGGCGGGACGCCACGGCTCGACGGCGAGGGCCACTCCGCCCTGGTCGGTGAATTTCACGGCGTTGTCGATCAGGTTCTCGAGCGCGGCGCGCAGGCGGACGGAATCACCGACCACGAGCCCTGGGATCTTCTCGGCGATCTCGACCTTGGCCTGGAGACCTTTGGCCGCGGCACGGCCGGCCAGCGAATCGCCGGCGGTGCGGGCGAGCGCCTTCAGATCGAACAGGTCCTGGCGCGGCGTGCTGCCGCCCTTCCCCGTTCTGGCAGCATCCACGAACAGCGTGGCGAGGCTCGCCAGATGCTCGGCGCCGGCCTTGATGGTGTCGGCCCAGCGCCGCTCCCGCTCGCCTAGGTCGGAGGTCGCGAGCAGGTCGCTGATCGCGAGAATGCCGGTCAGGGGGGTGCGGACCTCATGGGCAAACGCGGCCAGCGCCGCTTGGACGACATCCGGCGCAACCGCCTTGGTGCTGCGCTTGCGCAGCTGACCGCCCGCCTTGGGCCGCTTCCGAAGCGGCCGCCGCTTGGACGTCCGGGTGGTGCGCACTGGACGCGTCTTCGCCGCCATGAATCCCCTTCGAAGTACCCTCTTCGAACCCCGCGCTGGCCAAGCATGGCACGGAGGAACGCCCGGAGTCACGGCGACGTTTCGCTAACCCCCAGAGAAACTTAACCTAATCCCACCAGCCGGCGGATCGCGGCAGGCGTGAGGCCGGCCGAACGCAATTCGCGCAGACCGGTCGAGCGGCTCGATTTCGACAGCTTCCGGCCCGCCTCATCCCGAATCAGCCGGTGATGGCGATAGACCGGCTCGGGCAGGCCGAGCAGAACCTGGAGCAAGCGGTGCACCGCCGTGGCGGAAAACAGATCTTGGCCCCGCACGATCTCGCTGGCGCCCTGGAGCGCGTCGTCGACGACCACCGAGAGATGGTAGCTGGTCGGCGTCTCCTTGCGGGCCAGGATGACATTGCCCCAGGCCTCCGGCCGCGCCGGGATGATGCCGCGCTCGCCGTCCGGCCCCTCGCCGAGTTCGTTCCAGCTCAGGCCGGCGGCGCGGCGGCAGGCGGCCGCCATGTCGAGCCGCAGCGCATAGGGCGCGCCCGAGGCGATCAGCTGCGCGCGCGCGTCAGCCGAGAGCGATTTGGCTTCGCCCGGATAAAGCGGCGCGCCGTCGGGATCGCGCGGCCACGGCCCGCCGGCCTCGCGCGCCGCCACCAGCCTTGCGATCTCGGCGCGGCTTTCGAAGGCGGGATAGACGAGACCGAGCGCAGAGAGCTTGTCCAGCGCAGCGCGATAATCGGCGAGATGTTCCGACTGCCGCCGCACCGGCGTCTCCCAGGCAATCCCGAGCCAGGCGAGATCCTCGTAGATCGCCGTCTCGAACTCCGGCCGGCACCGCGTCGCGTCGATGTCCTCGATTCGCAGCAGCAATCGGCCGCCGGACTCGCGCGCTCGGTCGAAATTGAGCAGCGCGGAATAGGCGTGGCCGAGATGCAGGAAGCCGTTCGGGCTCGGGGCGAATCGGAAAACGGGTGGTGCCATCACATGAATCTCGTCATGGCCGGGCTTGTCCCGGCCATCCACGTTCTTCGGTACCACAGACCGATGGTGTCAACGTCACGAACAAACACCACGATCACCGCTCATGCTACACAGTGCCTCGCGGTGAGAAAGACGTGGATGGCCGGGACAAGCCCGCCATGACGCTGGAGAGAACCCGCCCGCCATGACCATCCACCTCGAAACCCAGTCCGATCTCGAAGAGGCCGTCCACGCGCTGATCAAGCGCGATCCGCGGCTCAAGCCCGTGCTCGAGATCGCGGGCATGCCGGCGTTGCGGCGGCGCGAGCCGGGGTTTACGGGGCTCGCGCACATCGTCTGCGGGCAGCAGCTCTCCACCGCGAGCGCCGCGGCGATCTGGGGGCGGCTGTCGGCCGCATTCGATCCGCTCGACCATGACGCCGTGCGCCGCGCCCGCGCCGACCGCCTGGGGCGGCTCGGCCTCTCCGCCGCCAAGATCAAGACGCTCAAGCATCTCGCCCGCGAGATCGCCGCGCAGCGGCTGAACCTCGACGTGCTCGCGGAGGAGGATGCCGACGCGGCGCATCACACCCTGATCGCGCTGCCGGGCATCGGCCCCTGGACGGCCGACGTCTACCTGTTGTTCTGCCTCGGCCACGGCGATGCCTGGCCGGCCGGCGACCTCGCCGTGCAGGAAGGCATCCGTATCGGCCTCGGCCTCAAGGCGCGGCCGACGGAGAAGCAGATGGCGCCGATTGCCGAGCCCTGGCGTCCGCTGCGCGGTGCGGCGGCGCATCTGTGGTGGAGCTATTACCGCGCGGTGAAGAAGCGTGAGGGCGTGCTCGCGGAATCGGGCTAACCGCGCAGCCGCGCGCGGTCGGCCCGGGCGCATTCGGCGACGAATTCGATTACGGCGCGCACCGCCGGCAGCTCGACGAGGTCGGGATGGGCCAGCAGCCAGAGATCCGCAACGCTGGCGAGCTTCTGCGGGGCGACGCGCACGAGATCGGAATAGGCTTCGGCGACGAAGCACGACAGCGCGGAGATTCCGATGCCGGCGCGGACCGCCGCCAGCATGTCCCCCTGGGACGAGCAGCGCATCGCCACCCTTGCCTGCCGCGTGACGACGTCGCTCCAGCGCGCAAGCTGCGCATTGGACGTCTGGTCGGCGAAGCCGATGACGCTGTGCTCCTTCCAATCGCCGCGCCTTTCCGGCAGGGACCGCCCGGCGGCATAATCGCGCGAGGCATAGAAGCCGGTGCCGAGACGGCCGATCTTGCGGCCGACCAGGTTCTCCTCCCCGGTATCGAAGGGCCGCAGCACCACGTCCGCCTCACGCCGGCGCACGCTCGCCGGAAATGGATGGGTGATGATCTCGAGCTGGATATGATCGTGCGCGCGCAGGAAGGCTGGCAAGCGCGGCATCAGCCAGTGCGAGGCCAGCGTCGCGCCGATCGACAGCTTGACGATGCCGCGCGCCTTGTGTCCACCCGCCGCCACTGCGGTTTCGGCCCGCAGCGCTGCGGCCGCCATGGCCTCGGCGTGCTCGCGCAAGGTCCGTCCATCCGCGGTCAGCGCCAGGCCATCGGCAGCCCGCGCCACCAATCTGGTGCCGAGCTGGGCTTCCAGCGCCGCGATCTTGCGGCTGACGGTGGGATGGCTGGTGTGCAGGCGGCGGGCGGCGGCGGTGAAGCTGCCGGTATCGGCGACCGCGACGAAGGTCTTGCAAAGGTCCCAATCCATCGGCGGCCCTGTTCATACCTGAATGATCGTCCGTTCATTATTGAACGGCCCGGGCGGCGCCGTCCAACCTTATAATGGGATCAAATCCGCGGCCACGGGCGGCCCATCCGCCCGCGCGACAATCAAAACGGAAACGCCTCGTGATCCGCCCGCCGGCGGGGCCGCGTTTCGGGAGGACATGATGGCACTGCCCAATCTCTTGAAGGATTCGCTCGAGCTGCCCGTGGTCGGCTCGCCGCTGTTCATCGTCTCCGGCCCGGAACTGGTGATCGCCCAGTGCAAGGCGGGCGTCGTCGGCTCCTTTCCCGCGCTCAATGCCCGTCCGGTCGAGAAGCTCGGCGAATGGCTGAGCCGGATCGAGGACGAGCTCGGCGAGTACAAATCGCGCAATCCCGGCAAGAAGGTCGCGCCCTACGCCGTCAACCAGATCTGCCATGCCTCCAACGACCGGCTGATGAAGGACATGGAGACCTGCGTCAAGCACAAGGCGCCGATCATCATCACCTCGCTGCGGCCGCCGGCGGAGATCGTCGAGGCCGCGCATTCCTATGGCGGACTGGTGTTCCACGACGTCATCAACGTCAAGCACGCGCGCAAAGCGGCCGAGCAGGGCGTCGACGGCCTGATCCTGGTCTGCGCCGGCGCGGGCGGGCACGCCGGCACGCTGTCGCCCTTTGCGCTGGTGCGCGAGGTCAAGCAATGGTTTGACGGCGCCGTCCTGCTGTCGGGCGCGATCAGCGACGGCTATGGCATCGCCTCGGCGCTGACGCTGGGCGCCGACCTCGCCTATATGGGCACGCGCTTCATCGCGACGCAGGAAGCCAATGCCGACCAAGCCTACAAATCGGCGCTGACGCAGCACGCCGCGCACGACATCGTCTACACCAACCTGTTCACCGGCGTGCACGGCAATTATCTCGGTCCGTCGATCGCTGCCGCCGGCCTCGATCCGGACAACCTCCCCGCCGCCGACAAATCGAAGATGAATTTCGGCTCCGGCGGCAACATGAAATCCAAGGCGTGGCGCGACATCTGGGGATCGGGCCAGGGCATCGGCCAGATCACCGATGCCCCGCCCGTTGCGGAGCTCGTCGACCGCATGAAGCGTGAATTCGATCAGGCGAGGCAGGATTTCCTGATGCGCGTCAGCGCCTGACGTCTCCAACTGACAAGACAAACGGGAGGATATCATGAAGCTGGCAGCCGCACTGATCGGTCTGTCCCTGTTGGCGCTCGCCACGGACAGCACCCACGCCGAAGGCACGGAGATCCGGATCGGACAGACCCTGCCCTATAGCGGCCCGGCCTCCGGCTTCGGCGCGATCGGCCGCACGCAGGAGGCGTTCTTCGAGAAGATCAATGCCGAAGGCGGCATCAACGGCCGCAAGGTCAAGTTCATCACGCTGGACGATGCCTACTCGCCGCCGAAGACGGTCGAGCAGACCCGCAAGCTGGTGGAGCAGGACGAAGTGCTGATGCTGTTCGGCTCGCTCGGCACCGCCACCAACAGCGCCGTGCATCGCTACCTCAACGGCAAGAAGGTGCCGCAGCTGTTCGTGCTTTCCGGCGCGACCAAATGGGCCGATCCGCAGAAATATCCATGGACCATGCCCGGCATGGCCGCCTATGAATCCGAAGGCGTGGTCTATGCCAAGCACGTGCTGCGCACCAAGCCGGGCGCCAAGATCGCCATCCTCTCCCAGAACGACGATTTCGGCCGCGACTACGTCGCCGGCTTCAAGCGCGCGCTCGGCGACAAGGCTGCCGGCATGATCGTTGCGGAAGCGACCTACGAGACCAGCGCGCCGACGATCAGCTCGCAGCTCTCGACCCTGAAGGCATCGGGCGCCGACGTGCTGTTCGGCGTCGTGCTCGGCAAGTTCACCTCGCAGATGATCAAGGGCGTCGCCGAGCTCGGCTGGAAGCCCGAGCTGTTCTTCGTGCCGACCTCGGCCTCGTCGATCTCGTTCCTGGAGCCGGCCGGGCTCGACAACGCCGTCGGCCTGATCTCGTCGAGCAACCAGAAGGACACGATGGACCCGCAATGGGCCAGCGATCCCGGCGTGAAGGAGTATTTCGCCTTCATGAAGCAGTACATGCCGAACGCGGACCTCTCCAACTCCAACTATGCGGCCGGCTACCATTACGCGACGCTCCTGATGACGGTACTGAAGGCGTGCAAGGACGATTTCAGCCGCGACAACATCATGCGCCAGTCCGCCTCGCTGAAAGAGGTGAAGCTGCCGCTGCTGCTGCCCGGCATATCCGTCAGCACCGCCGCCGACGACTATCTGCCGTTCCAGCAGCTGCAGCTGCGGCGCTTCAACGGCAAGAGCTGGGTCGGCTTCGGCGACGTGCTGGACGATCGCTGACTCCAACGGAATGGGAATGACCATGATCATCAGCGGCGAACGCCGGATCGGCCATGACGAGATCCAGGCGCGCATCAGACGCGCGGCGAGCGGGCTGCGCACCCTCGGCCTTGCCGAAGGTGCGCCGGTTGCCATGTTGCTGCGCAACGACTTCACCTTGTTCGAGGTGGTCGCGGCCTCGGCCGCACTGGGCAGCCCCGTGGTGCCGATCAACTGGCACCTGAAGGCCGAGGAGGTCCGCTACATCCTGACCGACAGTGGCGCGAAGATCCTGATCTGCCACGCCGACCTGCTGCCACAAATCCGCGGCGGCATTCCGGAGGATGTCCGCCTGCTCGTGGTCGCAACCCCGCCCGAGCTGGCGGCGACCTTCGCCATTCCCCGTGAGCTGACCGAGGTCTCTTCGGGCCTGACCGATTGGGACCGCTGGCGCGACGGCCACACGGAAACAGAGGAGCCGCCGCGCCGGGCCGCGGCGATGATCTACACGTCGGGGACCACAGGCATGCCGAAGGGCGTGCGGCGCATGCCGATGCCGCCGGAGCAGGCCGCCGCCTCGGAGCGCGTCGGCGCGATCGCCTACGGCATCAAGCCGCGCGAGGACCAGGTCGTGCTGATCAACGGTCCGATGTATCACTCGGCGCCGCATTCCTACGGCATGATGGCCTTCCGCAACGGCTGCACCATCGTGCTTCAGCCGCGGTTCGACGCCGAGGAGCTGCTGGCGCTGATCGAGCGCCACCGTGTGACGCATATCCACATGGTGCCGACCATGTTCGTCCGTCTGCTGCGCCTGCCCGAAGCGGTCAGGCAGCGCTACGACCTGTCGTCGCTGCGCTTCGTCGTGCACGGCGCGGCGCCCTGCCCGCCCGAGGTGAAGCGGGCGATGATCGAGTGGTGGGGACCGGTCATCAACGAATATTTCGGCTCGACTGAGACCGGCATCCCGGTCTGCCACTCGGCCGAAGAGGCGCTGAAGAAGCCCGGCACGGTCGGCCGCGCCATCGAAGGTGGCATCGTCAAGATCTTTCGCGACGACGGCAGCCTCTGCGATGCTGGTGAGGTCGGCGAGATCTACATGCGCCAGACCGCGGTGCCGGATTTCGACTATCACGGCAAGGCGCAGGCGCGCGCCGAGGCCGGGCGCGACGGTCTCGTCAGCGTCGGCGATGTCGGCTATCTCGATGAGGACGGCTATCTGTTCCTCTGCGACCGCAAGCGCGACATGGTGATCTCGGGCGGCGTCAACATCTATCCCGCCGAGATCGAGAACGTGTTGATCGCGATGCCCGGCGTGCGCGATTGCGCCGTGTTCGGCATTCCGGACGCGGAATATGGCGAGCGGCTGTGCGCCTGCATCGAGCCCGACAGGGTCGAGCAGCTCTCCGCCGCCGCGGTGCAGGCTTATCTGCGCGAGCGTCTGGCCAACTTCAAGGTGCCGAAGGAGGTCAAGTTCCTGGATGCGCTGCCCCGCGAGGCAACCGGAAAGATCTTCAAGCGCAAGCTGCGCGACCCCTATTGGGCGGACCGGAGGCCGGGCGGCGCTTAAGCCGTTCTCCGGCGGCGTCCGCACGCGCGGAATTCCGGGCCATATTCCGTCCGGGCAGGGCCGCATGCCGGCCTCGCTCAGGTCCGCGGCTTTTGGCGGGCGGCGAAACCGTATAGCGTTCGTTCTGAGGAAACGCCGCGAAGACGGCCATGAGGTCGCGCATGCTGGACCGGACGCAGGATATTTCCATCGCCGCACAGGCCTGGCTCGACGACTTCGAGCGCACCTTAAGCAGACCTGATCCCGCGACGCTGGGCCCGCTCTTCCTCGCCGACGGCTTCTGGCGCGACGTGCTGGCGCTGAGCTGGAACCTGCAAACGCTCGCCGGGCGCGAGACGATTGCGCAAGCGCTGGCCGTGCTCGCGTCCAAGGCAGAGCCGATCAGTTTCAAGCTCGCTCCGAACCGGGCCCCGCCGCGCTGGGTGACGCGGGCCGGCACCAACTGCATCGAGGCGATTTTCAACTTCGAGACCGCGCTCGGTCGCGGCAACGGCATCGTACGGCTCGTGCCTGATACTGCCGACGGCGACCGCCTGAAGGCCTGGACGCTGCTGACCGCGCTCGACGAACTCAAGGGCTTCGAGGAACAGCTCGGCACCTCGTGCCCGCGCGGCCAGGCCTATTCGCGCGACTTCCGCGGGCCGAACTGGCTCGACCAGCGCAACGCTGCGCGCGCCTATGCCGATCACGATCCGGCCGTGCTGGTGGTCGGCGGTGGCCAGGCCGGGCTCGCGATTGCCGCGCGGCTGAAGCAGCTGAAGGTCGACACCCTGATCGTCGATCGCGAGATGCGGATCGGCGACAATTGGCGCAAGCGCTATCACGCGCTGACCCTGCACAACCAGGTGCAGGTGAATCACCTGCCCTATATGCCGTTTCCGCCGAACTGGCCGGTCTATATCCCCAAGGACAAGCTCGCCAACTGGTTCGAGGCCTATGTCGATGCGATGGAGCTGAACTTCTGGACCGGCACCGAGTTCGAGGGCGGCGCCTATGACGAGGCCAAGGGCCACTGGACCGTCACGCTGCGGCGCGCCGACGGCAGCAAGCGCACCATGCATCCGCGCCATGTGATCATGGCGACCGGCGTCAGCGGCATCGCCAACATTCCCGACATTGCGACCCTCGACAATTTCAAGGGGACGCTGGTGCATTCCAGCGGCTACGAGGACGGCGAGAACTGGACCGGCAAGCGCGCCATCGTCCTCGGCACCGGCAACAGCGGTCACGACATCGCGCAGGATCTTCATTCCAGCGGCGCCGAGGTGACGCTGGTGCAGCGCTCGCCCACACTCGTGACCAATATCGAACCGTCGGCGCAGCTCGCTTATGCGACCTACAACGAGGGCACGCTCGAGGACAACGATCTGATTGCGGCCTCGATGCCGACGCCCCTCGCGAAGAAGACGCATGTGATGCTGACCGAGCAATCCAAGCAGCTCGACAAGGAGCTGCTCGACGGCCTCGCGCGCGTCGGCTTCAAGCTCGATTTCGGCGAAGCCGGCACCGGCTGGCAGTTCAAATACCTCACCCGCGGCGGCGGCTATTACTTCAACGTCGGCTGCTCCAACCTGATCGTCGAGGGCAAGATCAGCCTCAGGCAGTTCTCCGACATCGAAAGCTTCAACGCTGAGGGCGCGCGGATGAAGGACGGCTCGATCATTACCGCCGACCTGGTCGTGCTCTCGACCGGCTACAAGCCGCAGGAATATCTGGTGCGCAAGCTGTTCGGCGACGGCATCGCCGACCGCGTCGGGCCGATCTGGGGTTTTGGCGACGGCTTCGAGCTGCGCAACATGTATGCGCGCACCAGGCAGCCCGGCCTCTGGTTCATCGCCGGGAGCCTGGCGCAATGCCGGATCAACTCGAAATATCTGGCGCTGCAGATCAAGGCGATCGAGGAAGGGATTTTGGCACGAATATAGCTACAGCTCGTCATTCCGGGGCGCGCGAAGCGCGAACCCGGAATCCATCTAACCACAGAGTATGCTGCCCAATGGATTCTCAGATGCGCAATTGCGCATCATAGGTCACGCTTCGCGCGCCCCGGAATGACAAGAGGAGAGATCAATGCCAGCCATTCTCGGCACCGGCGAGCACCGCTACCGCGTCGTCGACAACTTCGCGAAATTGCCGGACGGCTGGCAACTCACCGACGTCGCCTCGGTCGCGGTCGACAGCAAGGACCGCGTCTACGTCTTCAACCGCGGCGCCCACCCGATGGTGGTGCTGGACCGCGACGGCAATTTCCTGCGCAGTTGGGGCGAAGGACTGTTTTCCCGCGCGCACGGCCTGCATATCGACGCCGACGACAATCTCTATTGCACCGACGACGGCGACCATACCGTGCGCAAATGCACCACTGACGGCAAGGTGCTGCTGACGATCGGCATTCCTGCAAAGCCGGCGCCGTTCATGAGCGGCGAGCCGTTCCACCGCTGCACCCACACCGCGCTGTCGCCGAAGGGCGAGATCTACGTCTCCGACGGCTATGGCAATGCGCGCGTGCACAAATTCACGCCTGACGGCAAGCTGATCAAGAGCTGGGGCGAGCCGGGCACTGATCCCGGTCAGTTCAACATCGTGCACAATATCGCCACCGATGCCGACGGCTGGGTCTATGTCGCCGATCGCGAGAACCACCGCGTCCAGGTGTTCGACGGCGAGGGCAAATACGAGACGCAGTGGAACAATCTGCACCGGCCCTGCGCGCTGTGCTGCTGCGGCGGGGCCAACAGCCCGACCTTCATCATCGGCGAGCTCGGCCCCGGCCTTGCCATCAACCGCAATGTGCCCAATCTCGGTCCGCGGCTGTCGATCGTCGATGCACAGGGCAAACGCATCGCACGGCTTGGCGGCGAGGAGGGCCCGGGCGTTGCCAGCGGCAAATTCCTCGCGCCGCATGGGCTCGCACTCGACTCAAGGGGTGACATCTATGTCGGCGAGGTCGGCGTCACCAATTGGACGACCAGCTTTCCGGACGAGGAGATGCCGGCCGCGGTGCGCGCGACGCGCTGCCTGCAGAAGCTGGAGCGGGTACGGGAGTAGCTGCCATGGCAACGGCAGCCCACGCTGGGGCGGTTCCGCGCCCCCGGATCGCGGCTTTTTGAGCACGTTTGCCACCCCGCCGCCGCATTGCTTGCGCTTGAATAAGTCGCTCAACGGGCTTCACAATCCCGTCACGCTGCATGTAGTATGTCACTACATGCTGCTTCGCAGCGTATATTGGAGGCCGGGAGCGTTACTTGAACGCACATGTCTCGCAAGGCAGTTGGCCGGTGTTGGTGCTGAATGCGGACTTCCGGCCGCTGAGTTACTACCCACTGTCGTTGTGGTCGTGGCAAGACGCGATCAAGGCGGTGTTCCTCGACCGCGTCAACATCGTCGCACATTACGATCAGGCGGTTCGAAGTCCCACGCTGGAAATGCAGCTGCCCAGCGTCGTCTCGCTCAAATCCTTCGTCAAGCCGACCACCCACCCCGCCTTCACCCGCTTCAACGTCTTCCTGCGCGATCGTTTCGCCTGCCAATATTGCGGCTCGCCCGAAGACCTCACCTTCGATCACATCATCCCGCGCAGCAAAGGCGGCCAGACCACCTGGGAGAACGTGGTCGCGGCGTGCTCGCCGTGTAATTTGCGCAAGGGCAATCTCACACCGGCGCAGTCCAAAATGTTTCCGCGCCAGACGGCGTTCGCACCGACCGTGCACCAGCTCCACCGCAACGGCCGGCTGTTTCCGCCGAACTATCTGCACGACAGCTGGCTGGACTATCTGTACTGGGATACGGAGCTGGATCCGTAGGTGCGAGTCAGCGCGCTCTGCTACCCCCGCTGCAACGCCAGCGTCACGCCGCCGAGCGTGAGCGCCATCGCCGTCCATTCGCGATAGCCGAGCGGCTCGCCGAGAATGATCGCCGCTGAGACGACGCCGATCACGGGCACGATCAGCATGCCGGTCGACGCCGTGGTTGGGGGCAGACGGCGCAGCGTCTCGAACCAGGTGACGTAGCAGAGGCCCATCGGCACCAGCGTCATGTAGACGAAGCAGCCGAGCCCCAGCGGAGTGATGGCGGTGACGTCAGGGCGCTCGAACAGCACGCCGAGGACCAGCATCGTGGCGCAGCCCAGCCCGACCTGCCAGGCGACGACGACCAGCGGCGGCATCGGCAGCGGCTTGCGGTTGAGCACATTGCCGAGCGCGAACAGGATGGCGCAGAGCAGTGCGAGCGCAATGCCGACCAGCTTGTCGGTGCTGAACGCAAGACCGTCGCCGCTCAGGAGCAGCGTGACGCCGGCAATGCCGAGGACAAGCCCGAGAACATCTCGTCGCGCCGGCCGCGTGTGCAGCACCGGCCAGGCGAACAGCATCGCCCAGATCGGCATCGTATAGGCGAGCAGCGCGCCCTCACTCACGCTCACATATTTCATCGCGACCGTGCCGAGACCCATCCAGGCCAAGACGTTGGTGAAGGTCGCAAACAAGAGGCGCGGCACCGCCTCGCGCGGGACGGCGAAGGATTCCTTCCGGATCAGCACCAGGGTGCCGAGAATGAGCGAGGCGCAAACACCCGCAAGGCCGCGCGCGAACAAAGGCGGCCATTGCTGCAGCAGCAGCTTCATCAGCGGCCAGTTCAAAGCCCAGCCGAACGCCGTTACGCACAGGCAGAGAGAGCCGATCGTCCTGTCGCGTCGCGCCGTGTCCATCCCCAGCGCTTAGCAGGCCGGCGCCGGCCGCTCCACCTCGCCTGGTGCATGCGGGCCATCGCGGAGCAAGGAACCCGAAGCTTCCACGACCGTTCAGACCGTGGGCCAGGCACGCTCGCCTGCGCACGTTCCGCCATACGCATTTTTTCGGATGGCAAGATACCAAATGAGGGAAGGCCATGCCCACAGCCGAGCACGATCACGTCTACAAGATCCTGGACCTCGTCGGGTCATCCGAGACCTCGATCGAGGATGCGATCAAGAACGCTATCAGCCGCGCCTCCAAGACCGTTCGCGAAATAAGATGGTTCGAGGTCGTGCAAACGCGCGGCCATGTCGAGAACGGCGCCGTGCGTCATTTTCAGGTGACGCTGCGCGTCGGCTTCACGTTGGAAGGATGAGACGTCAGGCCGCCCATCGCGCCGCGGCACCATGATGAACGCGGGCCGACGAGAGTGGAACTCGATGTCGGCCATGTTCCCGGTCCAGTACGGACCCCGCACAATCATCGCGGATATTGCAACAGGCCGTTAAGGTGAAAGTGAGAGGTTTGCTCCGATTTGGAGCAAGCCTGATGGTCACAAGCCGCGAACTCGGCAAGACGCGCCTTCCGCTCTGGGCGGCCGGATTCGTCGTGCTGACTTGCGTGGCTATCCTCGGCCTGAGTGCGTGGCGCGAATGGGAGGCGCGCAACGCCGATCTGAGGAACGCCGAAATCGACGTCACCAACCTCGCTCAGTCGCTGATCCAGCACGCGGACGACACGTTCGAGCTTGCCGATACGATTCTCGTCGGGCTGGTCCACCGGCTCGAGATCGACGGGATGGGCCCGGACACGATCATGAAGCTCCAGGCCTATCTGCCCACCCGCAAATCATCGGAACGCATCCGCGGCATCTTCATCTATGATGCGACCGGCCGCTGGCTCGCCACGACGGAGCACCTCGATTTCTCCAAGCTCAACAACAGCGACCGTGAATATTTCCAACGCCATCGCGATTCTACGGACACGGGCACGCTGATCGGGCGACCCGTCAAGAGCCGCTCCGGCGGTCAGTGGATCGTCACCGCATCCCGTCGGATCAACGATTCCGACGGCGGCTTCGCCGGCGTCGCCCTGCTCACGATCGACGTCAGCTATTTCGTCAAATTCTACGAGCGGTTCGACATCGGGCCGAACGGCTCGGCATCTCTGCTCAACGACAGCGGCATCATGCTGGCGCGCAGCCGTGACGAGAGCGGCGCCTTCGTCGGACGCGACCTGTCCGATGCGCCCTTGTTCAGAAGCTGGAAAAGCCGCCCCGCCGCGGCGGTCTATTACTTCAAATCGCCGCTCGATGGCGCGCAGCGGCTGAGCTACTACCAGCGCAGCAGCCGCTATCCCCTGATGGTGCTGGCGAGCAAGTCGCAGGCCGACGTGCTCGCCCCCTGGCGACGCGCGGCAGCAGCACGCATGAGCTTCGTCCTCGGACTCGTCCTCTTGATCGCGGTGATCGGCTACTATCTGGTCCGTCAGTTGCTGCAGCGGCAGCGCACGGCACAGGCCCTGGTCGCCAAGGAAGCCAATTTCCGCCTGCTGGCCGAGCAATCCAGCGACATGGTGACCCGCATCGGGCTGGATAACCGGTTGCTCTACGTCTCTCCCTCCTGCGCGCGCATCACCGGCTGGTCGGCCGAAGAACTGATGGGCACCTCGGCCCTGGCCGGCATTCACGCCGACGACATGGAACGAGTTGAGCAGGCCATCGCCGCGCTGAAGAATGGCGAGGCGGAGGAAGCGCGGTTCGTCTATCGGCAGCGTCATCGCGACAAAGGCGAGATCTGGGCCGAGGCGGCGCTACACGTCACCGTGGCGTCCGACAGCGGCGTGATCGACGGCGTCGTCGCGGTCGTGCGCGACATGACCGAGCAGAAGGATCTTCAGGACAGGCTCGCCTCGCTGGCAATCACTGACGGTCTCACCGGCCTCGCCAACCGTCGCGCCTTCGACGACCACCTTGCCGACGAATGGGCGCGGGCTCGGCGCGACGGAACCCAGCTCTCGCTGCTACTGATCGATGTCGATCATTTCAAGAAATTCAACGATCTCTATGGGCATCTGGCGGGCGACGCCTGCCTGCGCGCGCTGGCCCGGATTTTATCCGCCCAGGCCAGGCGTCCGGCCGACCTCGCGGCGCGCTATGGCGGCGAGGAATTCGCCGTGCTGCTGCCGAACACCGGTCCTGAAGGCTGCGCCGAGGTCGGCGAAGCGATTCGCCAGGCGCTGCTCGATCTCGCCATGCTGCACGCGCAAAATCCGCCTTCGCGGCTGGTGACTGCGAGCATCGGCGGCGCCGCGGCTCTTCCGTCCCAGACCGCGATGGACTCTAGTACGCTGGTCGCCGCCGCCGACCGTGCGCTCTACGTCGCCAAGGAGAGCGGCCGAGACCGGCTGGTGATGTCGGGCCAGGTGATAGCATGGCCCGCGAAAAGCGCGTGAGCTGATCGGCCGTCTACGGATTCATAGCACTACGCCAGATGGCACGCCACGAAATGGCCGCCCGCGCCCTCCTTCAGCGGCGGCGCGCTTTCCGCGCAGCGTGGCTGGGCGATCGGGCAGCGGGTGTGGAAGTGACACCCGGAGGGCGGCTTCATCGGGCTCGGCACGTCGCCCTTGAGGCGGATGCGCTCGCGCTTGAGTTTTGGATCTGGCACCGGCACCGCCGACAGTAGCGCCCTGGTGTAGGGATGCTGCGGGTTGCGGTAGAGGTCGCTGGCTTTCGCGAGCTCGACGATGCGGCCGAGATACATCACCGCCACGCGGTCGGAGATGTGCTCGACCACCGAGAGATCGTGCGCGACGAACAGATAGGTCAGGTTCAGCTCGGCCTGAAGGTCCTCCAGCAGGTTGATGACCTGGGCCTGGATCGACACGTCGAGCGCGGAGACCGGCTCGTCGCAGACGATCAGCTTCGGCTCGACCGCGAGCGCGCGCGCGATCACGATGCGCTGGCGCTGGCCGCCGGAGAATTCATGCGGATAGCGCCGCATGTGCTCGGCCTTGAGCCCGACCTTGACCAGAAGTCCCGCAACGCGCTCCTCGCGCTCTTTCGAGGAGGAGGCGAGATTGTGGATGGTAAAGGCCTCGCCGAGAATGGCCCCGACCGTCATGCGCGGATTGAGCGAGGCGAACGGATCCTGGAACACCAGTTGCATGTTCCGCCGCATCGCGCGCAGATCGTTGCCGCCGAGCTTGCGTACGTCCTGGCCGTCGAAGGTGACCTCGCCGTCGGTCGGCTCGATCAGGCGCAGCACGCAGCGCCCGGTCGTCGACTTGCCGCAACCGGATTCGCCGACGAGGCCGAGCGTCTCGCCGCGGTTGACCGAGAACGACACGCCGTCGACCGCATAGACGGTGCCGACCTGGCGCGACAAGAGGCCGCCGAGCACCGGGAAATGTTTCTTCAGGCCGCTGACGCGGAGCAAGGGCTCGCTCATGACGCGGCTCCCACGCTGGTATCTCCGAGATGACAGGCCATGCGGTGACCGGGCGCGATCTCGCGCAGCAGCGGCTCCTTCTCGGTGCAGACATTCATGGCGAACTTGCAGCGCGGCGCGAAGCGGCAGCCGGCCGGCGGGTTGATCAGGATCGGCACAGAGCCGCCGATCGCCTCGAGCCGCGTCTTGTGCTCGCTGTCGAGATCGATGCGCGGAATCGAGCGGATCAAGCCTTGCGTATAGGGGTGACGGGGATCGCCGAAGAGATCGTCGACGGGCGCCTCCTCCACCACCTTGCCGGCATACATCACGACGACGCGCTGCGCGGTCTCGGCGACGACGCCCATGGCATGGGTGATCAGCATCACCGCCATGCCGAAGCGGTCCTTCATGTCCTGCAAGAGGTCGAGGATCTGCGCCTGGATGGTGACGTCGAGCGCGGTGGTGGGCTCGTCGGCGATGATCAGCTTCGGCTTGCAGGCGAGCGCCATCGCGATCATCACGCGCTGGCGCATGCCGCCGGAAAACTGATGCGGATAATTGTGCACGCGGCCTTCGGCGTTCGGGATCTGCACCAGTTTCAGCATCTCGATGGTGCGCTCGAGCGCCTGCTTCCTGGTCACCGCTTCGTGCCGTCGCAGGCTCTCGGCGATCTGCTCGCCGATGGTGAGCACCGGATTGAGCGAGGTCATCGGCTCCTGGAAGATGAAGCCGATCTCCTTCGCCCTGATCTCGTCGAGCTGGTTGCTGGTCAGCGGCACCAGATCGCGCCCCTCGAAGATGATCTGGCCCGCCGCGATCCGGCCCGGCGGCATTGCGATCAGCTTCAGGATCGACATCGCGGTCACGGTCTTGCCGCAGCCGGATTCGCCGACGACGCAGAGCGTCTCGCCCTTGTTGATGGAGATGTCGACACCGTCGACGGCCTGGAGGATGCCGTCGTCCGTGGAGAAGTGGGTTTTCAGGCCCTTGATCTCGAGCAGCGGCGCCATCAGATCACCCGTCGCGCATCGAGCGCGTCGCGCAGACCGTCGCCGATGAAGTTGATGGCCACCACCGCGACGAAGATCGCGCCGCCCGGAAACAGCGCCCAGTGCGGGCCGATGTCGAGAAAATCCTTGGCGTCAAACAGCAGCCGGCCCCAGGTCGGGGTATCCGGCGGGAAGCCGAGGCCGAGGAAGGACAGCGTCGATTCCGCGATGATCGCGGCGGCGACGTCGATGGTACCGGCGATGATCACCGGGCCGACCGCATTGGGCAGGATGTGCCGTACCACCTGCCGCACCGGACTGGCACCGAGCGCACGGGCGGCTTCGACGAACTCCTTTTCGCGGAGCGACAAGAACTGGGCACGCACCAGCCGCGCCACCGGCATCCAGCGCAGACCTCCGATCACGAGCACGATCAAGATGAAGATGCCGCCTTCGGGCCCGAACACCTGCTTCAGCCCGTCGCGGAACAGATAGATCAGCAGCAGCAGCAGTGGCAGCTGCGGCAGCGACAGGAACAGGTCGGTGAGCCACATCAATCCGTGTCCGAGCGCGCCGCGCGACATACCGGCGAGCGCGCCGATCACTGTGCCGATGATGACAGCGACCAGCATCGCGGCGAGCCCGACCGCGAGCGAGATGCGGCCGCCATAGATCATGCGCGCCAGAATGTCCTGGCCGAGATCGTCGGTGCCGAAGGGATGGGCGAGCGACGGACCCTGCAGGCCCGCGACGATGTCGATCTCGTTGATCTTCACACGCCACACGAACGGCCCAAGCACGACGGCCAGCACCAGGATGAGGAGCAGGACAGCGCTGACCACCGCGAGCCGGTGGCGGCTGTAACGCCGCCATGCTTCGCGCCAGGGCGAATAGGCGCGCCGCTCAGCGGAGGGAGATGCGAGGGTCAAGCCAGCCATAAAGCACGTCCGCGATCAGATTGAACAGCACCACGAGGCACGCGAAGACGAAGGTGACGGCCATCACCACCGGCGTGTCGTTGGAAAGGATGGAGGAGATCAGCAGCGAGCCGATGCCGGGAATGCGGAAGATCTGCTCGGTGACGATGGCGCCGCCGAACACCGCGGGCATCTGCAACGCGATCAGCGTGACCACGGGAATCATGGCGTTGCGCATCACGTGCTTGATGATCACCGTGGTCTGGCCGAGGCCCTTGGCCCGCGCCGTGGTGACGTAGTCGAGCCGGATGACGTCGAGCATCGCCGAGCGCACGAAGCGCGTCATCGACGCCGCTTGGAACAGGCCGAGCACCGCCACCGGCATGATCGCCTGACGGATCATCTCCAGCACCCAGCGGATGCCGGTGGCCTTGATGTCGGTGGTGTAGACGAAAGGCAGCCAGTCCAGCGTGACCGAGAAGATCAGGATGAACAGGATGCCGGTGAAGAAGGTCGGCAGCGAGAAGCCGACGAAGGCGAGCGTATTCGCGATCTGGTCGAACAGCGAATACGGCCTGGTCGCGGCATAGACGCCGACCGGAATCGCGATCAGCAGCGCCAGGATCTGCGCCGAGCCGATCACGTAGAGCGTGGCGGGCAGGCGCTGGAGGATCAGCGTGTCGACGTTCATCCGGCTGACGAAGGAGAAGCCCCAGTCGCCGTGCAGCATGGCGTTGAGCCAGTGCAGGTAGCGGAGGTAGATCGGGTCGTCGAGACCGAACTTGGCCCGGAGTGCCGCCTGCACTTCGGGCGGCACGTTCGGATTGGTGGCCAGTTCGGAGAACGGATCGCCGGGCGCGAGCGCAAGCACGACGAACAGCACCAGCGAAATCGCCAGCAGGCTCGGAACGGCGATCAGGAGGCGACGCAGGACATACTGACTCATAGGGAAGAATCCCGTCTAGCCTGCGCTCATGCCTCCCGGTACCAGTCCTGAAGGTTATCGGTCCGATTGGCCCAGCCCGAGAGCGCCGGCCGCAACGTGTTGGAGCAGGCATCCACCAGCAGGCGATGCATCACCGGAATGAACACGGTGTCCTGCCACAACAGGTCGTTGCACTTGATGTAGAGCGCGGCGCGCTTGACTGGATCGGTCTCGGTCTCAGCCGCAGCAATGGCGTCATCATACTCCTTGTTGACGTAGCGCGGGAAGTTCTGCCCCTGCCATTTGTTCTCCTTGGTGGCCACATTGGCGGAGATGTAGCGCCGCATGTGCAGGGCCGGATCGGGCTGCGTCATCGGGATCTGGAACTCCTCGATGTCGGCATAGAACTTCGGATAGGTGTCCGGGTTGGCGACGTCAGACGAGAAGAAGACCGAGGCGACGACCGATTTCAGCTCCACGTCGATGCCGGCCTTCTGACAGGCCTGCTTGACGATGGCCTGGGTCTTCTGGCGCGGACCGTTGGTCGAGGTCTGGTACAGAAGCTTGAATTTCTTGCCGTCCTTCTCGCGGATGCCGTCGGCGCCGACCTTCCAGCCGGCGTCATCGAGCATCTTCGACGCCTTCTCGATGTTGAACTCCCACGAGGTGTTCTTGGAGACGAACTTCTCGGGGCCGTTGAGGTAGTTGGCCGTGGTGCGGCCGGCCCGACCATAGATCGCCTTCTTGACGGAGTCGCGGTCGACGAGCAGGGCGAGCGCCTTGCGCACGTTCGGATCGGAGAAGATCGGGTGCTTGGTCTTCATCGAGGACCGTTCGCCGTCGATCTCAGTGTTCGGATCGGTGAAATTGATCGCAATGAACTCGATGTCGCCGCCGGTGGCATAGACGGTCTTGCCCTTGCCGCCCTTCTCCAGACGCAGCAGCACGTCGTCTTCGACCTGCATGTTCCAGGCGAAATCGAATTCGCCGGTCTGGATCACCGCGCGCGCCGCCGAGACGGCATCGCCGCCGCCCTTCATCTCGATCGTGTCGAAATGCGGACGGTTGGGCATGTGATAGTCGGGATTGAGCTCGCCGCGGACCACATCGCCCGGCTTGAACTCGACGAACTTGTAGGGACCGGTGCCCACCGGGGCAAGATTGTTCGGCGCCTCGCGGGACTTCGAGCCTTTGTAGTCGGCAAACAGATGCTTGGGGAGAACGCATCCATAAGCGCCGACGAACGCGTTGGCCCAGAACGGCGTCGGGGTCTTGAACAGGATGCGAATCGAAAGATCGCTGACCTTCTCGACAGTGATGTCACCATAGGTGCTGATGCTGACGGCAGCCGTGGCGGGATCGCTGGCGTATTGCCAGGTGAACACGAAGTCGTCGGCAGTCAGCGGCTTGCCATCGTGCCATTTGACTCCCGGCTTGATTTTCCAGACCACCGATTTGGCATCGGCGGCGAGACCGCCGTTTGCAAGCGAGGGAATCTCTGCCGCGAGGATCGGGTTGAGATTGCCGTCGGCGTCCCAGCTGGCGAGCGGTTCGTAGAAAAGCCGCGATCCGTCCTGGTCCTTGGTGCCGGTGGCGAAATGAGGATTGAGCAGCGTCGGCCCCTGCCACCACAGCACCTTGAGAGGACCGCCACCCCCGCGCTTGGTCGGCTTGTAGACCGCGGGGCTCTGCGCCATGGCAACGCCGCCGAGCGCGAGGAGCTGGTTGGCGAGGGGAGCGGTGAGACCGACCGCGGCGAGGCGCTTGACGAAGGCGCGGCGGTCCATCCGCCCGTCCTTCACCTGACCGATCATCGAACGCAGCTCTTTGTCCAGCATGGTTGTCCCCCGTCTGGTTCCGACATGGATGCAGGCGGCCGCTCGCGACCGCCGGGTTTGGCTGGCGGTAGATGGCACACCGAATGGGGTGCACGTCAACTGGGACCGTGTGTATGCAAACGGTCTATTGGCTGTCCGTTGGGCAAAATTGCGCTCCGCAGCCCATCCGTTCGGCAATTCAGCATCAAAATCTGCTGGATTGCGCGCTGCACTGCGGAAAATTTGTTCGCTGGATCAGACGAAGTATCGAGGCGAATTCCTACGCCACGGACATGTCGAGCGGCGGCGCGACGTGATCCGGCAACGGACAGACGTAAGGAGTGCGGGCCGTCCGCGTCTGGAGATCCGCCTTGGCAACCTTGATCAGCTCCGGTTCCGTCAACGCCTTGATGCCGAGACCTGCCATCGCCTTGGCGGCCTGCACCATGGCCTTGTGCGCGTGCGGGCTCTTGCCCTGCGCCACCACCTGCCAGGTGTGGAAGGGCGTGCCGATTGCAACCGTCGGTGCGTGCACCTGCACGGTCGGCACCACCCAGCTCACGTCGCCGACATCGGTCGAGCCGACCAGCGGGTTGCGCTTGGCATCGAGCGGTACCAGGAAGTCGGCCAGCGGCCGATCGGTCGGCTCCATGCCGATCGCGTAATAGACCGAGGCGATATCCTTGTCGCTCAAGGTCGCACGGATCTGGCCGGCAAAGCTCTTGTCCGCATCGTCGAAATGCGGCGGTCCGAGCTCTTCCATGACCTGATGCAGCGCCTGTTCCAGCGGCGTGTTCGGCAGGATGTTGGAGACCGCGGAGATGATCTTCATTTCGACCTTGGTCTCGGTCATCAACGCCGCGCCTTGCGCGATCTTGGACACACGCTCGACCAACTCGTTCATGCCGGGAAGATCGCGCGCGCGGATCGAATAGCGCACGCGGGCATGGGCCTGCACCACGTTCGGCGCGATGCCGCCGGTGTCGAGCAGGGCATAGTGCACGCGCGCGTCGCTCGGCATGTGCTCGCGCATGTAGTTCACGCCGACATTCATCAATTCCACCGCATCGAGCGCCGAACGGCCGAGATGCGGCGAGGCCGCCGCATGCGAAGTGCGGCCGGTGAAGATGAAATCCGCGCGCGTATTCGCAAGCGAGGGCGTTACCGCCACCTCCCAGAAGCTGTGCGGGTGCCAGGTGATGGCGATGTCGGCGTCCTCGAACGCGCCGGAGCGCACCATGAAGGCCTTGGCCGCGCCGCCTTCCTCCGCCGGACAGCCGTAATAGCGCACGCGGCCGGGCACCTTGTTCTCGGCCAGCCAGTCCTTCACCGCGGTCGCGGCGAGCAGCGCTGCGGAACCGAGCAGGTTGTGACCGCAGCCATGGCCATGGCCGCCGGTCTCGATCGGGCGATGCTCGGCGACACCCGCCTCCTGGCTGAGGCCCGGCAGCGCATCGTACTCGCCCATGAAGGCAATGACCGGACCGCCCTCGCCCCACTCGCCGATCAGCGCAGTCGGGATGCCGGCGACGTTCTCGGTGATGCGGAAGCCCTGATGACGGAGCTCGGCGAGATGCTCGGCGGCGGACCGCGCCTCGGTGTAGCAGACCTCAGGCATGCCCCAGACCCTGTCGCTGAGGTCGATGAAGCGTGCCTTGATCGTGTCGATGCCACGCCAGATGTCGCTGCGGTTGTCCATGCTTGTCGTCCGTGATCCCTTGGTCAAACGAGGCGGCAATGGTTAGCAGCTTCACTGCACGGCGCCTAGCACTGCGCCGGACAGCAGCCATGCGCCGGATCAGATGACGATGTGTTTCCGGGCCTTTCCAAGATTTCACGCGGCGTTCTCCCGAATAGTTGGGAACGAGGCTTTCAAGACGGCCTGCTCCGGCCTAAATTAGGCGTGCTTCGCGCGTCGCTCCGCCAGCCTTGCCGGAGCGATGCTCTCAGCCAGGAGAACTCCATGAGCACTGTGACCGAATGGAGGGTGCCGCCGGCGAACCAGCCGCGGGCGAGCGATTACGATTTCGATCTCGACCGCGCGCTCGGCTCCGTCGTCGGCCTGCACGCCATCATTCCTCCGGACGCCTTCAGCGCCGAGACGCTGGGCACCGAACGCGCCGGCAACGGCGTCGTGATCGACGACGGCCTCGTGCTCACGATAGGCTATCTCATCACCGAGGCTGAATCGGTCTGGCTGCACCGTGCCGACGGACGCGTGGTGGAGGGCCATGCGCTCGGCTTCGATTCCGAGACCGGGTTCGGGCTGGTGCAGGCGCTCGGCCAGCTCGACATTGCGCCGCTGCCGCTCGGCTCGTCGGCGGCGACACGGATCGGCGACCGCGTCGTGGTCGGCGGCGCCGGCGGACGTACGCGCTCGGTCGCGAGCCAGATCGTGGCCAAGCAGGAATTCGCCGGTTACTGGGAATATCTGCTGGACGAGGCCATCTTCACCGCTCCCGCGCATCCGAACTGGGGCGGCACGGCACTGCTCAACGAACGCGGAGAGCTGATCGGCATCGGCTCGCTCCAGCTCGATCGCGAACGTGACGGCGATGCCGAGCACGTCAACATGATCGTGCCGATCGACCTTCTGAAGCCGGTCCTGGAGGACTTGCGCAAGTTCGGCCGCGTCAACAAGCCGGCACGACCCTGGCTCGGACTCTACTCGACCGAGATCGACAACCGCGTGGTGGTGATCGGGATCTCCGCCAATGGCCCGGCCGCCCGCGCCGAGCTCAAGACCGGCGACGTCATTCTCGCCGTGAACGGTGACAGGGTGACGAGCCAGACCGCCTTCTACAAGAAAATGTGGGCGCTCGGCGCCGCCGGCGTCGACGTGCCGCTCACCGTTCATCATGAAGGCGTCACCTTCGACGTCACCGTGACGTCGACCGATCGCTTCAAGCTCCTGAAGGCACCGAAGCTGCACTGATCCAAAAGGCTTTGAGGAAAGCAGGCGATGACCGAGGCCGTGGTGGACGACATCGTGGCCGTGCTGCCGCCGCTGCTCAATGCGCTGGAAGCGCTCGGCTTCTTCCAGCGGCATCTGCATCCACCGGCCTTCGCCTCGGTGATGGATGCGATCGGCACGCCGGACGAGGCGCTGCAGACGGCGCACGGCGCAATCGGGGAATGGCCGGAGCAGTTCGGAGGCTTGCGCGACCGGCTCGATCGCGCCTGCGGCGAGACGCTCGCTGCCTTTGCCGGCATTCGTGAGGTCGAGCGTGGCCATGGCGATCTCGTCGCGGTGTTCCGCGCGCTGCGCCATGTCCCGCGCGCGCAGGAGGCGCTTTATCCGCTGGCGGCGCAGTTTCCGCCGGTGAGCAGCTTCTTCCTCAACGCCGCCAATCGCGACAATGCGGATTTGTTGTCGCGGCTCCAAGCCAGCGCGGGCGAAGATACCGGCATCTTCCACGACCACAACGAGCCTGGCAGCCGCGGCGGCTTCTCGGTCTATGTCCCCGAATATTATGCGCCCGAGCGTGCCATGCCGCTGGTGATGGCGCTGCATGGCGGCAGCGGCAACGGACGCGGCTTTCTGTGGAGCTGGCTCCGCGACGCCCGCACTCTCGGGGCGATCCTGGTGGCGCCGACCGCGACCGGCCCGACCTGGGCGCTGATGGGCGACGACACCGACACACCGAACCTCATGCGCATCATCGATACTGTACGCGGCCGCTGGCGCATCGACCCCTCGCGCATGCTGCTGACCGGCATGAGCGACGGCGGCACCTTCTGCTACGTCACCGGCCTCGACGGCGCCTCGCCCTTCACGCATCTCGCCCCGGTTGCGGCGACCTTCCATCCGCTGATGGCGGAGATGGCCGACGCAACGCGCCTGCAAGGCTTGCCGGTCTTCATCACTCACGGCAAGCTCGACTGGATGTTTCCGGTGCAGACCGCACGGCAGACGCAGGCGGCGCTGTCCGCCGCCGGTGCCCAAGTCACCTATCGAGAGATCGACGACCTCAGCCACACCTATCCGCGCGAGATCAATGCGGAGCTGATGGAGTGGCTGAATGGAGAATGAACAATCTCACTTGGATGCGCCGCATAGTCGCGGAACCATCACCCCGGGCCGACGTTATCGCCCGTCACCGGAGGTTCGCCATGCAGACTTTTTTCGGAATGATCCTGGGCGCGTTGCTGCTTGCGGGCGGCGTCTACGTCTATGATTCCATGCAGACGTCGTCAGTCGCCAAAGGCGACATCGCGACCACCAACCGAACGATCGTGAACTGGGACGTCGCCAAGGCCGATTGGGATGCGCTGCGCGATCGCGCGCACAAGGACTGGGTCCGGATCTCGTCGAAGTAATTTCGTCCGATCGACATGAACGAGGCGCCGTCGCAGACCCGCGACGGCGCCTTTGTATTGCGTCCTGAAATATCGCCGGCTCAGTTCATCTTGGCCTTGCGGGCGTCGGCGATGACCTGCTCGAACTCGGTCATGCTGAGCACGCCGGGCACGCGATACTTGCCGACGATGAAGGACGGGGTGCCCTGGAAGCCGAAAGCTTCAGCCTGCTCGTTGTTGCGCTTGAGGATGGCGTCGATGTCCTTGGCGTGGCCGGTGAGATCGCGCTTCAAGCGGTCCATGTCGACCCCGGCAGCCGCGAGCAGCTCGTTGATGCGCGGCTCGGTCAGGCGCGAGCTGACGCCGATCAGGGCGTCATGGGCCTGGTGATACTTGCCCTGGAACTTGGCCGCCAGCGCGCTCCGCGCCGCGGTGACCGAAACCGGCCCGAGGATCGGCCAGTCCTTCATGACCAGCCGCACCTTGCCGTCATCCTGCACCACCTGGCGCAGCTCGGGCTCGAGCTTGCGGCAATAGGGACAATTGTAGTCGGACCATTCGACGATGGTGATGTTGCCGTCGGGATTGCCTGCGACCGGCGTGTCGGGATCGCGCAGCACCTTGGCTTCGGTCAGCACCTCGTCATCGCCGGTGGCGGCGCGCGCCGAAACGATCCCACCCACGGCGAGAGCGCCCGCTCCGATCAGCGTCAAGGCCGCGCGCCGGCTCGGCCCAAGGCCATTATTCCCAAATCCAGTCATATCGTCCCGTTCCGGTCCCGTCTTGCGGATATACGCCCGCGCACCGGTCATTGTTACGGGTCATATAGAATGCCGCGGGCGCGATTGCCACGCGAATCGCGTCCGGCTCGACTAAGCCGCCGGCAGCATCGCCATCAAGGTCCCGCTCATCATGGCGATCAGCGTGGTCTTGCCGTCATGCTCGGCGTAGGCCTTTGCCTCGCAGAAGGTCAGCGTGCGGCCGGGCTTGACCACTTCGGCCCTGAAGACGAAACGCTCGCCGCGGGCAGGCGCGAGCAGCGTGGTCTTGAATTCGACGGTGAGGATACCGGCCTCCGCCGGCATCAAGCTGAAGGCCGCAACGCCGCAGGCGTTGTCGAGCCCGGCCGTGATGATGCCGGCATGGATGAAACCATTCTGCTGCGTGAGGGCCGGCGCATGCAGCATCGCCAGCTCGACCTCGCCCGGCGCGAGCCGGACGATCACGATACCGAGCGTGCGCATGGCCGGTTGGGCATCGAACATGGCGATGGCCGCCGCGCGATAGCCCGGGTTTTTCGGCTCGAATGCGGTCATGGCTCACACCTCGGCTGGTTCGGCAAGATGCTTCAAGGCAGCTTCGCGAATGCAATCGGCGAACGGGGCGGCCTTGCGGAGCTGACGGTCCATGTGCACGCCGGTGATCTCGCACGTCGCCGCGAGCTCGCCGGTCTCCGCATTCGTCATGTCGTGCCGGAAGCGGATCGACTTGTCCCTGATCTCGAGCAGATGGCTGCGGATCTCGACGATGTCGCCAGCGAGCAGCTCGCGCTTGTAGGCGATGTTCTGCTGCACCGCGGCCATGCCGCGGCCGGAGATGCGCAAATAGCTCGGCGTCAGGCCGAGACGAGCGAACAGATTCCAATTGGCCTCGTCGAACTTGCCGACATACCACATGATGTTCAGGTGCCCGACATGGTCGCATTGCCACGGATAGACCGTGCCGCGATAGGTCGCCTCCTGCTCCATCGCATTTCCTCCCGCAACTTCGTCCTTGCTCGTTGATACGGTAGCGTATCAAACCCGTGTCACGTTAGCAATACGGCACCGTATCAAGACCGGGTGAGGCTTTCTTCATGAGCGACGGCAAGGGCGACGTCTGGGTCGAGGCTGGGTTTGCCGAGCTCGCCCGCGCGGGGGTGGAGGGCGTGCGGGTCGAGGTGCTCGCCAAGAATCTCGGCGTCACCAAGGGCGGCTTCTACCGGCGCTTCGCCGACCGCGCCGCACTGCTCGAGGCCATGCTCGAAGCCTGGCGCAAGGGCCGCATCGCCGCGATCGCGCAGCAGACGAGCCTCGACGGACAAGCGCCCCGCGAGCGGCTGAAGGCGGTGATCCAGCTTTATTCCGAGCGGCTCAATCCAGAAGGGATGGCGATCGAGCTCGCGATCCGGCAATGGGCCCGATCGGAGGACAACGCCGCGGCGGCGGTGGCGAGCGTCGACGCGGCGCGGCTCAGGCACGTCGGCGACCTCTATCGCGCAACCGGCCTTGCGGCCGAGGAGGCCGACGCGCAGGCCTTTCTGTTCTACTGCTTCATCTTCGGCCAGAGCCTGTTGTTCGTCGAGAGCGGTCCGCGCAAGCGGTCGCAGCTCGTGGCGAAATCTGCCGAGAAGCTGCTCGACTGAGCATGATCCGGACCCCAAGGGCCGGGTGAGCGCAGGTGTTCTGACAAGATCATGCGCGACACTTCAGGCGAATCGGCCGGAGCGTCGCTCCGGCCTTCGCAGCAATGCGAAGCTCAGGCGGCGCCCTTCAGCTTCTTGGTGCATTCGCTGTAATAGCCGCCGCCTTTCTGAATCCATTTCAAGCCGCCGTTGCCGTTGGTGGACTTGTTGGCATTGTACTGGTCGACGCAGGTGTGCAGGCGCGCCTTGCCGGGCGTCTCCTTGGCATATTTCGGATCGACCGCGTTTGGGTAGACCGCAGGACCGGCCGGCAGGGCCGGCGCGGCGGCGGGTGCCTCTTCCTTCTTGGCCTGCTTCGGCTCCGCGGGAGCTGTGGGCGCAGCCGCTGTCGGCGCAGCGGCGGGCGTCGCATCGGCACCGCATTGGGCCTTGCGGAAGTCATTCCACTTCATGGTGCCGAGCGAGCCGTCCTTCTTGGCGGCCTGGTACTTCGCGCTGCACTCCTGCGCTGTCAGTGCCTGTGCCGGCGCGCTCGTCAGCAATGCCGCGACACCGGACGCTGCGATCGCATACAACAATTTCGTCTGAATGGTCATCCCTGGGTCTCCTGCTTGATCTTCCCCGACGGAAGTGAATTGAGGATTGCTATCCTAGCGTGCCGGCCGCTTGCGACAAGGATGCGATGGGTTGCGCCGGCAAAATATAGTGATCCTGCCGCTCAACTCATTCATGTCGCGTTCAGCAACGCGAGCCAACGTTCCAGCCCTTCGCAATTCTCGCAAGCAGAGTGCACCACATGACCTTCACGTCCCGCCTCGCCGCCGTTGCTCTCGCCTCCCTGCTCGTCACCGGCACCGCTTTCGCGCAGACCGCCGCGCCGGCTGCCAAAACTGATGCCGCTGCCGCGACCGAGAAGAACGCGAAGGAGCGATCGGCGGAATCGCTGGAATGCTCCAAGCAGGCGGATGCCAAGGGATTGAAGGGGAAGGAGCGCAAGAAATTCCGTCGCGAATGCAAGAAGGAGGCGAAGGCCGGCAGCGCAGCCGCCGCTCCCGCAGCCGACAAGAAATAAGCCCGTCAGGATTCCTTCTGAGCCTCCGCGGAAGGCCTCGCGCATTGCGGCATGACGAGCCTGCAATTGTGCGCCTCGCGCTGATTTGCGATAAGGTGGCGTGAAGCACATCACCGCCTCCCTGTCGTTCGAATGGCCGAGCCGTGCCACGATCCTGAGCACGGTGGAGACGCTCGTCATCGGCACCGCCGGCGGCCTTGTGTTTCTGCTCGCCGGCCTGCCCGGCGGGCTGATCTCGGGCTCAATGATCGCGGTCGGGATCGCCGCGATCGCCGGCCGTCAGCTGACCTTGCCGCCGATTCTGACCCAGACCGTGCTGGTGCTGCTCGGCATCTCGCTGGGCTCGGTCGTCTCGCGCCATTTGCTTCAGCAGGTCAGCGCCTATCCCCTCACCATCGGCCTGCTTGCGCTCGCCACGTTCTGCTCCACGTTCGGGTCGAGCTATTACCTCCAGCGCATGCATGGCTGGGACCGCACCTCCGCTTTCCTGGCCGGCAGTCCCGGCGCGCTGTCGCAGATCACGATCCTGGCGGTCGAGCGCGGCGCCGACCTGCCGGGCATTGCGGTGGTGCAGACCATGCGCGTCATGATCCTGACCGCCGCGCTGCCGATGGTGCTGGCGATTGCAGGCGTCACGCCCTCCGCTGCACCGTCGTTGACGACGACCATCGCCTCGCCGCTCGACCTGCTCGAGCTAGCCGCCGCGTCGCTGGCCGCAGCGCTCGTGTTGCGGCTGATCAGGTTTCCCGCGAGCTGGATGTTCGGCGCGATGATCGCCTCCAGCGTGCTGCATGGTGCCGGATGGGTCGAGGGCGGCCTGCCGGACTGGGTGCGTGGCGTTGCGCTGATCGGGATCGGCGCACTGATCGGCAGCCGTTTCGCGCGGATGCGGATCAAGACGCTCGCCGGCCACCTCCGCGCTGCGCTGGGCTCGTTTGCCGTGGCCATCGCCGTCTCCGCCATCTTCGTTGGCATCGTGGCGCTGACCACCCCGGTGAAATTCTCCGACGTCGTCGTCGCCTTCGCGCCGGGCGCGATGGACGCGATGCTGGCGCTGGCCTTGACGCTGCACATCGACCCGATCTTCGTCGGCGCCCACCACCTGTCGCGTTTCGTCTTCGTGACGATCGCAACGCCGGGCATCGTGCACCTGTTCGGGCGCACGCAGGACGACGTGGATGATTGAGCTTTAGCGCTTCGCGGTCCGCACGAATCCCCACGCGGCGATCGCGGCCATCACGAGGGAGATCAGCACGTTGTAGCCGGCGAGCGACAGGCCGAGGAAGCGCCATTGCACCTCGTCGCAGCGCACCACCTTCACGGTGTCGAGCTTCGACAAGAGATCGGCGGCGCTGCCGAGGTTGACGACCGGACCGGAGCAATCGGTCGGCCCCTTCCAGAACCCCCATTCGACCCCGGAATGGTAGGCGCCGAGGCCGGCATTGGCGAGCGTGGCCAGGGTGAGGATCGCCAGCCCCGCCAGCAGCAGCGGCCGCGGCGCGCCGCTTCGCGCCGCCAGCGCCGTCAGCACACCGAGCGGTATCGCAAGGTAATAGGCGTAGCGCTGCTCCAGGCACAATGGGCAGGGCAGGATCTCCAGGACGAGCTGGAAGAACCAGGCGCCCGCAATCGTGGCTGCGCCGATCAGCGTGACCAGGACCGCGGCGGTCAGCGCGGGGCTCGTGGCGCCCGGCTTGAACGCAGGTATGGCGGCACTCTGGGTGGTCACGGCAGCCTCTTTCGTATCTCTCGCGCGCCCTAAGCCTCTAGCCCCGGCCCATGCGGCTGTCGAGAACGGCCGTATCACTTTGGCGCGGGTTGACCCCGTCCCGTCCATGGCTATAGTCCGCCGGCTTCGCGACGCCGCCTATGGGGCCGACCGAGGGCCCCTGTGGCGGAACTGGTAGACGCGCTCGACTCAAAATCGAGTTCCGCAAGGAGTGCTGGTTCGATTCCGGCCAGGGGCACCACGCTTCGCCCTTTGGGCTTCGCGTGGGGGCTAGAAGGGCGAAGCGTGTCCGGCGAAGCCTCTTGGCGAAGTCGGACTGGTTCAGCAAACTCGAACTACGACCAGAGCGTTGCTGCGAGCACATCGGCCAGGCCACGCCCGGCGCTGCCGTCTTCATCCAGGCCCGGATTGTAAATGGTGATCTCCAGGCCGACCGCCTTGCCACTCGCCAAGCCAACCCGGAGCACGGTCGATAGCTCGTCCCACGACAACCCACCCGGCACGCGAAAATCGACAGCCGGCATGATGGCATCGTCGAGACAATCGGCGTCGAGATGGATGAAGAAGCCGTCCAGCTCGGCTCGCATCAGGTAATCGACGGCTTCGCGTGCAGCGGCCTCGATGCCCCGCGCCCGCACAGCCGGAAGATCAAGCACCTTGAGCTCTTCGGGAAGCGGCTGGCTTCCATATTCCGCCTGATCCTGGTGATCGCGATATCCAAACGCCACAATGTCTTCAGGGCGGACCAGAGGACCGTGACCTTCGATGTCGGCCAGGAGGGACGGGCCGTAGCCGGAAACGAAGGCAAGGTCCATCGAGGCGCCCTCACCATTGGGCTCCGCCTCGGGCTGGAAAAAATCGGCGTGGCCGTCGATGAACAACAGGCCGTAGCGGCCGCGCCGTCGAAGCGCGAGCATCGAGCCCAGCAAGATCGTGCAATCGCCGCCCAGCACCAGCGGAAACTCGCCCGCGACAAGCACCGCTTCCACCGCGTCGGCGAGCTGGGGCGACCACGCCGCTATTGCGCCGGCGTTCAAGATGCCGGTCTCGGGATCCGGCGCCGGATCTTTCGAAGGCACCACCAGCCGCCCGGCGCGGCGTGCGCCGATGCGCTCCGCAAGTCCAAGCTTCAGCAGCTGTTCGGGCAAGCGCTCCACGCCGTCGGTCGCAAGGCCGAGCGTCGAAGGAGCTTCGATAATTGCATAGGGGATGGTCGGCATGGCGCCTTCCCGCTCGCGACTATTGTGCCGAGTAGGTCACGGCCTCGATCTTGTGACCGTCTGGATCGCGGACAAACGCCCCATAATAGTTGAGGTCGTAACTCGGCCGCAGCCCGGGAGCGCCAGCGTCGCTGCCACCATGCTCTAATGCTGCTGCGTAGAAGCGATCGACCATCGCGCGGTTCTCGACGGCAAAGGCGATATGACTGCCGTTACCCACGGTCGCGGGTTTTCCATCGATCGGAACTTGAACGCTGAAGTGAAACGTCCCGCTTCCGTAGCCCAGTCCACCCTCGTCCTCGGCCATCGGCGTGATCCCGACGACCGGCAAGACCGCATCGTAGAAGCGCTTCGCACGCTGAACATCATTCGTACCGACGGAGACATGATGGATCACAACGACCTCCCGTTCCGGTGTTGCTTCGTAACGGTGAGCTTCCGGTCGTTGTTCCGCAGAGCCGCCTGCGGTTCTACCCACCACGAAGCAGATGCCGGGAACCCCGCCCCCGAAGTTGCTTTATCTACAAAGGAAGCAAGACATGGACACACGCGTCAGACATTGCAGGGTCCGGATCGGATCCGTGGATACCTTCTACCGAGAAGCCGGTCCTGAACGCGCGCCCGTCGTTCTGCTGCCGCACGGCTATCCCTGTTCATCCTACGAATTCCGCAATCTGATGCCGCGACTGGCCGATAATTGGCGGCTGATTGCTCCCGACTATCCCGGGTTCGGCTATAGCGGGACACCTGATGACTTCGACTACAGCTTCGACGGCTATGCCGCGTGGCTCGACCAGTTCGTGAAGCAGCTGAAGATCGAACGCTTCGTGATCTACCTTCATGATTTTGGCTCACCGATCGGAGCGAGGCTGGCGATCATGCGGCCTGAGAGGGTGGTGGCCCAGATCATTCAAAACGGCGACATACCTTACGAAGATGCGCTTGGCCCGGCATACGCCGACATCGAGAAGTCCTGGTCACTGCCCGATCAGGAGATGCGTGCGGCGATGAGGGAAGCTATCACTGAAGAGAATTTCCGGGACGAGTTCCTGAATGATGTGCGTGCGGACATGGCTGGACTGATCGCGCCGGACCTTTGGCGATTGCACTGGTCGCTGATGACCGAGCGGCGGAAAGACGCCGCCGCAGACGTTCTGTTTGGCCTCAAGGCGAACCGCCAATGGTTTCCCGAGCACCGCCGCTATCTTCAGCAGCACAAGCCGCCAACATTGATCCTGTGGGGGCCGCAGGACCATTACATGCCTGAGGAGTCAGGGCGGGCCTATCTCCGCGACCTGCCGGATGCCGAACTGCATCTCCTGGATGGCGGCCATTGGCTGCTCGAAACCAACCTCGATGAGGTTGTCGCGCTGACGCGATCATTTCTCGAACGGATCGAACCTTAACGGGCAACGACAGCGCTTTTGTCGCCAACCGGCACCGGCGCGGGCGGCAAGCTTCCCCGATCGCCCCGGGCGTTCGACTTCCCCCAGATATTCCCTATATCGTGCGGCAACGATCTGATGCAGCGGACCGCTTCGATGGCCAGGAGACGCACGACGGAGACGGACGACCTTCCCCGCTATTTCGTCTGGGTCCGGGGGCTCGAAGGGCCCGAGCCGCAGAAATGGACGGCGATGGATTTCGGCGTCGGCGATTGGAAGCGGCCGCTCGTGCTGGCCTATCTGGAGCTGCCGGAAGACGAACGGCCGCTGTCGCTATCGGTCCTGGCGCGGCGATATCCGCCGCCGCGGGTTGATCTTTCGTAAGCTGGATTGGCGGCGGCACTCCGTCGCGCGGCAACGTTGGGTCGGCACATGGCAGTCCCGTGACTTTCCCGCCCCCATGATTATGGGTGTCACGGCCTTCGGGCTGCGGTTAGACTTGCCTCGCGCCGCGGGGGACACGCGGATCGCGGGACCATGATCATGACCGAACAAGGCGAGACGGGTGAAGCCATCACCATCCTCCTCGTCGAGGACGATGCGCCGACCTGCTGGCGGCTTCAGGATGCGCTGGTCAAGGCCGGTTACGAGGTGCGCAGCGCCGGTACGCTCGCAGAGGCGCGGCAAGCCCTCGCCGCCGGCGCGCCGCGCGTGCTGCTGACCGACCTGCGACTGCCCGACGGCCACGGCGTCGAGCTGATCCGCGAGATGCGGCAGCGCTTCCCCGACACCGAAATCATGGTGATTTCCGCGCTGGGCGACGAGGAAAGCGTGATCTCCGCGATCACGGTCGGCGCCACCGGCTACCTGCTCAAGGACGCCTTCCCCACCGACATCGCCACCACGGTGCGCGATCTGGTCGCGGGACATTCGCCGATCTCGGCCTCGATCGCCCGCTTCATCGTGCGCAGGACGCAAGGTGCCGCGCAGAATTCGGCGGAGCCGCCGCCCGGTCCCGCGCTCAACACGGCAAGGCTCACCCCGCGCGAGATCGACATCCTGTGGGGCATCGCCAAAGGCTTCAGCTATGCCGAGATCGCGAGCCATCTCGGCCTGTCCAAGCAGACCGTGCCTGGGCATATCAAGAACATCTATCGCAAGCTCGAGGTGCATACGCGCAGCGAGGCGGTGTTCGAGGCGGTGCAGCAGGGCCTGATCAAGCTGTGAGCGAGATCGCGGCCAAAGCACCTACGAAGGCACCGACACGCCCGCGGCGCCGGCTAATCGCCTCGCGCCTCGTGCCCTATCTGCTGCTTCAGGCGCTGATCGTGATCGTCACGATCCTGGGGATTCGGGTGCTGCAGCCGAGCGATCCCGAAGACTTCGCCGTGACCGATTTTTCGGTGCGAGAGGACGGTCTGACGCGCCCCGTGACGCTGCCGCATTTCACCTCGTCGCGCTATTCGCTGGCCGACCCGCCATTCTACGCCGGCACCTTCACGTTCCGGAGCGGCGATGCGGCCTCGGGCTGGTCGGTGTACCTGCCGCGCTTCAGCAACGCGGTGGAGGTCGCCGTCAACGGCGTCGTCGTGCTCGACTCCCGACGCGACACCAACGCCAACCGGCCCGACCGCAACACGCCGCAGATCGCAGCCATCCCCGCGTCGCTGCTGCGCGAGGGCGGAAACGAGATCACGGTGCGGCTGTTCGTATGGGGCCCGCTCAAGGGCTTCCTCGACACCGTCTATGTCGGGCCGGATGCCGCCTTGCGCCCGGCCTATGAGACACGCACGCTGCTGTTCGTCACGCTGCCTGTGGTGTTTTCCGCCTGGCAGGCGATCCTGGCCGTCATCCTCGCGATCATGTGGCTGATGCGGCGTCACGAGCCGGTCTATGGCGTACTGGCGACGGCGATGGTGCTCGGCGTGGTGCAGGCATTCGCGCCGCCGCCGGTGCCGCCGGCCACGGTATCGCACCTGGCCGCGGTGCTGCTGGCCTCTGCACCGATCGAGAGCGCGCTGATCGTCGTGTTCGGCGTGCTGTTCTTCGGCTGGCGCTGGCCGCGCTACGGCACGCTGCTGTTCGTGCCCGGCGTCCTCGTGTTCGTGGTCGGGCTGATCGGGGGCCCGCCGCTGCCGCGCATCCTGTTCCTGGTGCTCGGCATTCCCACCGTCGGGCTCTGCCTGTTCCTGATGGCCTGCGTCACCGCAACCGCGGTGGTGCGGCGGCAGGACGCGGCGAGCTTCACGATCGGCTGCGCGGTGACCATCGTGTTGGTCTGCTGGGTCCAGGACATGCTCACGGTGCTCGACATCGTGAGCAACGATCGCATCTTCGTCTCGCGCCTGTCCTATTCGGCGATGCTGGTCGCGATCGGCGCCGGGCTGACCTGGCGCTTCGCCCGCGCCTTGAACCAGGTCGACAGCTTTGCCGGCCAGTTGGTGACGCGGGTGCGGGAGGCCGAGGAGCGGCTGAAGGCGAGCTTTGCCCGCGAGGAGGAGCGCGCCCGCGCGGCGGCGCTCGCCAACGAGCGCACGCGCCTGATGCGAGACCTGCACGACGGCCTCGGCGGCCAGCTGGTGAGCATCGTCGCGCTGTCCGAACGCGGCAGCACGGGCGCGAGCATCACGGATGCCGCCCGCGCGGCGCTGAAGGATCTCCGTCTCGTGATCGATTCCATGGACGACATCGGCGGCGACCTGATGCTGGCGCTCGGCTCCTGGCGCGAGCGCGCCACGGCCCAATTGCGGCCGCACGACATCACGCTCGACTGGCGCGTGGCGACGCCGCAGGGCCTGCCGCTGCATCCCGAGCTCAGGCCATGGCACGTCGTCCAGATCGTGCGCATCCTCGACGAAGCCGTGACCAATGCGGTCAAGCACGCGCAGGCCCGCCGCATCGCGGTGACCATCGACACGTTCGACGCGGGCCAGGGGCCGTACGGCGTGATCAGCGTGACTGACGACGGAGGCGGCTTTGCGCTGGCCGGCAATGGCGAGGCCGCGGGGGCCGGCCAGACCGCGCGCGGCTTGCGCAACATGAAAAGCCGCGCCGCCCGCTGCGGCGCGGTGCTCGACCTGACGTCTGATTCCTCCGGCACGCGCGTGCGGCTGAAATTGCCGCAACGTTTTCCCGACAGCGACATGGCCGCGGGCTGAAAGGGCCCCCTCCCCGAACGTGTGGGGCGCACGGAGAGAGGGGACGGGCCGGGTAAAATTGGCTGCGGAGGACGGGGGGTTCGTCCGCAGGCCCCTTGGCCCGAAGCGATGCATCAATTCAATGAAGCGGAAATATCAGCGCACGCCGACGCGATTGACCGGGCCGCCGCGATTCATCGGCGTGCCGGCACGCACACCGACACCGGGCGCGCCGACACCGGGGGTCGCGACGGCAGCCCGCGCGACCGGCGCTCCCACCGCCACGGCGCCAGTCGGCCGCACCACGCAGCCCTTCGGCACGCCGACGGTCTTGCAATAGACCACGGCCTGCGCCGGGCTCGTGCCCAGCGACACCATCGCCGCGCCCGCCAGCGCCATGACCGTCAGCCCTGCGCCCAGCGCTCCAGCTCTCTTCGACATCTTGCTCTCCTGGTTCCGTTCGGCGTCCCGACGCAATCACCGGGTCTCGCAGCCGAGGTGCAGCCTGAATGACAAAAGTCGGCGCGCGGATACATGCCATGAAGATGGGGGTACCGCGGGCGGGAGGACTGGCCGCTGCCATGAACATGGCATGGACCGGCGCCCGGCCTTTGCGGAATGGTCCGGCCCGATTGATCCCGGTCGGGACCAACGAGAATTCCAAAGAGGTGCTCCATGAAGATTTCGGTTCTTGCCGCGCTGCTGCTCGCAGCTGCCGCCCTGCCTGCTGCCGCACAGTCCGGTCCATCTGTGCAGGAGCAAATGGCCTGCCGCGGCGACGCCAGCAAATTCTGCGCCGAGCATATCGGCAAGCCGCCGCAGATGAACGCCTGCCTGCGCGAGAACAAGTCGAAGCTGTCCGATTCCTGCCGCAAGGTGGTCGAATCGCGCGGAGGCTAGTCGTTCATCCTTCTCTCTTGGAAGAAGCCAGAGAGGGCAGCGCTCTGCCGCCCTCTCGAAAAAATGCCAAAGGCGCGCCGCTATTCCTGCATCATTTCGCCGCTTCCGCCGAACTCGGCGGGAAAATCCTTCAGCTTGGGCAGGCCATCGCGCATCGGCAGCACGGTCTCGGCATAGTTGACGTGGACGCCGGGCGTGAACGCGAGGGTGGGGATGGTGGCGGCGAAAACGTCGACCAGACCGAGCGGCGGATGGTTGGTCATGAGATGGCCACCGCACTTCCTGCAATATTTGCGCTGGCTGAGCGGCGTCTTGACGAAGGTCTCGACATTCTGAGCGCCTTCGGTGATGCGCACGGCTTCCGGTTTCCACAGGCTGAAGGCGTTGACCGGGCCGCCCGACCACGAGCGGCAGGAGCGGCAATGGCAGTAACCCATCGCCTCCGGCGCGCCCGTGACCTCGACCGTGACCGCGCCGCAGAAGCAGTTTCCGACATGTTTCATTTGGACGTCTCCCTTTTTCCGATGGATCGCTATCGCGCGTCGGCGCCCCGCGCGCTGTTTCGATTGGATGCGCGGGGCTTGGCCTAGACTATACTGACCGGCGCCAGGGAATAAGCATGGAGACGCGTTGCTTGTACTGCCGGTACTCGTCGCCGAAGAGATCGACGAGATCGCTCTCCTCAAGCGCGATGCCAACGAAGATGTAGAGCGTGGTCACGGCCGCGAACAGCAGATGACCCGCGGTCATGACCGGCGCCGCCCAGAACGCGATGATGAAACCGAGATAGATCGGATGGCGGACGAACTTGTAGAGCAGCGGCGTCTTGAAACGCGGCGGCTGCATCTCCTTGCCGACGAGATGATTCGTCACCTGATGCAGTCCGAACAGTTCGAAATGGTTGATGATGAAAGTCGAGGTGAACACCAGCACCCAGCCAGCGAAGGACAACGTGACCAGTGTCACGGCAAGATCGGGGTTCTCGACTTCCCATATGACCGCGGGTAGCGGACGCCACTGCCAGAACAGGAGCAGCAATGACAGGCTCGCGAACAACACGTAGGTCGAGCGCTCGACCGGCTTGGGGACGAACTGCGTCCACCATGCCTTGAATTGTTGGCGCGCCATCACGCTGTGTTGAACCGCGAACAGCGACATCAGCAGCAGATTGATGACGACCGCGCGAACGACGGGCGCTTCGGCACCGGTATCGATGGTCTTGGGCACCATCACCCCCATGACGAAGCCGATCGCGTAGAGAATTGTGACGAAAAACACGAGATACGCCGCAATTCCGTACAGAAAGGCGATGAACCTGAAAATACGAGAGCCCGTAACGTCCGGGCCGAGAGAATGAACCTGATGATCAATTTGGGTCATGAAACACTCCGTTGTGCCGAGGCATCGACACGGTTTGGTCTTCGCACCATGCCGGATCGGACGTCCGGCGGCTTTCGCGGACGATTGATTTTCGCCTGAGACGACTTTGATTTTTGCTTGAGACGACGAGAACGTGCGATTTCGCTTTGAAAACAACGTGCTGGACGGCGACCTCCGGGAGCTCAATTGCGACGGAAAACCCGTCCCGTTGCAGCCGCAGGTGTTCGATCTGCTGCTTTATCTGGTCACGCAACGGGCGCGTGTGGTCAGCAAGGATGACCTGATCAGCCAGGTCTGGAACGACCGCATCGTCTCGGATTCCGCCCTCAACAGCCGGATCAACGCCGCGCGCAAGGCGCTCGGCGACGACGGCGCGAGCCAGCGCCTGATCAAGACCATTCCGCGCAAGGGCTTTCGGTTCGTCGGCGAGGTCCGGGAAGAGGTGGCGGTATCGCCCGCGCGGACCGAAGCCAGGCTCGCTCCCCCGCGCATGGCGGACCGCCCGGCGGTCGCGGTGCTCGCCTTCGAGAACAAGAGCGGGGATCCCGAGCAGGACTATTTCGGCGACGGGATCAGCGAGGACATCCTCACCGCGCTGTCGAAGCAGCGCTGGTTCATGGTGATCGCCCGTAACTCCTCCTTCACCTACAAGGGACGCGCGGTCCATATCAGGCAGATCGCCGAGGAGCTCGGCGTCCGCTACATCGTCGAAGGCAGCGTGCGCAAGACGGACAACCGGGTGCGCATCACCGCGCAGCTCAACGACGCCGTGTCGGGCGGTCATCTCTGGGCCGAGCGCTATGACCGCGAGCTCGTCGACGTCTTCGCCGTGCAGGACGAGATCACCAACGCGATCGCCGCCGCGATCGAGCCGCAGATCCACGCCGCCGAGAATTTCCGCAGCCGTCGGAAGCCGCCGGCGAGCCTCGACGCCTGGGACCTGTTGATGCGCGCGCTGTCGCATTATTGGCGCGTGACCCGGCAGGACCATGCGGCCGCGAAGGCGCTGCTCGCGCGCGCGATCGCGATCGATCCGGATTACGGCCAGGCGTTGTCGGTGCTGGCCGTGAACGACATGTTCGGCGTGCATCTCGGCTGGACCGAGCTGGCCGCGGTTGCGCCGTCCGCGGAAGCCGCCGCGCTCAAAGCGGTGCGCTGCGACCATGAGGACGCCTGGGCACATGCCGCGCTCGGCAGCGTCTGCTTCTCGACCCGCAGGCTCCCAGACGCGCTGTCCGAGTTCGAGCAGGCGCTCGCGCTCAATCCGAACTTCTCGCTGGCGCAGGGCTATTACGCGCTGGCACTGTCCTATGCCGGACGCTCGAACGACTCGTTCGAGGCCGCGCAAAAGGCGATCCGGTTGTCGCCGCGCGATCCGTCATTGGCGATCTATCACGGTATCGCCGCCTATGCGCGCTTCACCGAACGGCACTATGGCGAGGCCATCGCGCTGGCGCGCGAGGCGATCCGCCACCGCGGCGATCTTACCGGCGCATACCGCGTGCTCGCCGTCTCCGCCGGCATGACTGGCGATGGCACGCTTGCGGAAATGGCACTCGGAGAGCTCCGCCGCACCCAGCCGGGCATCTCGCTGCACTGGATCGCGACGCAGCTGCCGTGGGCCAGTGAGCGAGATCGCGAACACTATCTGGAGGGATTCCGCCGCGCAGGCTTGCAGTGAGGCGTCTTACCCTCCCTGCAGGGCAAGCGCTAGGTTCGCTTCCGGCGTAAATGGACGACGACATCGAGCCGCGCGATCTCGTGGCCGGGAAGCGCCTCGGGCATCTTGGTGAAGGCGAGGCCCTCGGCCACGTCGACCAGCACGTCCTCGCCTTCGAGATAGAAGTGCGGATGCAGGGACGTGTCGGTGTCGAAGAACGACTTGATGCCGTCGGCCGCGATCCGGCGCAAGAGGCCCGCTTCGGTGAACTGGTTCAGCGTGTTGTAGACGGTGGCGAGCGACAGGTATGCGTTCGCAGCCATCGCTTCTGCGTAGAGACTTTCTGCGGTGACGTGACGATGGCCGCCCAGGAACAGCAGTCGGCCCAGCGCCACGCGCTGGCGTGTCGGGCGCAAGCCGGCATTGCCGAGCAATTGCAGGCAGTGCTGCACGCCCGCATCCGGCGACGGCTCAAGACCGGCGATATCGGGTCCGCCGTCGTCATCCGCAGGGATAGTCGTGGCCTGAATATCCATCCATCGTCTCACGGCTCAAGCAAACGGGATGCGCAGCCGCGTCCCGCTACTTGCCATTCGATCGCAAAAGCGGCGGGCCGGCTTTGATCCGGATCAAATTTGGCGTCGACCGCCTCTGACCTGGCGCAAGGCGGGCCGGCTCATTCCCGGCCAGAATGCGCGGGCATAGATGAGGTTCGCATGTCCAAGCCGGTTCCCGACAAGGCAGAGGTCGCACTCGAATATCCCGACAAATTCTATGTCGGCACCTTCGAGCATTCGTCCCGCTTCGAGGCGAAGCTCGACGGCAGCGGCATTGCGCTGGTGCTGCAACATCCTGGTGCGGCCGATGAACGCAAATCGGTGCATCTGCACGTCAACTTCGGCCTGCTGGCCGGCATCCTGCGGGAGCTCGCCGGCAGCGTCGCCGCGCTTCCCAAGGACGACATCGCGCACCGCGAGCAGCTTGCAGAGGCGCTCGACGAATTGCGGCGGAAGCTCGGCGCAAAATGACGGGCTGATGCTTTTGGTCGCAGGCGCGGACTTGTGCACTGCCCCGGCATGCTCTCATCACTTCTGAAGGCCGCCTGATCCCTCGGAGCTGGCCGATCTACCGTGCCGTCGCACAGGCGGAGAAACAGGACGAGCTGTACATTTTTTGTGCGAGCACTGTCGCGACTTTCATCTTGCCGCGCTGAACGGGACTGTGTGAGCCTCGATGGCGGATGGGGACTGGGATGGACCGACCGTCGCTTTGCGCGCGAGGGCGCGTGCGAAGCGTTTCCGGCTGGTTTCGCTTGAGAAAGATTACGACATGCCAAAACGAGTGTTGCTTGGTCTCCTCCTGGCTTGCGGCCTTGCGGCCCCTGCGCTGGCGCAAGAGCCGAAGACGGGGGGTGTGATCAATGCCGTGATTCAGCCCGAGCCGCCCGGCCTGATGCTTGCACAGGTCCAGAACGGCCCGACCCAGATGGTCTCGGGCAACATCTTCGAAGGCCTCTTGCGCTACAGCCCCAAGCTCGATCCCCTGCCGGAGCTCGCCGAGAGCTGGAGCGTCAGCGAGGACGCGAAGACCTACATCTTCAAGCTGAAGAAGGGCGTGACCTGGCACGACGGCAAGCCCTTCACCGCCGCCGACGTGCTGTTCTCGATCGAGATGCTGAAGCAGACCCATGCGCGCGCCCGCACCAATTTGGCGCAGGTCGACAAGGTCGAGACGCCGGACGATCATACGGTGGTCTTCACGCTGAAGCAGCCGTTCGGCCCGCTCCTCGGCATCTTCGAGGTCGGCTCGATGCCGATGGTGCCGAAGCATCTCTATGCAGGCACCGACTGGAAGACCAACCCCTACAACAACGCACCCATCGGCACCGGCCCATTCATGTTCAAGGAATGGCAGAAGGGCTCGTTCATCCGCCTGGTCAAGAATCCGAACTACCACGAAAAGGGCAAGCCCCATCTCGACGAGATCTACTGGCAGATCATCCCGGACGCCGCCGCGCGCTCGGTGGCTTACGAGACCGGCAAGGTCGACGTGCTGCCCGGCGGCTCGGTCGAGAATTTCGACGTGCCGCGGCTGTCCAAGCTGAAGGACACCTGCGTCACCGGCGCCGGCTGGGAATTCTTCTCGCCGCTGGCCTGGCTGTGGCTGAACAACCGCCAGGGTCCGCTCGCCGACAAGCGGGTGCGGCAGGCGATCATGTATGCGGTCGACCGCGACTTCGCCAAGGACGTGATCTGGAACGGGCTCGGCAAGGTCGCCACCGGCCCGTCGGCCTCGACCATCAAGTTCTATACCGATGACGTGAAGAAATACCCCTACGATCCGGCCAAGGCCAAGGCACTGCTGAAGGAAGCCGGCTACAAGGGCGAAAAGATCCGCCTGCTGCCGCTCGCCTATGGCGAGACCTGGCAGCGCTGGGGCGAAGCCGTCAAGCAGAACCTCCAGGATGTCGGCATGACCATCGAGACGATCGCCACCGACGTCGCCGGCGGCAACCAGAAGATCGCCGAGTGGGATTACGACATCGCCTTTACCTATCTCTACCAGTACGGCGACCCCGCGCTCGGAGTGGGACGCAACTACATCTCCAGCAACATCGCCAAGGGCCAGATGTTCAACAACGTCGAGGGTTACTCCAACCCGGATATCGACAAGCTGTTCGCCGAGGGCGCGGTTGCAACGCCGGATTCCAAGCGCAAGGAGATCTACGAGAAGGCGCAGAAGATCCTGGTCGAGGACGTGCCGGTTGCCTGGATGCTCGAGCTGCAATTTCCGACCATCATGCGCTGCAAGGTCAAGAACCTGATCACCACGGGGATCGGGGTCAATGACGGCTTCAAGGACGCATGGCTCGACAAGTGAAGCCTCTTACCTCTCTCCCCTGCGGGGAGAGGTCGAATGTGCGCATAGCGCACATTCGGGTGAGGGGGAGTCTCCACGAGTCCAACTGCTGATACGCTCGCGGGAAGTCCCCCTCACCCCAACCCTCTCCCCGCAAGCGGGGCGAGGGAGTCACTCCGTCTCCGTGGCGCCAGGTCACATCACCAATATGACTCACTAGATGCTCTCCTTCGTTGCTCAGCGCGTCCTGAAGGGCGTGATCGTCCTGCTCGCGATCGTGGTCCTCAACTTCTTCCTTATCCGCCTGGCGCCCGGCGATCCCGCGATCGTGATGGCGGGCGAGGCCGGGGCCAGCGATCAGGTCTTCGTCAAGCAGCTCCGGGAGAAGTTCGGGCTCGACAAGCCGCTGCCCGAGCAGCTCTTCATCTACGTCAAGGGCGTCGCCAGCCTCGACCTCGGCTTTTCCTTCCGCCAGCAGGCTCCGGTCGCAAAACTGATCGGCGAGCGGCTGCCGGCGACGCTGTTGTTGACGCTGACCGCCTTCGCGATCTCGCTCACGCTCGGCATCCTGTTCGGCACCTTCGCCGCGCGCTTTGCCGGAACCTTTTTCGACACCGCCATCACCGTGTTCGCTCTGATCTTCTACGCCATGCCGATCTTCTGGGTGGCGCTGATGGGCATCCTCCTGTTCTCGGTCACGATGGATTGGCTGCCGAGCTTCGGTTACGAGACGGTCGGCGCCAATCTCACCGGCCTTGCCCACGCGTTCGACGTCGCAAAGCACCTGATCATGCCGGCGATGACGCTGGGACTGTTCTTCATGGCGACCTACACCCGCATGACGCGCGCCTCGATGCTGGAGGTGAAACGCCTCGACTTCGTCAAGACGGCGCGCGCCAAGGGGCTCTCCGACGCCGTGATCCAGCGCCGCCACGTGCTGCGCAACGCGCTGCTGCCGGTGGTGACGCTCGCCGGCGTGCATTCCGGCACGCTGATCGGCGGCGCCGTCATCACCGAGACCGTATTCGCCTGGCCCGGCATCGGGCGGCTGATGTACGACGCACTGCTGCAGCGGGATTACAATCTGCTGCTCGGCGTGTTCGTGATCTGCTCCGCCATGGTCCTCACCTTCAACCTCATCACCGACCTCGTCTATCGCCTGGTCGATCCGCGGATCGAATACGCCGCATGAAACAGTTCTGGAAATCGATGCTGAAGAGCCCGAGCGGCGTCATCGGGCTCGTCATCCTCCTGGTTGCAATCTCTGTCGCGGTGTTCGGACCGATGCTGTTCCCGAACTCGCCCTGGCGCATGGTGCAGCGGCCGTTCCTGCCGCCGTTCACGCTCGGGGCCGTGCCGCTCGGCACCGACGCGCTCGGCCGCGACATCTTCGCCGGCATGATTTTCGGCGCCCGCGTCTCGCTGCTGGTCGGTCTCGTCTCCACGCTGGCGGCGCTGATCGTGGGCGTGCCGATCGGTGCCATGGCCGGTTATTTCGGCGGCAAGGTCGACGACGCCCTGATGCGCTTCACCGAGTTCTTCCAGACCATTCCGAGCTTCGCGCTCGCGATCGTGCTGGTCGCCATCCTGCAGCCCTCGATCTATTCGATCGTCGCCTCGATCGCGGTGGTGAGCTGGCCGCCGGTCGCTCGCCTCGTTCGCGGCGAGGTGCTGTCGCTGCGCACGCGCGAATATGTCCAGGCCGCCGTCGTCACCGGCCAGAGCAACAGCTGGATCATCCTGCGCGAGATCCTGCCCAACGCGTTGTCGCCCGTGATCGTGCTGGCCTCGTTGATGGTGGCCACCGCGATCCTGCTTGAATCCTCGCTGTCCTTCCTCGGCCTCGGCGATCCCAATCTGATCTCCTGGGGCTACATGGTCGGCGCCGGCCGCACCGTGATCCGGCAGGCCTGGTGGATCACCGTGTTTCCCGGCATCGCCATCCTGATCTCGGTGCTCGGGCTGAACCTGATCGGCGAAGGCCTCAACGATGCGCTCAATCCGCGCCTGTCGCGGGAGGGCCGCTGACGATGACCGCCTCGCCCGCCGTCTCCATCAGGAACTTGCGGATCGCGCTGCCCAAGGGCGCCGAGCGCCCCTTCGCGGTCGACGGTGTCTCGCTCGATCTGCAGCCCGGCAAGATCGTCTGCGTCGTCGGCGAGTCCGGCTCCGGCAAGTCGATGTGCGCGCATGCGCTGATGGGCCTTTTGCCGGATACGGTCTCGGTCACCTCCGGTGAAATCCAGTTCGAGGGCCGGGACGTGCTCAAGCTCGCTGACGACGGCTGGCGCGATCTGCGCGGCCGTCGGCTGGCGATGATCTTCCAGGAGCCGATGACCGCGCTCAATCCGTTGATGCGGATCGGCGACCAGATGGCGGAGATGTTCGAGGCGCACGGCCTGCTCACGCCGAAGGAGCGGCGGGCCAAGGCGCTGGCGCTGGCAAGCGAAGTCGGCCTGCCTGACCCTGAGCGTATCGTGCGCGCCTATCCGCACCAGCTCTCCGGCGGCCAACGCCAGCGCGCCATGATCGCGATGGCGCTCGCGCTCGAGCCCGCGGTGCTGGTCGCGGACGAGCCGACCACCGCGCTCGACGTCACCACGCAGGCCCAGATCCTGAAGCTGATCCGCAACCTCCAGCGGAGCCGCAACATGGCGGTGATGTTCATCACCCATGATTTCGGCGTGGTCGCCGACATCGCCGACCAGGTCGTGGTGCTCCGCCACGGCAAGGTCGTGGAGGAAGGTCCGGCCGCGGCCATCTTCAACGAGCCGCAGCACGACTACACCAAGGCATTGCTTGCCGCCGTGCCCTCGATGGATCCGCCGCCGCGAGAGCCATTGGACGATCGGGCCAAGGCCGTCGAGGTGATCGGGCTGGACAAGACCTACGTCACGTCGGGCGGCTGGTTCCGCCAGGCCCGCCGCGTCGATGCGGCGCGCGCGGTCAACTTCAACATCCTCAAGGGCGAGACGCTCGGCCTCGTCGGTGAATCCGGCTCGGGCAAGTCGTCGGTAGCGCGCCTGGTGATGCGACTGATCGAAGCCGACCGCGGCACGGTGCGGATCGGCGAGACCGACCTGACCTCGCTTTCCGGCAAGGCGCTGCGCGGCGAGCGCCATCGCATCCAGATGATCTTCCAGGATCCGTTCGCCTCGCTCAATCCGCGCCGCAAGATCGGCCACATCATCGCCGACGGGCCGACCGCAGCCGGGACCGATCCGAAGGTGGCGTTCGACCGCGCCCGCGATCTCCTCAGGATGGTCGGGCTGGATGCCGGCGCGCTCGAGCGCTATCCGCATGAATTCTCCGGCGGCCAGCGCCAGCGCATCGGCATTGCCCGCGCGCTCGCGCTCGAGCCGGAGATCATCGTCGCGGACGAGGCCGTCTCCGCGCTCGATGTCTCGGTGCAGGCGCAGGTGTTGAAGTTGCTGGAAGATCTCAAGGCGCGCCTCGGCCTGTCGATGCTGTTCATCACCCACGATCTGCGCGTCGCGGCCCAGATCTGCGACCGCATCGCGGTGATGCAGCGCGGCGCTATCGTCGAGCTGAAGCCGACGGCGCAACTGTTCGCCGCGCCCGAGCACGCCTATACGCGCGAATTGCTCGCAGCCGTGCCCGGACGGAAGGAGCACGCGCCAGCGGCCTGAGGCGGCTCGTCCTCGTTCATTGATTTCCGTGATGGTTCCAAAAACTTGTACGCCGAGCGAGGCGAAACATATTCGATTCAGCGGCATTTGCTTTCGTGAGATCATCCTTGCTCATGTCGGCAAGGGGTGAGTTGACGCCATAGTCGCTCGTCGCGGCTGGCGCCGTACAACGAACGTGATGTGATGGCAGCTCAACAACCCAGCAAGCAAGACGCACCGGGATGCTGGGAACTGCGCAGCCCGGTCACGCGCTTTTTATCCGGTCGTGACCGGACCGGCCGCTTCAAAGCTTAAGGGCATGACCATAGATGACGGTTGAATGATCGACGTCATCTCATGACGGACTCACACTGATATTCGGAGCCAACATGGGCGAAGTTATTCGATTTGTCTCGAAGTCCGAGCGCGAGCGAACGCGTCTCATCCAGGAAGCGCGGGCGATCTACGACAGCATCTTCCCGCCGGTCGATCCGACGGACGAGGGCCAGGGAAAGCCGGCGATCCGTCGCCCGTTCATCGGCCGCGACGGAGGTAACGTATCGTGATCAAGATCATCGCCGTGCTTTGCAGCCTCGCCTCTCCCTCCAATTGTCACGAGCAGATCGTCACCACGTCGGACTTTGCGCAAATTTCGGTGCAGGCCTGCCTGATGGGCGCGCCGCAGCTTGCCGAATGGATGAACCAGCATCCGGCCGAGCGCCTGGCGGCCTGGCGCTGCGTGATCGGAGACCAGGGGCGCCGGGGAATCTAGCGAGGCGGATTCTCCTCCGACAAATCAAGGCGACCCACAAATCACGGAGTGACGCCAGTCCATTGCCGGTCTACCCTCCCTGTTCGAAAATGAGGGGGAAGCCGGATGGAGGTCGCCAGCCTCGTTCTTCCCGTATTCGCGATCATCGTCACCGGCTGGCTCGCCGGCGAGCTCGGCTATCTCTCGCGGGCGCTGGCCGATGCCCTGGTGCATTTCGCCTACAACGTGGCGATGCCGGCGCTGTTGATTGTCACGATCGCCCAGGAGCCGGCGCGCAATCTCCTGGAATGGCGTTTTCTGCTCGCCTTCGGCGGCGGTTCGCTGATCTGCTTCGCGCTCGTGTTCGTGCCGGTCCGCGCAGGCGGCAAACACGACCTCGCCAGCAGCACCATTCACGGGATGGCGGCGGCGATGACCAACACCGGGTTCGTTGCGCTGCCGATCCTGCATGCGATCTACGGCCAACCCGCCGTCCTGCCCGCGGCCGTCGCGACGGTGTTCGTGGCCGCGGTGATGTTTCCGATCACGGTGATCCTGCTGGAAAAGCGCGATGCACGCGGGGCCTCCGTGGGCTCTATGGGACTGGCAAAGCAGATCCTGCTCAATCCCATGGTGCTGTCGACGTTCATCGGCCTCACCTGGGCGGTGACGGGACTGCCGATTCCGGCACCGGTCGCGGCCTATCTCAACATGATCGCTGCCGCGCTCACGCCGTGCGCGCTGTTCGCCATTGGACTTGGCCTGTCCATCGAGGGGTTGCGGTCCAACCTGAAAGCGTCGTTTGCGCTCGCCGCGGTGAAACTGGTGGTCATGCCGCTCATCGTCTACGGGCTTTGCGTCGTGATCGGCCTCACCCCTCTCTACACGGTTGCGGCGGTCATCTGCGCGGCCGTGCCGACGGCGAAAACCGTCTACGTCCTCGCACATGAACACAAGGTCGAGGAGAAGCTGGTTGCGGCCACGGTCTCGATCACGACGATGCTGTCGGTCGCGACATTGCTCATCGCGCTTTATCTGCTCTCGGGATCGGCGAGCGGCATGCGTTGATCCGCCAGTGGCCTCCACCTTGCCGGAGCCCTCTATCTCGTGGTGTTGCTCCAGGTGGGAGCCGAGTTGGTCACGCCGACCGAGGGCCAATTGTATGATCCGATCGACGGCGCGGTGACAGTGCCAACCGTCTGTCCCGACGATCCGTAGGCCGCCCTCGGTTGCGCGGCCGGCGCTCCGGCTCCGCCATAGGTCGGAGCCACCACACCAGTGCTGTATTGCCGGCTGGACCGGACCTTTTTCGCCTCAGCTGCGAATGGTGCGGCAAGCAGTCCCGTCGTGATCAGCGCGGAAATGGCGAGTCTGATGGTTTTCATGGCTGATCCCTTCACCCGTTGCGCGCCCCGATATGCCAAGTGTTCATGCATCGGCAAATTTCCATGGGTTCTCCCTTCATAACTCCGTGTGCGGACGAAGGTGCCGGAGCGCGGCGGACTCACACCGTCTTCGGATGGACCCGAATCAGCGCTAGTGCATTGCTTTCAGTGACTTCCCTGGACGCAAGCATGACCGGCGCCGAACTGAAGCAGCTTCGCAACGACCTCTCCGATGCCCTCGAGCGCAAGCTCAGCGCGGCCGACATGGCCAAGCTTTGCGGACTGCCGGAAAGAGGCGGCGCCGACACCATCCGGCGCTGGGAGGTCAGCGGCCCGACGCCGGAGGGGACCAGGATACTGCGCGTGCTCGCGATGGCGAGCGAGCGCTATCCGATCCTGGAGAAGTTCGACATCTTCGATCGACACGACGTGCGTGAGGAAGACAGGCCGGCAAAGCGCGCCGCCTTTCGCGCGCAGATGCGCGATGAGGCACGGCGGCGTCTTGGTTAACGCAAGGCGCGCGCAAGTTACCGACAGAGTGCGCCGTTAAGCCTTCCTTCACCACTTCTTAAGTTGCCATTAAGCACGAAAATCATTTACGGCCCAACAAGTTACGTTGGCCGTCGCTGTGCCACGGATGTGACAGCATTTTCGTCAAAAGCGAGCTATCTGCAAAACCAATGCGGCGCAGCAAACGCGCCTGCCGGGGACCTTACGTGTTGGAGTTCAAGACGATGAAGAAGATTCTGTTTGCGACCGTGGCGTTGCTCGTGTTGGGCGCGGCTGCGCCGGCCGTCGGTGCCGATCTCGGCAACCGCAATTATTACAAGACGCCCGCGCCGGCCTACGCCGCGCCGATCTACAATTGGACGGGCTTCTATCTCGGCGCCCATGTCGGCGGCGCGTTCTCCAGCGACAACAATTTCAATGGCCTCTCCACCGGCAACAACGGCAACGGCCGCTTCCTCGGCGGCGTGCAGGTCGGTGCGGACTGGCAGTTCCACCCGAACTTCGTGGTCGGCGTCGAAGGCCAGTATTCCTGGCTCTCCGGCAGCGTCGGCGCCGTGTTCCCGGGCGGCATCGCCTACACCAACGACCAGCGCGGCCTCGGCTCGATCACGGGCCGCGTCGGCTACACCTGGGGTCCCGGCCTGGTCTATGTGAAGGGCGGCTACGCCTATTCGGACAACAACGAGAGGGTCACCGTCGGCGGCGTGCCGGCCGCCTTCGTCATCACCGGCGATCACCGCAACGGCTACACCGTCGGCGCCGGCCTCGAATACATGTTCGCCCCGAACTGGTCGGCCAAGGCCGAGTACCAGTATTACAATTTCGGCGACGCCAGCTTCACCGCCGGTCCGCTCGCCGGCACCGGCGCCTTCACCACCGACGACCATACCTTCAAGGCGGGCGTCAACTACCGCTTCAACTGGGCGAGCCCGGCCATGGCGCGCTACTGATCGGTTACCAGGTCCTTATCAAGATGAAGGGGCCGGCCTCGTTGCCGGCCCTCTTTTTTTTCGCTCTGCGGAACAACGTCAACCGATTGGGCTCATTGCGATTCCTTAACCGGTGCTGCCGATACTGCAGCCACAAATAGAAGAACATTGGGGGAATTTTCGATGCCGATCCGTTTGGGCCTTGGCCGCTTCCTTGGCCGTTTCCGTCCGCGTTTCAGAATGCCGAAATGGGGCGTGCGCGGCAGCCTGTTCGCGGCGTTTGCGGTCATCGCGGGCATGGGCCTCGTGATCGCGGCCGGCGCCGGCCTTGCGCTGCAGAATCTCGGCGGACGCATGACTGAACTGAGCGGACGGGACATTCCGCGCCTTTCCGCCAGCCTGCAATTGTCGGCGCTGAGTGCGAGCCTCGCGGCGCAGGGACCGGCCCTGCTTGCGGCGCAGAGCGAGGACGCCTTGACCGAACGTACCAAGAAGCTCAGGGAATTACAGGAGCAGACGCAGCAGAAGCTCAACGAGATCATCGAGCTCGGCGGCGACAAGAGCGTCGTCTCCGGGCTCAGCGAGACGATGAAGAGCATCAACGAGGCGGCTCAGAGCCTGACGAAAGCCGCCCGCGAACGGCTCGACATCGCGGCGCTGCACGACAAGCAATATGACGCGCTTCGCGCCGCGCAGGGCGCGTTCGTCGGCGCAGCGAGTCCGACGATGCTGGACGCGCAGACCCGCGTCAATGCCATTCTCGGTTCAGCCGACCTGTCAGCCGCAGACGCGACCGACGCCGCGCAGACCGTCGGTCAGCTCGGCAACGTCGTCGCCAGCGGTAATCTCGCCGCCGCCAACATGAGCGCGGCGCTGTCGGCGAACACCAGCGACAAGCTCGATGACATCCAGAAGGAATTCAAGACGGCGCAGGGGCGCCTGCGGTCGAACCTCGATCTGTTGCCGGACAACCAGGGCAACAAGATGCTGCGCGACACCGCGGAAAAGCTGCTCGCGCTCGGCACCGGCAAGACCGGCGTGTTCAATCTGCGCGAGAAAGAGCTCGACTCCATCGACTACGGCCAGACCATCCTGGACGAGACCCGCAAGCTCAATGTCGGGCTCGGCATCAGCGTGCAGCAGCTCGTCGACGGCGTGCAGAAAGAGACCAACACCTCGACCTTCCAGGCGCGGCAGGAGATTTCGCTCGCGACGTCGGTCATGCTGGGCTTGGGCGCGCTGATGCTGGTCGGCTCGGCGCTGTTCGTCTGGCTCTATGTCGGCCGTAACATCCTGCGCCGGATCGGCGCCTTGCAGCAGTCGATGCAGCTGCTCGCGAACGGGGATCTCGAAACCGAGATCTACCGCTCGAAGAATCACAACGACGAAATCTCGGTGATGGCGAACACGCTGCAGGTGTTCCGGGAGAGCATGATCGAGACCCGCGCGCTGACGAGCGAGCAGGACAAGGACCGTATCGCCAAGGCCGAGCGGGCCGCGCGCATGGAGGCGAAGATCGCCCAGTTCGAAAGCACGGTGCGCTCCGCGCTCGATAATCTGGCCCAATCGGCCAATTCGATGCAATCGACCGCGCAGAGCATGTCGAACACCGCCGACCAGTCCAACGCGCTGGTCAACGCGGTCGCCTCCGCGGCGGAAGAGACGTCGGTCAACGTGCAGACCGTCTCGGCCGGCACCGAGCAGCTGTCCTCCTCGATCCAGGAGATCAGCCGTCAGGTCGTGACCTCCGCCGAGATCGCCAAAAAGGCGGTCGACGAAGCGGGAGCGACCGACGCCACGGTGCAGAGCCTTGCCGACAGCGCGAGCCGCATCAGCGTCGTCGTCGACCTGATCCAGACCATTGCCTCGCAGACCAATCTGCTCGCGCTCAACGCCACCATCGAGGCGGCGCGCGCCGGCGAGGCCGGCCGCGGCTTCGCGGTGGTTGCCTCCGAGGTGAAGAGCCTGGCGAGCCAGACCGCCAAGGCGACCGACGAGATCCGCACCCAGATCGCCAGCATGCAGTCAGTCACGACCTCGGCGGTCGGCGCCATCCAGGGCATCGGCCGGATCATCGGCGAGATCAACGACGTCACCACCACGATCGCAGCAGCGGTCGAGGAGCAGGGCGCCGCGACGCGCGAAATCGCCCGCAACATCCAGCATGCCGCCGGCGGCACCAGCGAGGTCTCCAGCAACATCGTCGGCGTCTCCACCGCGTCCGCCGAAGCCGGCGCTGCGGCCACCGAGGTGCTGGGCGCCTCGGACGCGCTGCGCCGCGAGGCCGATATGCTGCGCGGGGAGATCGACGCCTTCCTCAACGACATGCGGGCGGCGTAAGGCCCTGTCCTGTAGCCTGGATGGAGCGTAGCGCAATCCGGGCTACGGAAAACTGCCTCGGTATGACCGCCATGCTGTCGCCGCCCAGCATCCTTTTTCGGCTGGCGCCCCGCGCGCGCTGGGTTTAAGCCGATAGCATGAACTCGAAAACCGACACCCCGCAGTCCTCGGCCGAGGCCCTGCGCTACCCCTGGGAACAGCATCCCGGCCCCGAACAGGTGGTCGAGGTGCGGCCCGGCGTGTTGTGGGCGCGGCTGAAGCTGCCGTTCCGCCTCAACCACGTGAACATCTACCTGCTCGCCGATGGCGACGGCTATGCGATGATCGATGCCGGCTTCGGCAACGAGGAGACGATCGAGGCCTGGACGAAGCTGTTCGACGGACCGCTGAAAGGCGTCAACATCACGCGCCTGATCGTCACCCACTCCCACCCGGATCATGTCGGCCTCGCCGGTTGGATCGTCGAGCGGTTCGGCTGCCCGCTGGTGATGTCGCAGGTCGAATATCTGCAATCGGTCTATCACCAGAACCGCGGCACCGAGGAGCGGCGCGAGGCGCAGCGGCTGTTCTTCCGCCGCCATGGCATGGACGAGTCGCTCACCGAAAAGCTGCTCGGCCGCGGCCAGGACTATCTGAAGCGCGTCTCGGTGCTGCCGCCGTCCTATCGCCGCATCTCGCATGGCGACGACGTCGTGATCGGCACGCGCCGCTTCAAGGTCATCACCGGCGGCGGCCACGCCCTCGACCAGGTGATGCTGTATTGCGCTGACGACAAGCTGTTCCTCTCCGCCGACCAGGTGCTGAGCAAGATCTCGCCGAATGTCAGCGTCTGGGCGGTCGAGCCCGACCAGAACTCGCTCGGCGAATATCTGGCCTCGCTCGCCAGCCTGACCACGACGCTGCCCTATGACGTGCTGGTGCTGCCCGGCCATGGCGTGCCATTCTACGGATTGAAGACCCGCATCAAGCAGCTCGCCGACCACCACGAAGAGCGCTGCCGATTGATCGCGGAAGCCTGCCGTGAGGTGCCGCAAACCTCGCGCGCTCTGGTGCCCGTGGTGTTCAACAAGCACGTGCTGGACGAGCACCAGATGGGCTTTGCCGCCGGCGAGCTCGTCGCCCACGTCAACTACATGATCGTCGAGGGCCGCCTCACGCCCGAGATGCAGGACGGCGTGCTGCAGTTTCGGACGACGTGAGTTCTTCGCCTCTCCCCGCCTGCGGGGAGAGGCCGACACGCGAAGCGTGGCGGGTGAGGGGGAGTCTCCGCGAGTCCAACTCTCACCATCATTGCCGAAACAGCCCCTCACCCCAACCCTCTCCCCGTAAGAACGGGGCGAGGGAGCAGACCTCCGGCGCGGCTGGCGCCTCACTTCATATTCGCGATCGCGTGCAGCGCCGCGATGTAGCCGAACGGCCCGAGCCCGCAGATCACGCCGGTCGCCACGAACGAGATCTTGGAATGCCGGTGATATTCGTCACGGGCGTGGATGTTGGAGATGTGCACCTCCAGCACCGGGCCCTCGAACGTCTTGATCGCGTCCATGATCGAGACCGAGGTGAAGGAGAGACCGGCCGGATTGATCACGATGGCCTCGGCGTCCTGCCGCGCCGACTGGATCAGATCAACCAGCACGCCCTCGTGGTTGGACTGGTGGAAGGCGAGCTTGAGGCCGAGCCTGGCGGCCGCGTCCTCGCAGCTCGCGTTGACCTCCGCGAGCGTCGTCGTGCCGTAGATGTGCGGCTCGCGGATGCCGAGCATGTTGAGGTTGGGACCGTTGAGGATCATCACGCGCTTCATGGAAGGGTCCTTTCGAGAGCCTGGTTGAGCAAGGAAAGCGCGCGCCGGGCCGCGACGGAAGACCATAGGCTGGGTCGCCCCGGCAGATGGTGCGGAGCAGCATTATATGTCGCGCCGGATTGATCGGGATCAAACTGAGACGCGCCGGATAGGGCATTTTGCCCAAATGCCCCACAGATCCAAATGTGGGATAGCGCATAGACATTGGAGCTGGAAAAGCTCTAAGTAGACCCGTCCCCTTGGTCAGGTTCCGTTGCAGGTTTGCCGATGGATTACGCCCAATTCTTCGATTCCGCCCTCGATCGTCTCCACACCGAGCGGCGTTATCGCGTGTTCGCCGACCTCGAACGCACGGCCGGCCGGTTCCCGCATGCGGTCTGGCACTCGCCCAAGGGCAAGCGCGATGTCGTGATCTGGTGCTCCAACGACTATCTCGGCATGGGCCAGCATCCGAAGGTGGTCGGCGCCATGGTCGAGACTGCCACGCGCGTCGGCACCGGCGCCGGCGGCACCCGCAACATCGCCGGCACGCATCATCCGCTGGTGCAGCTCGAGGCCGAGCTCGCCGATCTCCACGGCAAGGAAGCCGCGCTGCTGTTCACCTCGGGCTATGTCTCGAACCAGACCGGCATCCCGACCATCGCAAAGCTCATTCCGAACTGCCTGATCCTGTCGGACGAGCTCAACCACAATTCGATGATCGAGGGCATCCGCCAGTCCGGCTGCGAGCGGATCGTGTTCCGCCACAACGACGTTGCGCATCTCGAAGAGCTGTTGAAAGCGGCCGGTCCCGATCGGCCGAAGCTGATCGTCTGCGAGAGTCTCTATTCCATGGACGGCGATGTCGCGCCGCTCGCCAGGATCTGCGATCTCGCCGAGAAATATGGCGCGATGACCTATGTCGACGAAGTCCACGCCGTCGGCATGTACGGCCCGCGCGGCGGCGGCATCGCCGAGCGCGACGGCGTGATGCATCGCATCGACATTCTCGAGGGCACGCTGGCCAAGGCGTTCGGCTGTCTCGGCGGCTACATCGCCGCCAACGGCCAGATCATCGACGCCGTGCGCTCCTATGCGCCGGGCTTCATCTTCACCACCGCGCTGCCGCCGGCGGTCTGCTCGGCCGCGACCGCCGCGATCAGGCACCTGAAGACGTCGAGCTGGGAGCGCGAGCGCCACCAGGACCGTGCCGCCCGCGTCAAGGCGATCCTCAATGCCGCCGGCCTGCCGGTGATGTCGAGCGACACACACATCGTACCGCTGTTCGTCGGCGATCCCGAGAAGTGCAAGCAGGCTTCCGACCTGCTGCTCGAACAGCACGGGATCTACATCCAGCCGATCAACTATCCGACCGTCGCCAAGGGCACCGAGCGCCTGCGCATCACGCCCTCGCCCTATCACGACGACGGCCTGATCGATCAGCTCGCCGAAGCGCTGCTGCAAGTGTGGGACCGCCTCGGCCTGCCGCTGCGCGCGAAGTCGCTGGCCGCGGAATAGGCCTCTTTTACCCTCCCCTGGAGGGTAAGAGCGGGCGGACAGCTTGCCCCACCGCTTAACGACGCCGGCAGTTCCTACCGCCGCACGGCATTTCGCTGTCGCCTGCACTCGCTCAACGCGCTAGGTTTGCAAGGAAAATGAGCTCGGGCGCCGCCGGCGCCCAGGGAGAGAGCCCCCGACCCATGCTGCACGATTGGGGCGTGATCGCCGCCGCCTTCGGCTATATCGGCTTCCTGTTCCTGGTGGCGAGCCACGGCGACCGCCGCTCGCCGGCCGGTCGCGGCCGCGCCTCCGGACTGATCTATCCGTTGTCGCTGGCGATCTACTGCACGTCCTGGACCTTCTTCGGGTCGGTCGGCTTCGCGACCCGCACCTCGACCGATTTCCTCGCGATCTATGTCGGCCCGATCCTGATGATCGGGTTGGGGGCCGGGGTGCTCCGACGCGTGATCCAGCTGGCGAAAGCCCACAACATCACCTCGATCGCCGACTTCATCGGGGCCCGCTACGGCAAGAGCCAGGCGGTGGCGGCGACCGTCGCCGCAATCGCGATCATCGGCTCGGTGCCCTATATCGCGCTCCAGCTCAAGGCGGTGGCTTCTTCGCTGGGCACAATCCTGAGCGAAGACCAGGCCTTCTCGCACATCCCGATCCTCGGCGACATGGCGCTGATGGTGACGCTGACGATGGCGGCCTTCGCTGTGCTGTTCGGCACGCGACAGACCGACGCGACCGAGCACCAGCACGGCCTGATGCTGGCGATCGCGACCGAGTCCATCATCAAGCTGGTCGCCTTCCTCGCCGCCGGCATCTTCGTCACCTTCTGGATGTTCTCACCGCATGAATTGATCGAGCGCGCGATGAGGACGCCGGAAGCGGTGCGCGCCATCAATTATTCGCCGTCGATCGGCAACTTCCTGACCATGACATTGCTGTCGCTGTGCGCGATCATGCTGCTGCCGCGCCAGTTTCACGTCAGCGTGGTGGAGAATTCCTCGGATGCCGAGGTCGGCCGCGCGCGCTGGCTGTTTCCGCTCTACCTCGTCGCCATCAACCTGTTCGTGATCCCGATCGCGCTCGCCGGCCTCGTGACCTTCCCGTTCGGCACGGCCGACCCTGATATGTACGTGTTGGCCCTGCCGATCGAGAGCGGCGCGAACCTGCTCAGCGTCGCCGTCTTCGTCGGCGGGCTGTCGGCGGCGACCGCCATGGTGATCGTCGAATGCGTCGCGCTCTCCATCATGGTCTCGAACGACCTCGTGGTGCCGCTGGTGCTGAAACGTCGGCCGGAGGGGCGCGCCGGCGGGGCCGATTTCAGCAACTTCCTGCTGCGCTCGCGCCGGCTCGCGATCTTCGCCATCATGGTGATGGCCTATTTCTACTATCGCGCGCTCGGCAGCACCCAGCTCGCGGCGATCGGCCTGCTCTCCTTTGCCGCCATCGCCCAGCTCGCCCCGAGCTTCTTCGGCGGCCTGCTCTGGCGGCGCGCGACCGCGCGCGGGGCGATCGGCGGCATGCTGGTCGGGTTTGCGGTGTGGCTCTACACGCTGTTCATGCCGAGCTTCATGGATTCCTCGACGTCAGGCATCCTGCTGCTGCAGCACGGCCCGTTCGGCATCGAGGCGCTGCGGCCGCAGGCACTGTTCGGCGCCGACCTGCCGCCCCTGATGCACGGCGTGATCTGGTCGCTGTCCCTCAACATCCTGACCTATGTGCTGCTGTCGCTGGCACGCCGGCCATCCTCCATCGAGCTGCTGCAAGCCGATCTGTTCGTGCCCAATACGCTCGCACCGATCTCCCCGAGCTTCCGCCGCTGGCGCAGCACCGTCACCGTGCAGGACATCCAGACCACAGTGGCGCAATATCTCGGGCCCGACCGCGCGCGACATTCCTTTGAGGCCTTCTCGGCGCGGCGCAACGTGCGGCTGGAGCCCGGTGCGCCCGCCGATTTCGAGCTGCTGCAACACGCCGAGCATCTGATTGCCTCCTCGATCGGCGCGGCCTCCTCCCGTCTCGTGATGTCGCTGCTGCTGCGCAAGCGGACGGTCTCCGCCAAGGCCGCGCTGAAGCTGCTCGACGATTCGCACGCCGCGCTGCATTTCAACCGCGAGATCCTGCAGACCGCGCTCAACCATGTGCGTCAGGGCATCGCCGTGTTCGACGCCGATCTGCAACTGATCTGCTCCAACCGGCAGTTCGGCGACCTCCTCAATGTGCCGCTGCATCTGATCCAGTTCGGCACGCCCTTGCGCGAGATCCTGGAGTTCATCGGCCTCGGCGATCCGAACGATCCGCTCGAGCGCGAGGCCCTGCTGGAACGGCGCCTTGCGGCCTACACCACCGACAGCGAGCCTTATCTCGAGCGGCTGCCGGAACGCCACATGGTGATCGAAGTGCTCACCAACCGCATGCCCGGCGGGGGCTTCGTCATCACCTTCACCGACGTCACGCCGACCTTCGAAGCCGCCGAAGCGCTGGAACGCGCCAATGCGACGCTGGAAAAGCGCGTGCGCGACCGCACCGAGGAGCTGACGCGGCTGAACTCCGAGCTGGCCATCGCCAAGAGCGCGGCGGAGGACGCCAGCATCTCCAAGACGCGTTTTCTCGCCGCCGCCAGCCACGACATCCTGCAGCCGCTGAATGCGGCGCGGCTCTACGTCACAAGCCTCGTCGAGCGCCAGCACAATGGCGAGGAGACGCGGCTGGTCGAGAACATCGACGAATCCTTGCAGGCGATCGAGGAAATCCTCGGCGCTCTGCTCGACATCTCCAGGCTCGACGCCGGCGCGATGGCGACCTCGATCTCGAGCTTCAAGATGGCCGATCTGATGCGCTCGCTGGAAATCGAGTTCGCGCCGATCGCGCGCGCCAAGGGCCTGGAGCTCGCCTTCGTGCCCTGCTCGCTGCCGGTCGAGTCGGACCGGCTCCTGCTGCGGCGCCTGCTCCAGAACCTGATCTCGAACGCGATCAAATATACCCCGCGCGGCCGCGTGCTGGTCGGCTGCCGCCGCCGCGGCGCCTCGCTCAAGATCTGCGTCTACGACACCGGCGTCGGTATCCCCGCGGTCAAGCGCGGCGAGATCTTCAAGGAATTCCATCGCCTGGAGCAGGGCGCGCGGATCGCGCGCGGTCTGGGCCTCGGCCTCTCGATCGTGGAACGCCTGGCTCGCGTGCTCAAGCACGGCATCGCCATCGACGGCAATCGAAGCGGCGGCTCGGTCTTCTCGGTGACCGTGCCGACAGCGAAGGCGGTCACCCATACCGCGGCCGTGACCAGCGCGACGCCGCTGGCGCGCACACCGATCTCGGGCGCGCTGATCGTCTGCATCGAGAACGATGCGGCGATCCTCGACGGCATGCGCACGCTGCTCAAGGCCTGGGACGCCGAGGTGATCGCGGTCGCCGATCCCGAAGGCGCGATCGCTGCGATCGAAACCGCCGGCCGCCGCGTCACCGGCCTTCTGGTCGATTATCACCTCGATCGCGGCAACGGCATCGCCGCCATCCGCGAGATCCGCCGCCGTTTCGGCGATACCATCCCTGCGATCCTGATCACGGCCGACCGCAGCCCCGCCGTGCAGGTCGCCGCGCGTGACGAGAAGATCGCAGTGCTCAACAAGCCGGTGAAGCCGGCTTCGCTGCGTGCCCTGCTGGGCCAGTGGCGCACGCAACAAATGGTGGCGGCGGAGTGAGGCCCCCGGGGTCAATAGTCAGTCGATACGCTGAGCGCTCGCCACCTCTCCAGCTTTTCGAGGCGGAGCTTATCGATCGCAGCGATGGCGTCGACGGCATCGCTTCCGAGCGCAATGCGCAGAGGCGGGCGCTCCATATCGGCAAGCTTCAGAACCACGGCCGCGGCTTTGGCTGGATCGCCGGGCTGCCGGCCGTCGTAATCGCGCTGCATCCTGACGGCAGCGCCGACGAGCGCATCGTATTCCGGGCGTCCTTCGCCGGTCCCATGTGCGGCTCGCGCAAAGCCGGTGCGAAAGCCGCCGGGCTCGACGATCGTGACGTTCACGCCGATCAGCGCCATCTCGCGCGCCAGCGATTCCGAAAAGCCCTCGATACCCCATTTCGCGGCCGAATAGGCGGCGCGGGCTGGGGCGCCGATCCGGCCGCCTACGGACGAGACTTGCACGATGTGGCCACGGCGCTGCCGGCGCAGCACCGGAATCGCCGCCTTGGTGACGATAATGGTGCCTATCAAATTGGCCTCGATCTGCCGCCGGAACGAGTCCAGGCCAGTATCCTCGACCGATCCGAGGTCGCCGTAGCCGGCATTGTTGACGACCACGTCGAGTCCGCCGAACGTCTCCGCAGCAAGCGCGATGGCTGCCGGCGCGGCAGCTTCATCCGTGACGTCGAGCGTTGCAAGGCACAGTCTTTCAGCGAAACGTTCCCGCAACGGTTCAAGCGGTTGGAGCGTCCGCGCAGTGGCAACCACCTGGTCGCCCGCGGCGAGTGCCGCTTCCGTGATGGCACGGCCAAGCCCGCGAGAGCTGCCGCTGATGAACCAAGTCTTCAAGCCAGTTACCGTATGTCTCAAGGCGCAGGCCGCGTGAAGACATAGTCGCGGCTCTTGGCCCGGGCTTCGTGACAGCCCCAGCAGGTGCGGTGCTGCGCCTCGTCCACCGGTTTGCCGTTGACGAAGCGGCCAAAGCCCCAGCCGCCGGTAGCCGCGTATTTCCTGGAATCCTTCACCATCACCTGGACCGTGGTGGCGGCGCCGGGAATCGTCGCGGACGCGAACTCCGGTGACTGCTTCCGCTTCCAGGCGCGCTTGACCAGAATGGTGCCGTCCGGGAACGGCAGTTTTCCAGCCTGATAGGCATCGATGGCGGTCTGGTTGCCGACAACAGCGCGCAGCTCGTCGAGCGGCGCGGCCTCTTCGGCCGGCGCGATCAGCTCCCACCGCTTATAGCCGGCTGGAATTGTGACGCCGAAGATCGGCGAGGCGTCCGCCGCGCTCTGTTCCGCTGGCCCTTCCGCGAAGGCGATCGTGACGAGGTAGGGCATGCAGGTCAGGAGCACGACGAGGAGGACCACGGTCAGCACGATCATCGTGGTGTAGAAAGATTTCTTCTTTTCGGGTTCGGCTATCGTCATGATGTTTCATCGGGCTCGATCAATGAGGCTGGACGGAGGTGCCGACGAATGCCTAGGCGCCGTCGGCGTCGATGACGGCCTTGGCGAAGGCTTGTGGCGCTTCCTGCGGCAGATTGTGGCCGACGCCGCCGGTGATCAGGCGAAACTCGTATCGGCCTGAGAACTTCTTGGCATAGGCGCTCGGCTCGGGATGGGGCGCGCCGTTGGCATCGCCCTCCATCGTGATCGTCGGCACCTCGATCTGCGGAGCTGCGGCCAGCTTCTTTTCGAGATGCTCATATTTTGCCTCGCCCTGGGCGAGCCCGAGCCGCCAGCGGTAATTGTGGATCGTGATCGCGACATGATCCTTGTTGTCGAGCGACGCCGCGCTTCTGTTGAAGGTAGCGTCGTCGAACTTCCACTGCGGCGAAGCCAGCTTCCAGATCAGCTTGGCGAAATCATGCGTGTACTTCTCGTAGCCGGCCCGGCCGCGCTCGGTCGCGAAGTAGAACTGGTACCACCATTGCAGCTCGGCCGACGGCGGCAGCGGCATATTGCCCGCAGCCTGGCTGGAGATCAGATAGCCGCTGACCGACACCAGCGCGCGACACCGCTCCGGCCACAGCGCGGCGATGATGTCGGCGGTACGCGCGCCCCAATCGAAACCGGCGACGACGGCCTTCTTGATCTCGAGCTTGTCCATCAGCGCGATGATGTCGGAGGCCATCGCGGCAGGCTCGCCATTGCGCGGCGTCTCGCTGGAGAGGAAGTGCGTCGAGCCGTAACCGCGCAGATGAGGGATGATGACGCGATAGCCGGCCTGCGCCAGGATCGGTGCGACCTCGACGAAGGCGTGAATGTCGTAGGGCCAGCCGTGCAGCAGGATCGCCACCGGACCATTCGAGGGACCCGCCTCGGCATAGCCGACGTTGAGAACGCCGGCATCGATCTGCTTGATCGCGCCGAAGGACGCATTCGATGCTTGGGATCGCTGCGGTTCGGTCTCGGCACGAGCGAACGCGATCACGCCGATGCCGGCGGCGGCGGCTCCGGTGGCGATGCCGAGAAACTGGCGGCGGTGCTGATCGATGAGCTGCTTCATGATGGTGTTACCTCGTCGTGGTTGATGATGGTGCGTCAGATCAGCGCGACCGTGACGTCGATGTTGCCGCGGACGGCCTTGGAGTAGGGGCAGGTTTGATGCGCTTCATCGATGATGCCGCGTGCGATCTCGGGGTCGAGTCCCGGCAGGCTGACATTGAGGCGCGCCCTCAGCGCGTAGGCGCCCTCGTCGAGCACGAGATCGATCTCCGCGTCGATCGCGCTTTTCCTGGGAAGGGTCACCTTCTGCTTGCGCGCGGCGAGTTCCATGGCGCCTTCGAAGCAGGCCGACCAGCCGGCCGCAAACAATTGCTCGGGATTTGTGCCGATGCCGGCCCCGCCCGGCGGCGACAGCTTGACGTCGAGGCGACCGTCGGAACTGCGCGATATGCCGTCGTGCCGGCCGCCGCTGGTGTGGGTCCGGGCCGTGTAGAGCAGTTTTGCCGTTTGCGTCATGAAGAGCTCCTTGCCGTCGCGCAAACTGCCTAGCAGCGACGCGCCCCGGAGACCCGTTTGGACTTGTGAGAAGTTGTGAGGCCGGCGCAGAAGCTTATGGGAGGCTTGCAAACACGGTCTGAGGCCGATGCAACGCAGGCCTTGCGGGATGGCTGCCCTCTGGCTATCCGGTTCGCAAATGAGCAAGATTTCGCGATGACCACGCCGACCGGGCCAAGACTCTCGTTCGGACCATTCACCGTGGCGCCACATGAAAGGCTCGTGACGCGCGACGGCGTCACAGTGCCGCTGGGTGCGAAGGCGTTCGACGCGCTGACCGCACTGATGTCGCGGCCGAACGAGGTCGTCAGCAAATGGGATCTAATGGCGCTGGTGTGGCCCGGCATCACCGTCGAAGACGCCAATCTGCGCTTTCACATCGCCGCTCTCCGCAAGGCGCTCGGCGACGGCAAGGACGGCGCGCGATACATCACGACGCTCTCCGGACGCGGCTATTGCTTCGTGGCGCCGATCTCGCACACGCAGCTTCCGGCGGCGCGGCGCTCGTCCCCGCCGATGGAATTGCCGCCGGTCAAGCTGCCAAATCGGCTGCAACGGATGGTCGGGCGCGACCAGGCCGTCGCCACCATCTCCGACAAGCTTCTCACCTCGCGCTTCGTCACGATCGTCGGTCCGGGCGGCGTCGGCAAGACTGCCGTCGCGGTGGCGATCGCCCACGACCTGCTCGCGACGTTCTCCGACGCCGCGCATTTCGTCGACCTTGCCGCGCTCAGCGATCCCGATCTCGTGATCACCTCGATCCTGTTGATGCTCGGCTTGCCGGCCGAGACCGACGATCCCCTGCCCGCGCTGCTCGCGCATGTCAGGGACAAGCGGTTGCTGCTCATCCTCGACAATTGCGAGCATGTCATCGCCGCGGCGGCACCGCTGGCTTCGGCGATCTTCCACGCTGCGCCTGATGTCCACATCCTCGCCACCAGCCGCGAAGCCCTGCGCGTCGAGGGCGAGCAGGTCTATCGATTGGCACCGCTCGCCGTACCGCCTGATAGTGCCGGGCTGAGTGCGGCGGCTGCACAGACCTATCCCGCGCTTCAGCTCTTCATCGAACGGGCGACCGCTGGCGGCGCGCAGATCGCGCTCGACGATACCAACGCCGCGACTATCGCGAGGATCTGCCGCAACCTTGACGGCATGGCCCTGGCGATCGAGCTCGCCGCGGGCCGGGTCGAAGCTTACGGCCTGGAGCAGACGGCCGCGCTGCTCGACGAGCGTCTCAATCTGCTCTGGCAGGGCCAGCGCACCGCGCCGCCGCGGCAGAAGACGTTGCGGGCGACGCTGGACTGGAGCTACGGGCTGCTGTCCGACATCGAGCGCCTCGTCCTCCGCAGGCTGGCGGTCTTTGCAGGTCACTTCACCATCGACGCCGCCCTCGAGGTCGTCCCGGATGAACGGGCCGACCGCTCCCGCTTGTTCGATGCCATCGACAGTCTCGTCGCCAAATCGATGGTCGCGCCGCGGCCGGTCGGCGCCATGATGCGCTACCGTCTGCTCGATACCACGCGCGCCTATCTGCTCGAGATCGAGCCGAACGACGCCGCGCTCGCCGCCCGCCACGCGACCTACTACCGGCGATGGCTGGAGCAGGCCGGCAGCACATGGGCGGCAACGCCGAATGCCGACGAACGGGCGATCCACTTCTCCGCGCTCCACAATGTGCGTGCCGCGCTGGACTGGTGCTTTGGCGCGGGCGGCGACGCCACCGCCGGCATTGCGCTCGCCGCCGCGGCAGCGCCGATCTTCCTCGCGATGTCCCTCTTGATCGAATGCCGGCGCTGGTCGGAACGGGCACTGCTTGCGATGACCCCGTCCGCGCGCGGCAGCGCCGATGAAATGCACATCCAGGCTGCCCTCGGGCTGACCCTGATGTTCACGCGCGGCGGCAGCGAGGCGGCGCGCGTGGCCTTGAGCAGGAGCCTTGCGATCGCGGAGGCGCGCGGCGACGCGCCGAACCAGCTGCAGCTGCTCGGCCGCATGCATATCTTTCACGAACGGATGGGGCAGTTCCATGCCGCGCTTGGCTATGCGCAGCAGAGCCTTGCGGTCGCGCAGGCGCTCGGCGATCCCGGCTCGATCGTCCTCGCCCATTCGCTGCTCGGGGTTTCGCTGCATCTGGCCGGCGAGCACCGCGACGCGCTGAAGATGCTGGAGGTCGCATGGCAAGGGCCGGGCGCGGAACGAATCAGCACCATCCATGGCTTCGATCATCGCAACCGGGCCGGCATCACGCTGGCGCGCGAACTCTGGTTGCAGGGCCGGCCCGCGGACGCGCGGCAGCTGGCGCAACAGACGGTGACTGAAGCCGCGCAGATGGAGCATCCGATCACGCTGTGCATCGCGTTGATCTGGGCGGTCTCGATCTCGCTCTGGGACGGCGATCTCGACGGCGCCGAGCAGAGCATCGACCAATTCATCGCGCATGCCGAATCTCGATCGATGGGTCCCTATCTCGTGGTGGGCCGCGGCGTGAAGGGCGAACTGGCGATCCGTCGGGGAGACGCCGCGCAAGGCGTCGATACGATCATGGCTTGCCTACGCGAGCTCCACGAGGCCGGCTACGAACTGCTCACAACGACCTTCAACATCGCACTGGTTCAAGGCTTGTTGGCGCTTGGACAGGTCGAGCAGAGTGCGCGCCTGATCGACGATGCGATCCGCCTCGTCGATCAGAGCGGCGATCATCTCTACATGCCCGAGTTGCTGCGGATGAAAGGCAGAGTTCTGTTGTCGCTGCCGGAGCCCGACGCCGAGCAGGCAGAAGCCCACTTCATGCAATCCCTGGATCTGAGTCGCCGGCAAGGCGCCACGGCCTGGGAGCTGCGCGCTGCGATCGATCTCGCCGGGCTGTTTGCCGGACGCGGGCAGCGCGACGAGGCGAAGCGATGGCTCCAATCGGCGCTCGAGGGCTTTGCCGAGGGCGCCGATACGGCGGATATCAAAGCGGCCAGCGTGCTTCTGACCACGCTGTAGCAGCCCTATTCCGTCGGCGTACCCTGCTTCCACTGGCCGCCGGCGATCTTGGCGGCGGCAATCACCGCTTGCGTCCGGCTCTCGACGCCGAGCTTCTGCAGGATCGCCGAGACATGCGCCTTGATGGTGGCCTCTGAGACACCGAGCTCGTAGGCGATCTGCTTGTTGAGAAGGCCCTCCGACAGCATCATCAGGACGCGAACCTGCTGAGGCGTCAGCGTCACCAGGCGGTCGCGCAGGCGGGTCATGTCGGGATCGGCGGCGGCGGAGAGGTCGGTATCGGCGGGGACCCAGACGTCGCCCTCCATCACCTTGAGGATGGCGTCGCGCAAGGTCTCGACCCCGAACCGCTTCGGGATGAAGCCGGACGCGCCGAAATCGAGCGAACGGCGGATCGTGGCGCTGTCGTCGGAGGCCGAGACGATCACGACCGGGATCGCCGGGTATTGCGCACGCAGATAGATCAGGCCGGAAAAGCCGGAGATCCCAGGCATGGAGAGGTCGAGCAGGACCAGGTCGACCTCGGAGGCCTGCTCAAGAAGCTTGGTCAGATCCTCGAAGGATCCGGCCTCGTCGATCCGAGCCGCGGGGAGAACGCCCGCCACCGCCTGCCGCAGCGCATCGCGGAACAGGGGATGATCATCGGCGATGACGAGATGGGTGTTTGCATTGGCTGTTGCAGTCATCTGTTCCGCAGGCCGACGAAAGATCGGGAAAGAAGTTCAACTCGTTGCTGATCAAGCAGCAATTGCGATTGTTTACTGACTGGAGCCGTCTTGCAAGGCAACCTTCCGCCCGTAGTCGCAAGGCGGTTAATCACAGGCGTCAACCAACTGATGTTGCAGCGCAAAAAGCCGCTGACGAGTCTCATCAATCCCTGAACAGCAGGTCCCGGGTCAACTCATCGATCACGGCGACCGCTTGAAGCGCTGCCCTCAATCGCTCGCGATCACGGGCCGACAACGGCTTGACCAACACCGCATTGGAGGGCGCCGTCCCCTGCGCCACATCCGCAATCTGTTGCGACACGATCAGCTCCAGAAAGATACCATGGGCCTCGTCGAGCGCATCGAGATCGGTCTGGCCACGGCCAACCAGGGCCTTCACGCCCGCGAGGCGTTGCGATGTCGATCGGCCCATCACATGGTAACGGATCGCCATCGCACGCGCTGCAGCAACCAGGCCGAACAGCCCTGCCGCCTTGAGGTCGATGCGACCGCCGTCAGTGCGAATGCCGCCGAAGAATTTCAGGCTCGCAGGGACGCTGATCCCCTCGACCAGAAGCTTGGCGAACGCGACCTGCCCCTCGGCTGCCGCGAAAGCCGCCTGCCTGACCGCCACGGCAAGGCTGCCGTCGCCATGAACGGCCCGGAGATCGAAAAAGATATCGACCGACAGCAGATCCTTTGGACTGGAGCGGCAGACCCAGTGCTCGATGCGGTCCCGCCACGTTGCAACAGAGCCGCGCCAGGGTGGGTTTTTCGCCATGACGCCCCCCTTGCAATAGGGCACACCGGCCTCGTGCAGAATATCTGCAACGTGCGCTGCGAACGTCTCAAACCAGCGATCCTCGTTGCCTCCCGGCTCGCCTTGCGCGAAGATCACGGCATTGTCCTGATCCATCGCCAGCAGGCTTTCGCCGCGCCCGGCAGACCCGAGCACGATCAGCGTGTAGGGCGTGGGGGCCGCGCCCCGACCGCGATCCCGCATGATCCGCTCGGCGATCACAGCGGCCTGACGGGTGAGGGCGCAGAGCTCGCTGGAGATCACCTCCGCAATCTGACGCCCGGACAATCCTTCCGCCAGGAGCACCTCCGCAACCCGCGGCAGCTTCGCCCAGGCCAGCGCCAATGCCTGCGTATCCGCAGCATCCTCGATCTCGTCGCCGAGCGATATGGCCTCCCCTGCCCGCAGACGCAGCAGGTCCCGCGCGGACAACGCACCGACCACCCGGCCGGCCTCATCGACGACGCCGAGATGGCGGGTCTTGAGGCGATTCATCCGGCCAATCGCGCGATAGACAAGCGCGTCCTCGGGAATCGCCGCCAGCGGCCTGCTCATGATGCGGTGCACCGGCAGCTCCAGCGCGGGGGCACCGAGCCGGGCGATCGCCCGCAGCACGTCACGCTCGGTAACGATCCCGGCCTCGACGGCCTTGATATCGTCGGCGGCCGCATCCGCCGCACCGACGTACACAGCCGATATTCTCTCGCTGGTCATTCGTGCCAGGGCTTCGCTCACCGAAACGTCCGGACCGACGAAAATGACGGGATACCGCATGATGTCGCGGTTGCGGTGGCGATAGGCATAGGCGTCGAATCGCTTCAGCGTTTGCTCTGCATCGATACGAGCCGTCGCTTCGACCGGCTCGACCCAACCCATCCGCACCTGATCGTCGAGCACCGTGGTGAGCGCGCGACAGACCCGCTCGGCTTGAGCGACGGTCCGGATGCCGTGCTCGCGCAGCCTCGGCAGCAGCGCAAGGAAGATCCGTGCCGTCGTGATCGCATCGCCGAGAGCGGAGTGCCGGCCGGCTACGTCAATGCCAAGCCAGGCCGCAAGATTCTCCAGCTGGTATCCGCCGAGGTCCGGTGCAACGATCTCCGCAAGCAGTCTGGTATCGAGCGTTCGAGGCCGGGACCATGGCAATCCCGCCAGATCGCATTCGCGCTTCAGGACGGCCAGATCGAAACCGATCATGTGCCCGATGACGACCGTCCGGCCGAGGAATGCCTCGAAACGCGGCCACACATCCACGAATAGCGGCGATTCAGCGACCATGGCATCATCGATGCCGTGAATGCGCGTCGTTTCGGCGGGGATCGGTTGATCGGCCGGCCGCAGCAATTGAACGAACGAACCGCCGTCGACCAGCTTTCCGGCCGACAGACGCACGCCGGCAAGCTCGATCACCCGCGCCTTGCGCGGATCGAGCCCAGTCGTTTCGGCATCGATGACAACGGCGTCGAGCGACAAAAGCGGGGCAGCACCACTCGTCGTATCCATTGTCCTCCCTCGGAAGGCCCGGACCGTGCGATGCTGGCCGGCAAACCGGGCATTGGCAGAGGCGGGGCGATCCTACGCCAGCAGCCTGTTGGTCACGGCAGCCGCATCGATGCGATCGACCAATTCGTCATGGATGTTGCACAGGCTGACGCGCAGGTAATTGCGGATCGTCTCGAAATCCCGTCCGCGCAGCTTTTCGTGGATCGGCATCATCGCAAAATAGGTTTCCGCCAGCGGCTCGGGAATGTCCATCACGCGCTTGGGCGCATGCCCGCCAACAAGGTCGAGCCTCTGCTCCAGCTCGCGCCGGGCCTCAAGCCAGGCGTCCTCGCCGAGCGACGGCGGCACGGGGTAACGGTCGAAAACCGAGAGGACGACGAGGATCATCTGGTCGAGAACCGCCCGGCGGTGCATGCCGGCATGTGGGCGCAATACCCCCTCGACCATCTCGCCGACCATCGCAAGCCCGAGCGGATAAGCCTGCCAGCGCGACCGTTCGACGGCTTGTGCAAAGCCTTCCTCGGCAAACAGCACCTTGGCGTAATGGCCCGCGCGGGCACGCGAATACTCGTAAATACCCTTTTGCACGATGAATGCCGACTGCGCGTCTATGAAGTCGGCAAGCGCCTTGCGATCGCCAATCGGCGGCCGGGGACGAAAGAATTTCTGCAGCAGCTTCATCGCAATCCGATCCTGCCAAACGGAATCGCCGTGCTATCCCGCGCTCGCCGCGCCCGAATTGTCAACGGCCGCAGCGCCGTTCGCATCCGCAACATCGGTTCCCTCCGAAAGTATTAGAAAGACCTCGGCACTCCTGATGTTAGCCTCCGACATTCCAAATTGGCGAAAGACCGGTTGGAAGGCGGCACGGGGGGGCCGCAGCGACGGGTATGCAACCCCTCGATTCCTCCGGCTCGCATGCCGGAGTGCTGACAGAGGAAATGCAGCCCATGCCTGACTCCCAAAATCTCAAAGAACGAGAAGAAGCCCACTGGCGCAAGACCTCGCGCCTGATGCTGATCAACCTCGGCATCTGGTTCTTCTTCGGATACGTCATCCACATGTTCGTGGTTCCGCTCAACGCCATCAAGCTGCCGATCCTTGGCTTCCCGCTCGGCTTCTATATGGCCGCGCAGGGTTCGCTGATCGCCTTCGTGGTCATCCTGTTCGTCTTCGCCAGACAGCAGGACAAGATCGACCGAGAATTCGGCTTCGCAGAAGACGATTAGGGGGATTGAACATGGCTACGCAGGCCTCAACCGGCGGCTCCGACTTTCTCAGCAACCTCGGGCGGATCTACGGCTTCTACACCGGTGGATTCGTCGCATTCGTCCTTCTGCTCGCCGCCCTCGAAGTGATCGGGGTGCCGAACAAGGTTCTCGGCTACCTGTTCGTGTTCTTCACGCTCGCGGTCTACGCCATCATCGGCATTCTGTCGCGAACGGCGCAAGTCTCGGAATACTATGTGGCCGGTCGCAGCGTACCGGCGTTCTACAACGGCATGGCCACCGGTGCCGACTGGATGTCGGCAGCGTCCTTCGTCGGCATGGCGGGCACGCTGTTCCTGCTCGGCTATGACGGACTTGCCTGGGTGCTCGGATGGACCGGCGGCTTCGTGCTGGTCTCCATCCTGATCGGGCCTTATCTGCGCAAATTCGGCGCCTATACGGTGCCCGACTTCTTGTCCTTCCGTTATGGCGGCAATTTCGCCCGGGCGCTGGGCGTCGTCGTGCTCGTCGCCTGCTCGTTCACCTATGTCACGGCGCAGATCTACGGCACGGGCATCATTGCCTCGCGCTTCCTCGGAATGCAGTTCGAGCTCGCGGTTTTCGCGGGACTGGTCGGCATCCTGGTCTGCTCGATGCTGGGCGGCATGCGCGCGGTGACCTGGACGCAGGTGGCCCAGTACATCGTGCTGATCATAGCCTACCTGACACCGATCGTGATCCTGTCAACCAAGATCTACGGGATACCGCTTCCGCAGCTGACCTATGGGCACGCGATCGCGGACATCACGGCGCGCGAACAGGACATGCTCGCGAACGGACTGGCGGCGGCGGCAAGCCTCAAGCCGCACATTCAGCCGTTCTTCAGCTATAGCCCGCTGAACTTCTTTGCGATCATTCTGTGCATGATGGTCGGGACGGCCTCGCTGCCGCACATCTTGATGCGCTACTTCACGACACCGTCGGTGCGTGAGGCGCGGCAATCCGTGGCATGGTCGCTGCTGTTCATCTTCCTCCTGTACTTCTCGGCGCCTGCCTATGCGGCGTTCTCGAAGCTGGAGGTGTACACGAACATCATCGGGCGCGATCTGTCCGCGATCAGGCCCTGGCTGTTCAGCTGGGGCGAGCTCGGGCTGATCCAGATCTGCGGCAAGAACGCCGTCAACATCGACGCCGTCATTGCCGCCTGCAAGGCCGTTGCCGGTCACCCCGGTGTGGTCCGGCTGCAGGACTTCGTGATCAACACGGACGTGATCGTGCTCTCGACACCGGAGATCGCGGGCCTTCCCTACGTGATCTCGGGCCTCGTCGCGGCCGGCGGCCTGGCCGCGGCTCTGTCCACCGCCGACGGGCTGCTGCTCGCGATCGCCAATGCATTGTCGCATGATGTCTACTACAAGATGATCGATCCGAACGCGCCGACGGCACGCCGGCTGATCATCGCGCGCGTGCTGCTGCTGGCGGTCGCAGTCATTGCCGCGGCGACGGCTGCCACCAAGCCCGGGGATATCCTGGCCATGGTCGGCTGGGCGTTCTCCCTGGCGATGGCGGGCAACTTCCCGGCGCTTGTGATGGGTGTGTGGTGGAAGCGCACGACGTCCACGGGCGCGATCTGCGGCATCATCGCCGGATTTGGGCTGTGCATGTTCTACCTGCTCGTCACGCGCTATTTCCCTGGCGCGGGCGTCAAGTATTTCGGCATGACGTCGCTGCTCAATCCGGTCACCGGCGCACCGCTGGTGGACATCGCCAAGGCCATGGCATTGCCCAACGCCATGGAGAGTTGGCCGACGCTGGCCCACCCGCTCGCCAACAAGGTGGGTTGGTTCAACCTCAACAACATCGCATGCGGTTTGCTGGGGACGCCATTCGGCTTCGCGGTGATCATCATCGTGAGCCTGCTGGGAAGGGCGCCGTCGCGGGAAATGCAGGCCTATGTTGACGAGATTCGCAAGCCGCGAGGCCGCACGGTGCTCGAAGAGAAAACGACCTGAGCGGATCGGATCGATTGCGACGAACGGGGCCTTGCGAGGCCCCGTTCTTGTTTGCGACCGGCGGCGCTCGCTTGCCCAGAACCGTCTGCCTTGACATTGTTGGGTGCGGCGGCCGGTGCAGAATGCCCGACGGGCCGGGCCGAGCAGGCAGCCCTCGCAAGACCATACTGCGCCAGAGCGAGGTCCGGAGGAGGACAGATTTTGGACATTGCCGACTCGTTCGCCAGATACTGGTATTTCCACCTGCCGAACTTCGTTCTGGCGGCTCTGATGTACACCATGCTCGGCCGCTTCCTGCTCGGCCTCTTCGTCGACGCCGACTCGCCGAACTATATCTGGCGCTTCTTCTGCCGCCTCACCGATCCGGTGCTCACCGCCATTGCAACCGTCACGCCGAAGGCAGTTCCTCCAGCCATCGTGTGGCTGTTCGGTTTTGTCTGGATGTTCTGGTTGCGGATCGTGCTCCACTACACATTGCTCGTGCTCAACCTCGCGCCGCGGCTTGCGGGAGGAGGATCATGAACCGCAACTTCTTCCTGATCGGTATTGCCTTCTTCGGAATGATCAACGGCCTCTTCAACCAGCTTTGGCTGATCTTCGCCCTGCTCTACGTCCAACCGCTCGCAGGCCCTCTTCTGTTCGGAAACATGTCGCTGACGCTGATGTTCGCCTCGCTGATGGTCTCGACCGCCACCGTGATCCTGGGCGGCATTCCCGCCGCCATCTACGAACGCGTCACCGGCGCACAGGAGTCGAACGGCGTCTCGCTTTGGATCTGGCTGGCCGGCACGGCTATCCTCGCGCTCCCCGCCGCCGGCAATTTCATCAGCGTCGGCCTCTGAACGGCGGGCGGGAACCATTGAAGGCAGGCCCCGCAGGGACTACCCTAGACGCATCTCGATCCCAATGAGCCAGGCGACGGAGTTCCTCCTCATGGAAGAAATGCGCCGCATCGCCTTTGAAACGGTCCTGCGCGCGTGCGGATTTGCCTCCCTCGCCATATTCTGCGTCATGATCGGCCTTTCGTTTCTGCCGCGCTCCGCGTTTCAGGCGGGAGGCTTTCTGAGCCTGATCATGACACTGGTGCTTCTCCTGAAAGCGCAGGAGGCGCGGACCAAAGACCACCGCCGCACCGAGATGTGGCTGTATCTTCCAAAAGATAGACGCCCGCCTCAGCCGCATGCACAAAAAACAGTCTCGGCGGTGATGCGAGAAACCTATCTGGTGTTCGCATACTGGTCTGCCCTGGTGTCAGTCGTGATGTGGATTGTCGCGATGGGCTTTTCCGTCCTTGGACTTTAGTTTGAGGCTGCAGACCCACGGTATTTCGTTCCCGCGGCTCCGTGATTTCCCGTCCGACATCTCCGCGATCCTTCCGATTCGCGTCGAAAGTACTATTGGGCCGGACGCGATAGGCATGTAATTGCTCGCCCCCGATTGGTGGCGCGCCCGCGTGGCGCGAATCGGTTCTTGAAAAGAAAACAAGCGGGAGCGAATCTGAATGACGACAGTAACTGCAACATCGGCACCATCTGCCGGCGCCGGGATGACGAAGGACGAACGGTTCGTCATTCTCGCCTCCTCGCTCGGTACCGTCTTCGAGTGGTACGACTTCTATCTCTACGGTTCGCTGGCCGGCATCATCGGCGCGCAGTTCTTCTCGGCCTATCCGCCGGCAACCCGCGATATCTTCGCGCTGCTGGCGTTTGCCGCGGGCTTCCTGGTGCGTCCGTTCGGCGCGATTGTGTTCGGCCGTGTCGGCGACATCGTCGGCCGCAAATACACCTTCCTCGTCACCATCCTGATCATGGGTCTGTCGACCTTCATCGTCGGCCTGTTGCCCAACGCGGCGACCATCGGCATCGCGGCCCCGATCATCCTGATCGTGCTGCGCCTCGCCCAAGGTCTGGCGCTCGGCGGCGAATATGGCGGTGCGGCGACCTACGTCGCGGAGCATGCGCCGAACGGCAAGCGCGGCTTCTACACCTCCTTCATCCAGACCACGGCAACCCTCGGCCTGTTCCTGTCGCTGCTGGTGATTCTGTTCACCCGCACCGCGCTCGGTGAGGCCGATTTCGCAGCGTGGGGCTGGCGCATTCCGTTCCTGGTCTCGGTGCTGCTGCTCGGCATCTCGGTCTGGATCCGGCTCCGCCTCAACGAATCGCCGATCTTCCAGAAGATGAAGGAAGAGGGGAAGAGTTCGAAGGCGCCGCTGACGGAAGCCTTCGGCAATTGGCAGAACGGCAAGCTGGTGCTGCTCGCCCTGCTCGGCGGCGTCATGGGCCAGGGCGTGGTCTGGTACACCGGCCAGTTCTACGCGCTGTTCTTCCTGCAATCGATCCTGAAGGTCGACGGCTATACCGCCAACCTGCTGATTGCATGGTCGCTGCTGCTCGGCACCGGCTTCTTCATCGTGTTCGGCATGCTCTCCGACAAGATCGGCCGCAAGCCGATCATCCTCGGCGGCTGCCTGATCGCGGCGCTGACCTTCTTCCCGATCTTCAAGATGATCACCTCCAACGCCAACCCGGCGCTGGAAAAGGCCATCGAGACGGTCAAGGTCGAGGTGGTGGCCGATCCCGCCAAGTGCGGCGATCTGTTCAACCCGGTCGGCACCCGCGTCTTCACCGCGCCTTGCGACACCGCGCGCGCCTACCTGTCGCAATCGTCGGTCAGGTACACGACGACGCCAGGTCCGGCCGGCTCGGACGTGAAGGTCGTGGTCAACGGCAAGGACGTGCCCTACGCCAACGCCAAGGACAGCAACCCGGCGGTTCTCGCCGCGGTGCAGGCGGCCGGCTATCCCAAGGCGGGTGACACCGGCATCGTGAAGATGTCGCATCCGTTCGACGTCTTCCGTCCGCAGCCGGCGGCGATCATCGGCCTGCTGTTCGTCCTGGTCCTGTTCGTGACCATGGTGTACGGCCCGATCGCGGCGATGCTGGTCGAATTGTTCCCGACCCGCATCCGCTACACTTCGATGTCGCTGCCCTACCACATCGGCAACGGCTGGTTCGGCGGCCTCCTGCCCGCCACCGCCTTCGCCATCGTGGCCTCGACCGGCGACATCTATGCCGGTCTCTGGTACCCGATCATCTTCGCCTCGATTACCGTGGTGATCGGCTTCCTGTTCCTGCCGGAAACCAAGGACGTCGACATCAAGGCGACCTGATCGCAGCAGCAATCGACGACACCAACCGGCCGCGGTCTCCGCGGCCGGTTTTGCTTTGTGTGGTTATCGATCGCTGCCGATGAATTGCAGCACGATCTCACGGCGGTGCGGGCGGCTGCGATGCTCGATCAGGTAGATCGCCTGCCAGGTGCCGAGCGCGAGCTTGCCGCTCAGGACCGGGACCTGAAGCGAAGTCTGCGTCAGCATGGTCTTGATATGGGCCGGCATGTCGTCCGGCCCCTCGGTATCATGGGTCCACCCCGCGTTCTCCGGCGCGAGCCGTGACAGCGCCGTCGTAAGATCGACCAGCACGGAGGGATCGGCGTTCTCCTGGATCGTCAGCGAGGCCGAGGTGTGGCGGATGAACAGCGTCAACGCGCCCTCACCCGCGTGCGCCTCGGCGATGAATCTCGCGGCCTCGCTGGTCAGATCGGTGAAGCCGCGGCCAGGCGTCTGCACGGTGAGCAGTGCCGATGTGACGGTCGTGGCCTGTACGGACGATGGTGCGGAGCGGGTGACGGATCTGGCAGATGTCATGGAGGGGCCCGCATCAGATCTTCCCCGACACGTCTTTCTGCACGCGGTTGGCCATGTCGATCAGCCGCCGCCAGGCCTTTTCCAGGAACGACATCACACGGTCGACGTCCTGCTCGCTCGGCAGCGGGATCTCGATCTTGCGCTCGCCCTCGGCGACCTTGGGCTCGGGCTTCCTGAGTGGATCGGATTTCGGCAGCGCCTCGTCGATCTTGCCCGATACCGTTGGCCCCGCCGCGAGCTGTGCCTTCAGCCGCTCGACCTCGGCCTGGAGCCTGCCGATCTCGGCGTCGAGTGCGGTCCGCTCGTCGGGCACCGCGTAGCAGGCCCAACCGGCGCCGTTCCTGGTGCAGGTCGACACCGTGCCGGTGCGCGTGTCGAGCCGCAGCACGCCCTCGGGGATGGGCGTCATGCTGTAGCGGCCATTTTCGCCGTCGGGCGTAGATTGCGCGGCCGCGAGGCCGCCGCTGACTACCATCACCGCGGCCGCCGCCGCGAGCCATGATGTCGTGGATGACGTCGCAGGTCTCATCATTGTCTCCGCCCGGCACTGCTGCGGCTGCGGTTGCAATTCTACACCCCCAGCCGGCAATCCGCCGCCAAAAAGCCGCCCCCGAAATCAACGAACGCGGCGGCTTCTTTGATCCCGCGAGCGCGGCGAAAGGACGGCTGCGTCCGCCGTTCGCAAGCAGACCTGCTGCGGAGCGGCGTCACGCTGTGTGCAGCGCTGCCGTGCGCGTCAATATCATCAAGTGAATCAAATAGATAATCGGAAGGGACGCAATCGTGACTTGGCTTGACTTGATTATAGGCCATCAGTATGGTCCGCGCGGCTTTTGAGGGTGACGGGCGCAATTTCCATTCAGCCGCAGCGTTTCGGGTCTTCGTTGCATGACACAGGGCACGGGACACGGCGAGGATGGAGATCGCGATAGATCGCCCGAGGAAGCCGCGCTTTCCGATCGGCTCGGAAATCTTGATCAGCGGTTGTCCGAATTTCGCGACCGCCGGGCCAAGACCGAGCAACCCGCAGGTGACGATGGAGACAAAGCGGCCAGAGCCTCGGCGATGGCGCTTGGTTTCCGACTATCCTCGGAGTTGATCGCCGGCGTCGCTGTCGGAGCGGGGATTGGCTGGGGGTTCGACCACTTGCTGTCGACGTCGCCTTTCGGATTCATCGCGTTCCTGCTGCTGGGCTTCATCGCCGGCGTGGTGAATGTGGTGAGAACGGCAGGCGCGGGTCCGAACAGGCGCGGTGGTTCGTAATTGGCCTAGCCGGGTTAACTGTCGTGCCGCTCGCCGGCACAGCCGGCCGACCAATCTTCACTGGTCGGCTTGTCCAGCAGACGAGAGATGCCGCGCGGATGAAAATCGACCCGATCCATCAGTTCAACGTCGAACCGCTCTTCACAATCGGCCGTATCGGCGATCACACGATCGCCTTCACCAATGCCTCTCTCTACATGTTCGTCGCGGTGGGGATCATTGCGCTGCTTCTGCTCACCAGCGGCAAGCAGCTGGTTCCGGGGCGTCTGCAGTCGGTGGCCGAGCTCTCCTATGAGTTCGTGGCCAGCATGATCCGCAGCACTGCCGGAGCGGATGGCATGCGGTTCTTCCCGCTGATCTTCTCGCTGTTCATGTTCATCTGCGTCTCGAACCTCGTAGGCATCGTTCCGTACACGTTCACCGTGACGAGCCATCTCATCGTCACTGCGGCGCTGGCGCTGCTGGTGTTCTTCACGGTCCTGATCTACGGCCTCTACAAGAACGGCCTGAAGTTCCTGAAAGTGTTCGTGCCCTCGGGCGTTCCCGGCTACATCCTGCCGCTGGTCATGGCGATCGAGGTGCTGTCGTTCTTCCTGCGGCCGGTCTCGCACAGCGTTCGACTGTTCGCGAACATGCTCGCGGGCCACATCGCGCTGAAGGTGTTCGCCGGCTTCGTTGCCATGCTCGGCGCGTCTCTTGGCGTGGTCGGCTGGATCGGCGGTGTCATGCCGCTGGCGCTCGCCGTCGCGCTCACCGCGCTCGAACTGCTGGTCGCGTTCCTGCAAGCCTATGTGTTTGCGATCTTGACCTGTATCTACCTCAACGACGCCATTCACCCTGGACACTGAGTGATCCGGGTGCTTTTCCACCCACACCTGTCTTTCTTCCAAGGAGTCAAAAATGGATCCGCAAGCAGCTAAGTTTCTCGGCGCGGGCATCGCGTGCATCGGCATGGGCGGCGCCGGCATCGGCGTGGCCTTCATATTCGGCAATTATCTGTCCGCAGCCATGCGCAACCCGGCAGCTGCTCAGGGCCAGTTCGGCAACCTGATCTTCGGCTTCGCCGTGACCGAAGCGCTCGGCATCTTCTCGCTGCTGATCGCTCTGCTGCTGCTGTTCGTCCCGCTCTGAACGCGTTTCGCGCCGCTTCCAGGTGGGAGGCGGCGCGTCTGACAGCAACAGGAGAACTCCATGGCTGAAAGTCATGGCGGCGCCAAAGGTACCGGCGCTCACACGGAGGCCGATGGCGGTCACCACGGCGGTGGCTTTCCGCCTTTCGAGAGCAGCACCTTTGCTTCGCAACTGGTGTCGCTCGCGATCGCCTTCGTCGCGCTGTATCTGATCGTCTCCCGGTTCGCGCTGCCGCGTGTCGGGGGTGCGATCGAGGCGCGTCAGAACAAGATCGAGGGCGATCTCGCCGAAGCGCAGAAGCTGAAGGACCAGTCCGAGGCGGCGCTCAAGGCCTATGAAGGCGAGCTCGCGTCGGCGCGCGCGCGTGCACAGGCGATCGGCAACGAATCCCGCGAGAAGGCGAATGCGCAGGCGGAAGCCGAACGCAAGGCGCTAGAAGAGCAACTGTCCGCCAAGCTCGCCGAGGCGGAGAAGACCATTGCCTCGACCCGCGCGACCGCCATGAGCAACGTCCGCGGCATCGCGGCCGATGCAGCCGGCACCATCGTTCAGCAGCTCACGGGCGTCGTTCCGGATGCAGCGTCGGTCAATGCCGCCGTTGATGCGACCTTGAAGGGTTAGTCTCGATGTTCTTCACACCTGAGTTTTGGGTCGCCGTTGCCTTCGTGATTCTGATGGTGATCTTCGCCTATGTGGGGGTGTTCAAGACGGCGATGTCGGCGCTCGATCATCGCGCCGCTCGTATCAAGGCCGAGCTGGACGAGGCGGCGCGCCTCAAGCAGGAGGCCACCAAGGTGCTCGCCGACTACAAGGCGCGCACTGCCGGTGCCGAGCGCGAGGCCGCCGACATCATCGCCAACGCGAACGCCGAAGCGGAGCGCATCGCAGCAGAGGCCAAGGCGAAATTGGAAGATTTCGTCACCCGCCGCACCAAGACCGCCGAGGGCAAGATCGCACTCGCCGAGGCTCAGGCTCTCGCGGACGTCCGGGCAGCCGCCGCGGAAGCCGCCGTGCAGGCTGCCTCCACGATCCTGTCGCAGTCGGTCAAGGGCCAGATCGCCGACGACCTGCTCGCCAAGGGCATCAACGAAGTCAGGCAGAAGCTGAACTGAGGGATTTGCCTTACCCAATCAAAAAGCCGGCGCGACGAGCGCCGGCTTTTTTGTCTGTCGGGTAACAGCATCCACAAGTGCGGTATCATCACCCACCTTGTGCGCACTTGCGCACTGGGGCGGGTGATCCATTGCGCCGAGGCTTCTCAGTTCAAGCACCGCGGCCTCTGGAATACTGGATTGCCCGCCTTCGCGGGCAATGACAGCTGACATTGCCGCAAGATCTCCCCTACTTCTTCTTCTTCCCTCTCCGCTCCGGCGAGAGCGCCTGCGGGTCGAAGCCGACATAGAAGATGTAGGTATCGGCGACCGCGGGCGCCGGCACCGGATAGGCCAGATCCTCGGCGACGAAGGTGAAGGGCACGCTGCCGCCTTCCGACATCGCCACCGTGGTCCGGTAGGCCTTCGAGGCGATCACCTTCTCGCCGACGCCGCCCTGCACGACGGCGATGCGCAGCGGCACCTCGACGGAGGCAGGCGCCCCGGCGGGGCCGGCGATGACGCGGCCCTGGATGCCGATCCGGGCGGTGATGCCGGCACTGCTGCGCAAGCATTCGCGCGCCATCTTGGTGATCGAGGCCTGGAAGCGGATGTCATTGCCGACCGCCGGCTTGCCGCTGGCGCCGACCGCGTAGGTCGAGGCGCCCGCGCGCACCGTGACCTGGGGGCAATCGAGGTCGTCTTCGGCCGGCTGCCCGGGCGCAGGCGCCGGCTTCGGCTCCGCCGGCTCGTCGGACTTGCCGCCGAACAGGCTCTTGAAGCGGTCGGTCAACGACTGTGCCGCCACCGGCGAGACGGAGGCGAGCCCGACCGATAATGCCAGCACGACCGCTGCGCCCCGCCGCAACCTCGTCCGCGATGACCGAAGCTCCTGCACCATCAACACCCGTACTCCATGACAATGTTCCGGCCGGGTTATATCGCCAATATCGGCGAACCCAAGGCGGCAAAAAGGGATTTGGCTGCATCCATCAGGCTGCTCAGCCGCGGAAGTCCTCGTGCAGCAGGCCGAACAGCAGGTGATCCTGCCAGACCCCGTTGATGCAGAGATAGCGGCGCGCCAAGCCCTCGCGCGAGAAGCCGCACTTCTCCAGCACCCGGATCGACGGCGCATTGGTCGGGATGCAGGCGGCCTCGACCCGGTGCAGATTGAGCTCGCCGAACAGCGTCGGCAGCAGCACTCGCAGTGCGGCCGTCATGTAGCCGCGATGGGCATAAGGCTGGCCGACCCAATAGCCGATGGTGCCGGCCTGCACGATGCCGCGCCGGACATTGGCGAGCGTGATGCCGCCGACCAGGGCACCGTCGAGCTCGCGGAAGATCAGAAAGGGATAGGAGCGGTCCGCGGCAATGTCCTCGGCATAGCGGCGCAGGCGCCGGCGGAAGCCGGAGCGGGTGAGATCGTCGGACGGCCAGATCGGCTCCCAAGGCGTCAGATAGTCGCGGCTGGTCTCGCGCAAATGAGCCCATTGCAGGAAGTCGGACATTTGCGGCGCGCGCAGGAGCAGCCCGTTGCCGCGCGGCGCCAGGGCGGCGGGTCCACTGGATGGCAGGCGAAAGAGGGCCATGGTGATGCTTCCCGGGGCGAGGCCCGCACGCGGCTCTTAGTGCAGCCGCGCCTTGGCGCGCGCCCGTGTCAATCCTTCCGCAAAAGACACCGCCGTGTCCAGACCCCTGCCGCTGCCCAATGCGACGACCGCAGGCCGGCTGCGCGACAGCAGCGCACGGGCCGCGTCCCGGGTCGATTCGATGCTGACGGCGTCGATCCGGGCAACCAGTTCCTGCACTGTCTGCGGCCGCCCGTAGGCCAGCACATGCCGGGCGAGCTGCTCGGCGCGGGAGGAGCAGCTCTCCAGCGCCATCAGCAACCCCGCCTTCATCTGTGCCTTGGCTCGGGCGATCTCGGCGTCGGTCAGCGTCTCCACCGATTCGTTCATGATGTCGACCACGACCTCCATCATCTCCGGCGCGTCGGCGGGATCGGTGCCGGTATAGAGGCCGAAAAAGCCGGTATCGGTGTAGGGGGCGTGGAAGGTGTAGATAGAGTAGCAGAGGCCGCGCTTCTCGCGCACCTCCTGGAACAGGCGCGACGACATTCCGCCGCCGAGGACATTGGTGAAGACCTGCAGCGAGAACAGCGAAGGATCGGTCTGAGGCACCCCCTCGAGCGCCAGCGTCAGATGCGCCTGCTCGAGCTCGCGATGCACCACCTTGGCGCCGCCCTGGCCGAACCGAGCGGCCTGCGGCTTCGGCCCGGGCGTCCCCTCGAAGCTCGCAAACCGCTTTTCGACCTCGGCGACGACCTGGCCGTGATCGACCGCCCCGGCCGCGGCCACCACCATGTCGGGCCCGCGATAATGCGTCGACAGATAGCCGCGCAGCATGTCGCGGTTGAAGGCGCGCAGCGTCTTGGCGGTGCCGAGCAGCGAACGGCCCATCGGCTGGTCGGGATAGCAGAGCTCGTTCAGATGCTCGAACACGACGTCGTCGGGCGTGTCCTGCGCGGCACCGATCTCCTGCACAATGACGTTCTTCTCGCGCTCCAGCTCGTCGGGCTCGAAGGCGGGATTGGCAAGGATGTCGGCGAGCACGTCGAGCGCGAGCGGCACGTCGGCCTTTAGCACCCGCGCGTAATAGGACGTGGTCTCGGTCGAGGTGCCGGCATTGAGGTCGCCGCCGACCGCCTCGATCTCCTCGACGATCTCGCGCGAGGAGCGCCTGGTCGTGCCCTTGAACGCCATGTGTTCCAACAGATGCGAGATGCCGTGCTCGTTCGGCTTCTCGTCGCGTCCGCCGACGCCGGCCCAGACGCCGAGCGCCGCCGTCTCGAGGTGGGGCATCTCGTCGGTGACGACGGTGAGGCCGGAGGCAAGCTTGGACATCTCGACGCTCATCCGGCAACTCCCTGCTTTGCGGCGCGGCTGGCGGACAGCACGAACCGCTCGAGCTCGACCTGATCGTTCTTCATCACCCTCATGTGTTCGGATTTGGTCATCAGGCCGTCGAGCCAGGCCGGCAGTTGCGGCCGCTGGCCGCAAGCCGCCTCGACGGCGTCGGGGAACTTGGCCGGATGGGCGGTGGAGAGCACGATGCTCGGCACCTTCGTATCGGTGGTGTCGCGGTCCGCGACGGCGAGCGCCACGGCGGTATGAGGATCGACCAGCTCGCCTGCTTCGCGCCAGGCGGCGCGGATCGCAGCCGCAGTCTCGGTCTCGTCAGCGCGCCCGGCATCGAACTCCTCGCGGATCGCGGCGAGTGTCGCATCGGGTAGCACGAAGCGGCCGGACTGCTTCAGCTGTTCCATCAGGCGACGCACGCCGGCGCCATCGCGCCGGCCGGCCTCGAACAGCAGCCGTTCGAAGTTCGAGGAGATCTGGATGTCCATCGACGGCGATGCCGTCGCGTGCACCTCACGCACCTCGTAGATGCCGGTCTTCAGCGTGCGCGCCAGGATGTCGTTGACGTTGGCGGCGATGCGCAGGGTGCGCACCGGCAGCCCCATGCGCTTGGCGACGTAGCCGGCGAAGATGTCGCCGAAATTGCCCGTCGGAACGACGAAATCGACCGCGCGCGCCGGAGCACCGACCGCGACGGCGGAGGTGAAATAGTAGACCACCTGCGCGACGATGCGCGCCCAGTTGATGGAATTGACGCCGGAGAGCGAGGTCGCATCGCGGAAGCGATGGTTGTTGAACATTCCCTTCACGAGCGCCTGGCAGTCGTCGAAGGTGCCCTCAATGGCGAGCGCATGGACGTTGGCCGCGCCCGTCGTGGTCATCATCCGCCGCTGCACCTCGGAGATGCGGCCGTGCGGAAACAGCACGATTAGATCGACGTTCTCGAGGCCCGCAAAGGCTTCGACCGCGGCGCCGCCGGTATCGCCTGACGTCGCGACCACGATGGTGGTGCGCTGGCCGCGCTTTTCGAGCACATGGTCCATCAGCCGCGAGATCAGCTGCATCGCCACGTCCTTGAAGGCGAGCGTCGGACCGTGGAACAGCTCCAGCACGAACTGGTGCGGGGACATCTGGCGCAGCGGCACCACCGCAGGATGGCGGAAGGTGGCATAGGCCTCGTTCGCCATGCGCCCGAGCTCGGCGTCGGAAATCTCGCCACCGGCGAAGGGACGAATCACGTCGACCGCGACCTCCCAATAGGGGCGGCCGAAGAAGCCGGCGATCGTCTCGCTCGGAAGCTGTGGCCACACCGCCGGCACATACAGGCCGCCGTCGCGGGCAAGCCCGGTCAGCATCACGTCACAAAAGCCGAGTTCGGGGGCTTCGCCCCGGGTCGAGATATAGCGAGTCAAACTGCCCTCCAAAGGCGGCCGGGCCGGAGCTCGACCCTTAAGCCTTTGATTTTACCTAATTACTTGTCAACAGCCGGTGGCTTTGAACCACCATAGAGTGTTTTGCGGCATCGGGAAACCGCTTCCGGCGTACCCCCTTCGCCCAACGAAAAAGGGCTGCGGCATTGCCGCAGCCCTTCTCTTGGAAGGCCTGTCGTTGTGTGCAGACCAGTTGCCTCGTCGGGGTCGCCGAACCCTCAAAACTGTTCCGGCAAGCTTTCGTCGCCCGTCACGAAATCGTCAAGTCCAAAACCCCGCGCGTGTCGAAAATGTTCCAATTCTTCCCGATCCGGCTCTGGTTCGCTTTTGGCAGTTGCAGCCAAGTCCCGGCCGTGATCCTGACCCTGAACTCCGCTTTTTCCCGAATCAGTCGCGGGAACGAATACAGCCTCGGCCCATTGTGTCGGCGGATGGGTGTCAGCCCGTTGTCCAATGCATTGCCCGGCCAACGGCGGCGTCGATCTGTCGGCCGAACCGCTGCATCCGGAGCAGTCGGTTCGGTCGATGGCGAAAGTCAGTTCATTCCGATTTCCACTGCGATCCGGATCAGGTCGGAATGGTTCTTGGCGCCAAGCTTCTGCTTGAGCAGGGACGTGGTGTTGGCGACCGTCTTGTAGGAGATGCCGAGCGCCTCGGCGACCTCGACGATCTTATCGCCGCGTCCGAGCAAGCGAAGAATTTCGAGCTCCCGCGGCGTCATCTGTGACGCGGGGTTGGCCTTGATCGCCGCGCCGGAAAACGTCACGGCTTCCGCAAGCTGCGGCGAGATGAAATTGTCACCCGCGACCACCTTGCGCACCGCTTTGAGCAGGATCCTGGGATCGTCGCCTTTGGAGACATAGCCCTGCGCCCCGAGCTCGACGGCCCGCACGACGAACGCCGGATCGTCGTTCATGCTGAACATGATGATCTTGGCGTCGGGGTCGTCCTTGCGGATGCGCCGCATCAGCTCGAACCCGGAGACGTCGGGCAGGCTGATGTCGATCACGGTGACGTCGGGCCGCTTGCTGACATAGGCGCGATGCCCGGATTTGGCATCACTCGCCTCGTCAATGCGGATTGAATGGTCGGATGCGAACAGGGTGCGGCAGCCGGACAGCACCACGGGATGGTCGTCGACGATCAGGACCCTCGTCGCCAGCTTGGCGGTATCTTGCATCGCGCACTCTCTTGTTTTTCGACTCATAGCCCGCCGGGAATAAATGGAAAGAGCAAATCCGGCCGATACGCGTTAGAATTGACCTAATGTGGCGACGACTTTCGTTCCGAACGCAATTGTTTCTCCCGCTCGGCGCGAGCCTTCTCGCAGCCCTGATCCTGGGCGGCATATTACTGCAGATATTTGCACCAGGTCAGGTAGCTGATGAACACGAGCCGGCTCGACGCTCGATCCAGACCATCGCCGCCGCGCTCAACAGCACCCTGCGCGCATCGGACAATCCGCAAAAGACCCTCGATGCATTTGTTCAGTCCTTGGACGCCTCCACGGATATTCAATTCCGCCGCATGGACGGAGGTCCCCCGCCTTCTCCGAAAGACTTGCGCAACCTGAAGAAGGTTCCGCAATGGTTCGTCAACCTCATCACCATACCAGAGATGGAAGCGGCGTTTCCGATCGTCATAGACGGCAGACATGTCGGCGATATCGTGTTCTTCCCGGACATATCGGCCGACTTGTTCGAGAAGTGGATCGGCTTCCTTGCGCTGACCAGCCTGGTCGCTGTCCTGATGGTGCTCACCGGCACCGTTGCCTATGTCTTCGCCGGTTCGGCCCTGCGCCCCCTGCAACATCTCGGCGACGGTCTTACGCGGATTCGGCGCGGCGACTACGCAAGGCCGATCCCGGTCGGAGGACCGCCGGAGATCCGGCAGAGCTGCGAGGAAGCCAATGCGCTGGCAGCGACACTGGCGCAACTCAGCCAGGACAATCGCGATCTGATGCACCGCCTGGTGTCGCTGCAGGATGACGAGCGGCGCGATCTCGCCCGCGAACTGCACGACGAGCTCGGGCCCCTCCTCTTCAGCATCCGCGCCGGCACGATCGCGCTGACCGATGCCTCCGAGCCAACGGGACATCTCGGCAATTCGGCACAGGACCTGCTGCAATCGGTCGAGGCCCTGCAGCAGACCAACCGCCGCATCCTCGACCGGCTGCGGCCGCTCTATATCGAGGAGCTCGGCCTTTCGAGGAGCGTGCAAACGCTGCTCCGGAATTTTCGCAAGCAGGCACCTCATATCGTGCTGACGGACGCGATCGATCGCGATCTCAGCGCAATCGGCGGACCGCTGGCGCAGACCGTCTATCGAGTGATCCAGGAGGCACTGACCAACGTGCTGCGACATGCCAACGCGGGCAACGCACATGTGCAGGCGACGGTTGCCGACAAGACGCTCGTCGTCGAGATCTCCGACGATGGCGGCGGTTTCCCTGCGGACAACGTCTTCGGCCGGGGCCTGACCGGCATGCATGAGCGCGTGCGCGCGCTCAGCGGATCGCTATCGCTGTTGCGCGTGGATGACCGAACCTACGTGCGCTGCCGCCTTCCGGCGGAGACGATGCGGGACGTTCCGTCACCAGGCTAATTCAGCAGGCGCAACCATCATGCGCATTCTGTGGCGCCGGTTCGCACAGCGTGCTGCGGATCTTGCCATCCGGGCTGAAGCGGAACGAGGCCTGAATGCGCAGCGCGCCGGCGACGGAATATTCGAGGTGGACGCCGTGGGGCGCGGGATTGATCTCTTCCAGCCCGAACCCCGCCGAGGAGAAGGCGCTGAGCCGCGGCTGCCAATAGGCCTCGATCTCGCTCCGGCCACGAAAGCGCCGCGCGCCGTCGCAGGTGCATTCGAGCTGCGCGTCGTCGGCATAGAGGTCGAGCAGGGCTGTGAGGTCGCCCTTACGGCAGGCATCCACCCAGTCGACGATAATTCCCATCTGGTCGAAATCACTCACGCCGCACCCAATCTGCCGCGGACAATATTGGCGGCTTAGAACCACCCTCGTGAATATGCGCTGAATAATAAACCCCGGGCGATACCGGGTTCCCTCGATGGACCTGCCAATGAGCTCAGCTCTGCCGCCGGCCTCTTGCCCACACGCCGAAGGCGATGAGCACGGCGCCTGCAAGCGTGAACCAGGTGATTGCATATTGCAGATGGTCGTCCTTGAGATTCACCTGGAGCGGTCCCGGACGCGGGATGCCGTTCGCCGGCGCGGGCCGTTCGAGATCGATATAGAACGGCGCAACCGTGCCCCAGCCCAGCACGCTTGCGATTGCCAGATGATCGCGCACGAACCAGAGCCGCTTGCCGCGATTCTCCGCCGGAGTCAGCCAGCTTGGCGCCTCGGGAAAGCGCAGATAGCCGGTGAGCTCAACCGGTTGGCCCGTGACGAGCTTGTTCACCGCGCGATCCTCGACGCCGCGGTCCTGCATCGTGTTCTCGACGAAACCCGCGTCGATCACGACCATCTCGCCGCCGGGAAGCCGCGCCGGCAGGAACGCCCAGGTGCCGGGGCCGGAGGCGTCCTTGCGCACCGCCGAGCCGGAGGAATAGACCATTGCATCGGGGAGGGCTGCGTAGGTCGCGGTGAAGCTGACGCGGCGGAATTCGTCGCGGGCGGGATTGAGCGCGGCCCATTGCGCGGACGGCGGCAGCGCAACCGGCGCGGCCGCAAGCCGCTCGGTGAGCGCCGCAATCAACTCGTGCTTGGCGGTGCGGCGCTGCAGCTGCCAGACACCGAGCGCCACGAACACAGCCGTGAGGAACAGCGTGAACAGCGCGAAGCCGGCCACGGGGGCCTTGCGCGACGCAGGCTCGTTCATTTCGCGCGATCGACCAACCGGCCCGGCGCCGCCTTGTGGTGGAATTGCAGCGCGATCAGCAACGACTTCATCGAGCGCAGCGGCAACAGCGTGGTGGCGAGGATGAGCGGCAGCCAGAGCACCGCATGCAGCCAATATGGCGGCTGGTATTTGACTTCGACGATGAGGGCGCACGCGACGACGATGCCGCCGGCCAGCATGATGATGAAGATCGCCGGGCCGTCGCCGGTATCGATGAAGGCATAGTCGAGCCCGCAACGGTCGCATGCGGGCGCGAGCGTCAGAAAGCCCGCATAAAGCTTGCCCTGGCCGCAGCGCGGGCATTTGCAGGCAAGCCCACGCAGCGCGCTTTGCAGGACGGTGGTTTCGGACGGGGGTGTGCCGGCACTGTCGTTCATGATGGCGGACTCTATCACAGTTTCCGACGAAACTTCCGGCGGCCGGAAAGCGAAAGGGCGGCCCTGCGGCCGCCCTTTCTGATCGGTTCGATCGGGCTCAGTGCGCGGCGCTGGCCATGGTCTCGGCGCCGCGTCCCCAGACGTAGATGCAGAGGAACAGGAACAGCCAGACCACGTCGACGAAGTGCCAGTACCAGGCCGCGAACTCGAAGCCGAGATGCTGCTTCGGCGTGAAGTGACCGGCATAGGCGCGGAACAGGCACACCAGCAGGAAGATGGTGCCGACCAGCACATGGAAGCCGTGGAATCCGGTCGCCATGAAGAACGTCGCGCCGTAGACGTTGCCGCCGAAGGAGAACGCCGCGTGGGCGTACTCATAGGCCTGCACGCAGGTGAAGAGCGCGCCGAGCACGACGGTGAGGATCAGGCCATACTTCAGGCCCTGGCGGTCGTTCTCGAGCAGCGCATGGTGCGCCCAGGTGACGGTGGTGCCTGACGTGAGCAGGATCAGCGTGTTCAGCAGCGGCAGATGCCAGGGATCGAAGGTCTCGATGCCCTTCGGCGGCCAGGTGCCCGGGACCGCGCAGGCGCCGGGCTGCGTGCCGAGGCCGCAACCGAACACCGCATCGCGGGTGGCGTGGACGGCATCGGCCGGAAACAGCGCCGCGTTGAAATAGGCCCAGAACCAGGCGACGAAGAACATCACCTCGGAGGCGATGAACAGGATCATGCCGTAGCGGTGATGCAGCTGCACGACCCGGGTGTGATCGCCCTTGTACTGGGCCTCCTTGATCACGTCGGCCCACCAGCTCGCCATGGTGTAGAGCACGCCCACGGTGCCGACGCCGAATACGATCGGCGCCGCCGAGAACATGTGGTGCATCCAGGCGACCGCGCCGACCGCCATGATGAAGGCCGAGAGCGAGCCGACCGCCGGCCAGGGAGAGGGATCGACCAGGTGATAGTCGTGATGCTTGGTGTGCGCCGTGGCCATTTCCGTCTCTCTCCTCAATCCCGTGCCTGTCCGGCACTTATCCCCTTGCGTCCAACCGCCTGCGCGTGAGCCCTGCGGTCAAAGATTTCCCTTGCGCTTGTCGGCTTCGCCCGATGCCAGCGGTTTCACCACGGGATCGCGCACCGGATAGAACGTGTAGGACAGCGTGATCGTGCTCAGCCCGTCGTTCTCGTGGTCGGCGGCGATCGACGGGTCGACGTAGAACACGACCGGCATCTCGCGCTTCTCACCGGGTGCCATGGTCTGCTCGGTGAAGCAGAAGCAGTTGATCTTCTGGAAATAGGCGCCGACCGTCAGGGGCGCGACGTTATAGGCGGCCTGGCCCGCGGTGGCGCGCGCCGCCTGGTTGGTCACGGTGTAGAAGACGGTCACGACCTGGCCGATATTGACCTCGATCTCGCTCTGCTCCGGCTCGAACTTCCAGGGCAGGCCGGGCGCGACGTTGGAATCGAAGCGCACCGAGATCTTCCGCGCGATCGGGCCCGTGGCCGGCGCAGAGGTCGCCACCTGCGTCGTGCCGTTGAATCCGGTGGCGCGGCAGAACCAATTGTAGAACGGCACCGCCGCGTAGGAGGCGCCGACCATCAGCGCGACCACGCCGCCGCAGATGGACGCGACCACCACATCGCGCCCCAGCCCGCGGCCCTTGCCCACGTTGCGATGGCCCGGCTTGGCGCTGACGTCCTGCGATATGGTGGGCTCGTGATCCATATTTCCTACATCGGCCGCACGAGCACGGCCGGCCCCTTGACCATGGTGACGGCGAAGAACAGCATCACGAGCACGCCGAGCGCCAAAGCGATCGCGATGGAGCGCTGACGACGGCTCTTCCGCTGCGCCTCGGTGAGGACGATTCCTTCCGGCTCGGGTTTGTCGGCCATCGCGGTGATCATGCGCCCCCAACCATCGGAGCAAGCGCCCGGTACACGACCTCGGCCAGCAGGGTCGCAAACAGCGCGAACAGGTACAGGATCGAGAAGGCAAACAGCTTGCGAGTCGCGCGCAGCGACTGGCTGCGCTCGCGGCGCAGATAGACGTTGATGGCGAGCACCAGCATGCCGGCACCGAGGATCAGCGAAACCACGCCGTAGACGGCATCGAAATAGCCGAGCGCCCAGGGCGCGGCGGCGACCGCGATCAGCACGATGGTGTAGAGCAGGATCTGCAGACGCGTGGCGTCGGGACCGGCGACGTTCGGCAGCATCGGAATGCCGGCGCGCGCGTAGTCGTCGGAGCGGAACAGCGCCAGCGCCCAGAAATGCGGCGGGGTCCAGAAGAAGATGATGGCGAACAGCAGCAGCGGCTCGACATCGACCGTGCCCGTCACCGAGGCCCAGGCCACCACCGGCGGCAGCGCACCGGCGGCGCCGCCGATCACGATGTTCTGCGCGGTCCAGCGCTTCAGCCACATCGTGTAGATCACGACGTAGAAGAAGATGGTGAAGGCGAGCAGCGCACCCGCGATCCAGTTGACGAGGATGCCGAGCGTCATCACCGAGAAGAAGGCGAGCGTCATGCCGAACGCCATCGCCTCGGGGCGGGTGATGCGGCCGCGCGGGATCGGCCGGTTCGCCGTGCGCGACATCTTGGCGTCGATGTCGCCTTCGAGCGCCATGTTGAGCGCCCCGGAGGCACCGGCGCCGACGGCAATGCAGAGCAGCGAGGTGATCGCCAGCACCGGGTGGAAATGCCCCGGGGCCATCGCCATCCCGACCAGCGCAGTGAAGATCACCAACGACATCACCCGCGGCTTGAGCAATGCGAGATAATCGCCAACCTCCGCTTCGGAGATGTGGGGATTGATGTCGATGGCGTTGTGGTCGAGGACGGACACTTAGATCTACTCGCTTCGTTACAGCGCCGCGGCGCCCGTCACGGGCGCCGCGGGGGATTGGTTACTGCACGCGCGGCAGCACTTCGAACTGGTGGAAGGGCGGCGGCGAGGACAGCGTCCACTCCAGCGTGGTCGCGCCGGCACCCCAGGGATTGTCGCCTGCCGGCACCCTCTTCATGAAGGCGTCCAGCACGCAGTAGAGGAAGATCAGCACGCCGAAGCCGGAGATGTAGGAGCCGACCGACGAGACCAGGTTCCAGCCCGCGAACGCATCGGGATAGTCGATGTAGCGGCGCGGCATGCCGGACAGGCCGAGGAAGTGCTGCGGGAAGAACACCAGGTTGACGCCGACGAAGGTGACCCAGAAGTGCAGCTTGGCAAGGCCCTCATTGTACATGTAGCCCGACATCTTCGGGAACCAGTAGTACCAGCCGGCGAAGATCGCGAATACCGCGCCGAGCGACAGCACGTAGTGGAAGTGGGCGACGACGTAGTACGTCTCCTGGAGCACCCGATCGACACCCGCGTTCGCCAGCACGACGCCGGTCACGCCGCCGACCGTGAACAGGAAGATGAAGCCCACCGCCCAGATCATCGGCGCGCGGAATTCGATCGAGCCGCCCCACATCGTGGCGATCCAGGAGAAGATCTTCACGCCGGTCGGAACCGCGATGACCATCGTGGCGGCGACGAAATAGGCCTGCGTCGCCGAGGACATGCCGACCGTGTACATGTGGTGCGCCCACACCACGAAGCCGATGCCGCCGATCGCGACCATGGCATAGGCCATGCCGAGATAGCCGAACACGGGCTTGCGCGAGAAGGTCGAGACGATCTGGCTGATCATGCCGAAGCCGGGCAGGATCAGGATGTAGACCTCGGGGTGACCGAAGAACCAGAACAGATGCTGGAACAGCACGGGGTCGCCGCCGCCGTCGGGGGCGAAGAACGTCGTGCCGAAATTGCGGTCGGTGAGCAGCATGGTGATCGCACCGGCGAGCACCGGCAGTGACAACAGCAGCAGGAACACCGTCACCAGGATCGACCACACGAACAGCGGCATCTTGTGCAGGGTCATGCCCGGCGCGCGCATGTTGAAGATGGTGGTGATGAAGTTGATCGCGCCCAGGATCGAGGAAGCACCGGCGAGGTGCAGCGACAGGATCGCGAAGTCAACCGCCGGGCCGGGATGGCCCGAGGTCGACAGCGGCGCGTAGATGGTCCAACCCGCCCCGACGCCGTTGGAGCCCGGCTCGCCCTCGACGAAGGTCGACATCAAGAGCAGCGCGAACGATGCCGGCAGCAGCCAGAACGAGATGTTGTTCATGCGCGGGAACGCCATGTCTGGCGCGCCGATCATCAGCGGCACGAACCAGTTGCCGAAGCCGCCGATCATCGCGGGCATGACCATGAAGAAGATCATGATTAGGCCGTGCGAGGTCACGAACACGTTGTAGGTATGGGCCTCGTGGAAGACCTGCACGCCCGGATACATCAACTCGGCCCGGATCGCGATCGACATCGCCGCACCGATGATGCCGGCGACGACCGCGAAGATCAGGTACATCGTGCCGATGTCCTTGTGATTGGTCGAATAGACGTAGCGCCGCCATCCGGTCGGATGGGCATGCTCGTCATGATGCGCGTGATCGCCGTGTGCCGCTGCGCTCGTTGCCATTTTCAAATCCTGCCTTGCGTCCCATTCGGACCTTTGGAGGTCCCACCCTTATCGCTTTCAGTCCCTCAGGCCGCCCCCGGCGCTTACTGCGTCGGGCCGGCCGCGGAGGCGTAGGTGCTGGTGCCGCCGCTCGCAAATTTCTTCTTCGCCGTCTCGACCCAGGAGGCGAACTCCTGGTCGCTCACCACGCGGATCGCAATCGGCATGAAGGCGTGATCCTTGCCGCACAGTTCCGAGCACTGACCGTAGTACATGCCGGTCTTGGTAGCCTTGAACCAGGTCTCGTTCAGACGGCCGGGAATGGCGTCGATCTTGACGCCGAAAGCCGGCAGCGCGAACGCATGGATGACGTCCGCACCCGTGGTCTGGACGCGAATCACCTTGTTGACCGGCACCACCATCTCGTTGTCGACGCCGAGCAGACGGGGCTGCTTGTCCTGCGCCATCAGCGAATCGAATTCGAACTTGCCGTTATCCGGATAGGCATAGGACCAGTACCACTGCTTGCCGGTCGCCTTCACGGTCAGGTCCGCTTTCGGAATGTCGAGCTCCAGGAACAGCAGCCGGAACGACGGCACCGAAATGCCGACCAGGATCAGCACCGGGACGAGCGTCCAAGCCACCTCGATCAGCGTGTTGTGGGTGGTCCGCGACGGCACCGGATTGGCCTTCGCGTTGAACTTGACGACCACGATCACGAGCAGCGCCAGGACGAACAGCGTGATCAGAGTGATCAGCACGAAGAGGAAGTTATGGAACCAGACGATGTTGTCCATCACCGGGGAACCGGACTGCTGAAGCGTCCACTCCCACGGCGCCGGCTGCCCGAGCTCGGCCAATGCCGCACCACCCGTCGCCAGCGTGACTCCAGTCGCCACCAAGGCGATGGTGGCCAATCCCAGCAATTGCCGGCCCACCCGACCCATCGACATCCTCATGTCGTTCGCGCTCCCCTTCCGAGATCACCCCACGTGCATTCCCCTGCTTGCGGGAAACGCTTATTCGATCCGCCAGTCCGACAAACCGCCACGCAAGAATACCTCTAAGAGGAATTGGGGCCAGATCGCTAGAACGCGAAATCAAGCCTCTCAAACCATAATTCTTGATCTATCGCAATGCAGTCTTGAGCCCCGCCTGCCAGCCATCACCGGCAAGATATTTCCCAGCAAGATCAGACAAAAATACCGTTTCCCGGGACGCTGCGGCTTGACAGCGGAATTGCCCGCGGTAGGCACTGGAAGACTGCCACGCGGCAGCCTGATTCGTGCGGGCAATGGCGGTGTGGGCGGCGCGGAATTTGCTTGGGAATCGCCTTCAAGACGCCGTCATTCCGTATCAGTCCGCCAGATCAGTCCGCCAAGCGCGAGCAACCCAGGCGAGCAGAGGGACCGACCCGATGGGGCTTTCGAGATCGATGGCAAGGCCGGCGAACGGCCTCCCGGCGCTCGCCGGCCTCGTGGCTGCGATGGTCCTGCTGGCGCTGCCGGGGCTCGCCCATGCGCAGGGCGCGGTGCGCTCCGTCCATGGCGACTGGCAGATCCGCTGCGACACCCCGCCCGGCGCCCAGACCGAGCAATGCGCCCTGATCCAGAGCGTGGTGGCCGAAGACCGCTCCAATGCCGGCCTGACCGTGATCGTGCTCAAGACCGCCGACCAGAAGAGCCGGCTGATGCGCGTGGTCGCTCCGCTCGGGGTCCTCTTGCCCTCCGGCCTCGGGCTCAAGCTCGACAACCAGGACGTCGGCCGCGCCGGCTTCGTCCGCTGCCTGCCCAATGGCTGCGTCGCCGAGGTCGTGCTGGAAGACAAGCTGCTCGGCCAGCTCCGCAGCGCCAAGACCGCGACCTTCATCATCTTCGAGACGCCGGAAGAAGGCATCGGCTTCCCGCTCAGCCTGAACGGACTGGGTGAGGGCTATGACAAACTGCCGTAGCAGCGGCTAACCTTGACAATCCTTTTGTTTCCGTAATGTGAGGCTTCGCGCTCTCGCGGAACCGATCCGAAACCATTATCTTGCCCCACATCCCCGGCTAATGGACGGACGCATGACCAATCCTGCCACGACCTCCCTGCTCGACCGTGCCAATCTCGATCGCGACCAGGTTCGCAGCGAGGTCGCGCGTGGGCTTTCCGGCGCCGACGACGGCGAGCTGTTCCTGGAATACAGCCAGACCGAAGCGCTGATGTTCGACAATGGGCGGCTCAAGCAGGCGACCTACGACACCTCGCAGGGTTTTGGCCTGCGCGCCGTCAAGGACGATGCGGTCGGCTACGCGCATTCCTCCGACGTCTCGCTGCCGGCGCTGATCCGCGCTGCCGATGCGGTTGCCGCCGTGCGCGGCGGCTACTCCGGCAGCTTCTCGGCGCCGCCGCCGCATACCAATGTCCGCCTCTATGGCGACAACAATCCCCTGGATGCCCCAGGCTTCGAGACAAAAGTAAAACTGCTCGCCGAGATCGACGCTTACCTGCGCGACAAGGATCCACGGGTGCGGCAGGTCAGCGTGAGTCTCGGCGCGACCTGGCAGGTCGTCGAGATCCTGCGGCCCGACGGTGAGAGCTATCGCGACATCCGTCCGCTGGTGCGCGTCAACATCTCCGTCGTCGCCGGCCAGGGCGACCGCCAGGAGAGCGGCAGCAAGGGCTATGGCGGCCGCGCCGGCTATGCCGAGTTCATCGAGAGCAGGAATTGGCGCGAGGCCGCCGACGGCGCGCTGCGCGAGGCGCTGGTCAATCTGGAGTCGATTCCGGCGCCCGCCGGCGAGATGGACGTCGTGCTCGGCGCCGGCTGGCCCGGCGTGATGCTGCATGAAGCGGTCGGCCACGGCCTCGAGGGCGACTTCAATCGCAAGAAGACATCTGCTTTTGCGGGCCTGATGGGCCAGCAGGTCGCGGCCAAGGGCGTCACCGTGGTCGACGACGGCACCATCGCCTCGCGCCGCGGCTCGCTGTCGATCGACGACGAGGGCACGCCGACCAATCGCACCGTGCTGATCGAGGACGGCATCCTGGTCGGCTACATGCAGGACCGCCAGAACGCACGGCTGATGAACATGAAGCCGACCGGCAACGGCCGTCGCCAGGGTTATGCCCATGTGCCGATGCCGCGCATGACCAACACCTACATGCTCGCCGGCGACCGCGATCCGGCCGAGATCATCGCCTCGGTGAAGAACGGCGTGTTCGCCGCGAATTTCGGCGGCGGACAGGTCGACATCACCTCGGGCAAATACGTGTTCCAGTGCACCGAGGCCTACAAGATCGAGAACGGCAAGATCGGGGCGCCGCTCAAGGGCGCCATGCTGATCGGCAACGGACCGACCGACCTGCATCGCATCCGCATGATCGGCAACGACCTCGCACTCGACACCGGCATCGGCACCTGCGGCAAGAACGGCCAGGGCGTGCCTGTCGGCGTCGGCCAGCCGTCGCTGCTGATGGAACGCATCACCGTGGGTGGAACCGGCGCATGAGCGTTGAAGACAAGGTCACGGTCAGCCCCAAGCGCAAAAGCAGCGGCTGGGGCGGACAGATCGCTCAGCTCGCCGGCATCGTCGCCGCGGTCTTCATCGCCAAGGGCGCGCTCGCCGAGCCGTTCTACGTGCCGTCGGGCTCGATGGAGCCGACGCTCCTGATCGGTGATGCGCTGCTCGCCTCGAAATTCCCCTATGGCTACGGCACCTCGTCGCTGCCGATCCAGATCAGCCTGCCGGAAAGCGGCCGCGTGTTCGCGGAGACGCCGAAGCTCGGCGACGTCGTCGTGTTCCGCTGGCCCGGCGATCGTTCGCAGGCCTGGGTCAAGCGCGTCGTGGGCCTGCCCGGCGACCGCATCCAGATGCGGCAGGGCCAGCTCTTCATCAACGACCGTCCGGCCGAGCTGAAGCCGGACGGCGTCGGCGCCGCCGAGAACGACAGCGGCGGCAGCGAGCCCGCCTATCGCTATGTCGAGACGCTGCCGAACGGCGTCTCGCATCTGATCTTCAAGATGCGCGACAGCGGTCCGCTCGACAACACGGCCGAGGTGACGGTCCCGACCGGGCATCTGTTCGTGCTCGGCGACAACCGCGACAATTCCGCCGACAGCCGCGTGCCGCTGCGCTCCGGCGGCGTCGGCCTGTTGCCGATCGATAATCTGATCGGCCGTGCGGACGCCGTGGTCGGCTCCTGGGACCTCGGCATGCGCAGCCAGCCGGTATGGACCTGGCTGTCCGGATTCAGGCTGTCGCGGTTCTTCACCGCCGTGCACTGACCGGTCGCAGGTGAGCAAGGACGAATTCCTCGCGCTCGCCTTACGCAATCCGGTCAACGCCGCGATCGTCCACGAGCTGCACCGGCTTGCACTACGGGATGCGTGGCTGGTGTCGGGGTGCCTGGTGCAGACGGTGTGGAACGTGGTCACGGGGCGCCCGATCGACCACGGCATCGCCGATTACGACGTGTTCTATTTCGACGCCGACACATCGTGGGAGGCCGAGGACGCGGTGATCCGCACCCTCCATGCGCGCCTCGCGCATCTCGGCGCCAAGATCGAGGTCCGCAACCAGGCCCGCGTGCACATGTGGTACCGGCCAAGCACGGCCTGCCGTATCCGCCGCTGAGAAGCTCGAGGGAAGGCATCGACCGCTTCCTCACGCAGAACACGCAGGTCGGCGTCAGGCGCGCAAGCGATGGCCACGAAGTCTACGCACCGCGCGGGTTTGACGACATTGCGGCACTGATCGCGCGGCCAAATCCAGGACCCAATTTTTCCGCGGCGAACTACGAAGCGAAGGCTAAGCGCTGGAAAGCGCTGTGGCCGGAGATCACGGTGATCGCGGCGGAGTGAGGTGCCTCCCGTGTCCCGTCTCTGCAGTGCGGCGCTGAAGAAGCGCCGCCATAGCGCGTCGAAGACGCGCGTAAACGCGCTGATGGCGTCCGGGGCACGAGTATGGATGCTACCGCACCACGCCCGACGTGAACCCCGCCTTCCTTCGCGGCGGCTTGATTTCCTTCTTCAGGAAGCAGCGCGCCTCGCGCCCGGTGTAGCCGGGGCGGGCATAGGTGAAGGCGCGGCATTTGTTGTCGGCGGTGCAGGCGGCCTTGCAGGCCTCGACGCTTTCGCCATCCTTGAGTTCGAAATTGCGCAAGTCGCCGCCGGGACGGTCGATCGACGTCTCGACGCCTTCCACGCGCGGCTCGATCACGCCGGCGCCGCGCACGCCCGAGATACAGCAGCTACCCGGCACGCGGGCCGGCACGGTGTTCTTCAGCCAGCACACCGCCGAGCCGCCTTCGACATCGGGATAGTTGAAGCTCCAGGAGCGGCAACGGCGATCGCGCTCGCACAGCAGCGCGCAATCCTCGGGATCGCCGGAGGTGACGGGCGTACTGAAATAGTCGCCGCCGGGCCGGTCGAACGCCGTCTGGGCAGGCGCCGGCGCGCTCGCAAACGCAAGCGAAAGCAGCGTGACACATGCCGCGGCGCTGGCCATGATGGCCCCGGACAGGCGGCCCTTCCACATCGGAACAGCTTTCGAGTTATTGACGACGCTCAGGTTTTTCAGCCGGTCATTTGATCGCCGCAAACCTGTATGGGCGATGAACGACTGAATCCTGGGTGCCCGGCTTCAGAGGTCTAGAACGCGTATTCCGCGTAGGCCGGTTCCACCGAACCCTTCCAGGGTCCGTTGAATTTATCCAGCATCTCCTCGGCTGGCGTCCGGCCGGAATCGATGATGCGATCGAGCGGTTCGAGATGCCGGGTTTCGTCGCGCCCGAGCTGGTCGATCCGGCCGCGCCGGCGCAGGCCGGCATGGGCAAGGACCAGGCATTCCTTGGCGACCTCGAACAAATATCGGTCCTTGATCCGCGCCTTGAAGCCGAGGCGTGGCACGTCGTCGCGCAGCGCCTGGCGCTCATGCGAGGTCCAGTGCTTCACCAGGTCCCAGGCGGCATCGAGCGAAGCGTCGTCGTAGAGCAGCCCGACCCAGAACGCCGGCAACGCCGGCAAGCGGCCCCACGGGCCGCCGTCGGAGCCGCGCATCTCGAGATAACGCTTGAGCCGCACTTCCGGGAAGATCGTCGAGAGGTGGTTGGCCCAGTCCGACAAGGTCGGACGCTCGCCGGGAAGGTTGTTGTTGCGGCCGTCGAAGAAGGCGCGAAACGAGGAGCCCGAGACGTCGATATATTCCTCGCCGCGCTTGACGAAATACATGGGCACGTCGAGCGCGTAGTCGACATAGCGCTCGAACCCCATGCCGTCCTCGAACGCCCACGGCATCATGCCCGCGCGAGCGTTGTCGGTATCGCGCCAGATTTCGGAGCGGAACGAGAGGAAGCCGTTCGGCCTGCCCTCGGTGAACGGTGAATTGGCGAACAGTGCAGTTGCGACCGGCTGAAGCGCAAGCGAGACGCGCAGCTTCTTGACCATGTCGGCTTCCGAGGAGAAGTCGAGATTGGTCTGCACCGTGCAGGTCCGGTACATCATGTCGAGGCCGTATTGACCGACCTTCGGCATGTAATTGGTCATGATCTTGTAGCGGCCCTTCGGCATCATCGGGATGTCGGCGCGGGACCAGGACGGCGTCATGCCGAGACCGAGGAAGCCGATGCCGAGCGGCGTTGCGATCTCGCGCACCTGCGCCAAGTGCGCCATCAGCTCGCTCTGGGTCTGGTGCACGTTCTCGACCGGCGCGCCGGACAGCTCGAACTGTCCGCCGGGCTCGAGCGAGATTGCGCCGCCGCCGGTGACGTCGTAGAGGCCGATGATGTTGCCCTGCTCCATGATCGGCTCCCAGCCGAGCAGGAGCTTCATGCCTTCGAGCAGCGCGCCGATGCCGCGCGCGCCCTCGTAAGGCACCGGACGATGGCCGTCGAGCGTGAACGGCGTTTTCTCGTGCTCGGTGCCCATGCGGAACTCGGACGGGTCCTTGCAGCCTGCCTCGAACCATGCGACGAGCTCGTCGCGTGATTGCAGCGGCGTCATGTCGATCTGGTCTCGCGCCATATCAAACTCTAATCAAAAGCGCTTCGACCGAACGCGCGCGGGTGACAGGGACGGCCCGCGAACCCACCGGTTGCACGGGCGAGCGGGATTGCCGCGCGATCATCGCGACGGCATGGTTTCGTTGGCGGCCGCGGGCGGCAGTTTCATCTCGCCGCACGAGCAGCCCAGGCGATCGAGCAGATTGCTGAGCTTGACGGCGTCGGCGTCCGACAGTTTCGAACCGACATATTTCTCGATCGCGGCCGAATAGGCGCCCCACATCCGCTTCTGCAGCTCGCGGCCGGCTTCGGTGATCTCGACGAACTGGCCGCGCTTGTCGATCTTGCATTCGCGCCGCGAGGCGAGGCCCTCGTCGACCAGGCGATCGATCAGGCGCGAGGTCGAATACTGCGGGATCAGCATCTGCCGCTCGAGCTCGACCGGCCGCAGCTCGCCCGAGGGCGCCCGCGACAGTTCGAGCAGCGCGTCATACCAGGCCAGCGGTGGGAAGCCGGCCTTCTTCAAGTCCTGCTCGACGCAATCGAGCACGCGGCTCTGCACCCGCATCAGGCGGATCCAGGCGGCGGTTGCCTCGGTCGATGGTTTGCGTTTCATGGTCCCGCTCAAGCTCGTCGCCCGTCTCTTACTCCATTCGATGCACCTGCATCAATCTTGACTATTTCAAGCAGGTGCATGTAGTCGTTCTTTCGGCCGAGCCAAGCGTCAGGGGAAGGAAACTCCTCGAAACCGGATGGTTTCCCCGGTGTGTGCCCGCCGTCCCCGCCTCGTGCTCCTGGAGGCCAGCCCGCTCTGTGGCCTGGTCGAGGTCGATAGCGGCGCAAAGAAGCCCGAAATGGTGAGGATTATCTGAAGTTAGGGCCTCCTTCGGGCCAAGCCCCTGCGCTGGGCCTCGACGGCAATCAGATCGTGACGGAAGGCCAAGTGATTGTCCAGATGATCGCCGATCAGCTCTGGTCCGCCGTTCGCGAAGCGTGACGGGCGGGGTCGACGAAGAGCCGGACCGATGATTCGGCTCTTTGCTTGCGTCATTCGCTAATCCGATGATTCGCGATGCGCTGACGGGGATTTTACGAGCATTGTCCGGGTTAACAATAACTCCGCCTTTTGCGCTCCGCGGACGTCGCCATCCTTGTGAGAGCAGTCCTCCTGTGCCTCAACTTCAGCGCGGGACAGGACGCTAACCGTCGGACCGGAAAGCTATTGTGACGACTGTAATCCTCCTCCTGCTCGCGAGCGCAATCACCGGCTTGGCGACGGGTCTATTCTTCCGAGTCTGGACTCTATTGCTGGTCTCGCCGGCGACTGCGATCCTTGCCGCGACGGTGCTTCAGACCTCGGGCTTTGGATTCTGGACGGGCGTTCCAATCGTCGTCGGCTGCCTGATTGCCGGCCAGGTCGCCTATTTGGCGGCGACGTTCTACGTGCACAGAGGTGAGCTTTCAGTGCAGGACGAGATCGACGGCGAACCAGGCAAGCACGGCCAGCGCAACATCAAAGACGAGGACGAGTAAGACCAGGCCAAACCACGAAGGAATTTTTCTGCGCCACCGGAGGAGCCTGCGGCGGCGCCACGGCCGATCCAGCAGCAACAAGGGGGCGTATCTTACCGCAACGCCGGCTGCGCTGTCTTGAGACACCGTGGGGATCATTGCGGGACACCTTCAATGCCAATGGGCCATCCGGCGGATCATCAGCAAGAGCGGTGCCAGGGCGAAGCGAGCGTGGCCGGGGTGGAGGATTGGGTGCTGGGGTGAGACGAAAGCGCATCAATCGATGTGACAAGGCTCAAGGCAGAGCGCCCAAGCGATGATCCAGCCCTTCCTTTTGTGAACCATCTGATCCGCGGCGACGTCGAAGGAGCATCTCCAGGAGACAATTGCCTCCATGAACATGATCGTCCTCATGACCGCCGCCGGCGCGCCGCTCGCGATGCTCGGGCTCTCGACGCCGGTCGCGTCGCAGCGCAATTGCATCTTCATGATCCATCCGCAGATCACCTCGGCTGTGTTCGAGAGCAAGGAAGGCAAGATCGTCTTTCCGGACCGGCCGACCGAATATCCCTGCCGCTACGCCAGGACGAAGAGCGGCGCGGACGTCGCCTTCACCAACCAGAATGGCTGGCGTTTCGAGGTGCGCATCGGCCGCGGCGACGAAGGCAGCTGGAAGGCCCGTCTCGACGACGATGTCGTCGGAGGGCGCGCCTTCTCGCCGTTCGGCGACGGAAAATGAAGAAGGCCGGATCGATGATCCGGCCTTTATTTGCGTAGCCCGGATGAAGCGAAGCGCAATCCGGGGTTCTCGCGTTGAAGGACTGCTCCCGGATTTCGCTTGCGCTCCATCCGGGCTACAAGCCTCTCGTCAGGCCGCCGCCTTCTTCGGCGCGAAGCGGCCGTAGAAGGTCTCGCCCTTCGCGGCCATCTCCTCGAGCAGCTTCGGCGGGGTGAAGCGCGAGCCGTACTTCGCCTCCAGCTTGTGGCAGAGCTCGACGAACTTCTTCGTGCCCATGAAGTCGATGTAAGACAGCGTGCCGCCGGTGAACGGCGCGAAGCCGAAGCCGAGTATCGAGCCGACATCGGCCTCGCGCGGATCGGTGATGACGTGGTCCTCAACGGTGCGCGCAGCTTCCACCGCCTGCACCACCAGGAAGCGCTGCTTCAGCTCCTCGATATCGAGCGTATCGGGATCGAGCTGCTTCGGCTGCAAGGCCGAGAGGCCCGGCCACAGGCTCTTCTGGCCCTTGCCCTTCTCGGGATAGTCGTAGAAGCCCTTGCTGTTCTTGCGGCCGAGCCGGCCCTGCTTCTCGACCATCTCCACCATCAGCTTCTTCTGCTCGGGATTGATCGCGTTGGGGCCGAGATCGGCTTCGGTCGCCTTCATGATCTTGAGACCGAGATCGAGCGCGACCTCGTCCGAGAGCGAGAGCGGGCCGACCGGCATGCCGGCCATCTTGGCGCAGTTCTCGATCATCGCGGGCGGCACGCCCTCCAGGAACATCTCGTTGCCTTCGGCGACGTAGCGGCCGACGCAGCGATTGGCGAAGAAGCCTCTGGAGTCGTTGACCACGATCGGCGTCTTGCCGATCTGGCGGACGTAGTCGAGCGCGGTCGCGAGCGCGACGTCGCCGGTGTTCTTGCCGAGGATGATCTCGACCAGCATCATCTTCTCGACCGGCGAGAAGAAGTGAATGCCGATGAACTTCCCCTGATCCTTAAAACTCTCGGCCAGCGAGGTGATCGGCAGCGTCGAAGTGTTGGAGGCGAAGATCACATCAGGCTTCAGATATTGCTGCGCCTTGGCAAAGGTCTCCGCCTTGACCTTGCGGTCCTCGAACACGGCCTCGATGACGAGGTCGACGTCCTTCAGCGCGGCGTAGTCTGTGGTCGGCGTGATGCGCGCGAGCAGCGCTTCGGCGTCCGCAGGCTTGGCGCGGCCCTTCTTGATCTGCTCCTCGATCACCTTCTGGGCATGCGCCTTGCCCTTGTCGGCGCTCTCCTGGTCGCGATCGATCAGGACGACGTCGAGGCCGGCGCGGGCCGAGACATAGCCGACGCTCGCGCCCATGAAGCCGGCGCCGATCACGGCGATCTTCTTCACCTTGGTGGCGGGCACATCCTTCGGACGACGCGCGCCCTTGTTGAGCTCCTGCATCGACAGGAACAGGCTGCGGATCATCGCAGCCGCTTCCTTCGAGCGCAGCACCGAGGTGAAGTAGCGCGACTCCACGCGCAGCGCCGCATCGATCGGCAGCTGCAGGCCTTCATAGACGCAGCTCATGATCGCCCGCGCGGCCGGGTAATTGTCGTAGGTTTCGCGGCGATAGATCGCGTTGCCGGCCGGGAACATCATCATGCCGGCCTTGGAGAACACCGGACCGCCGGGCAGCTTGAAGCCCTTCTCGTCCCACGGCGCGACGGCCTTGCCGCCGCCCTTGATCCAGTCCTTCGCCGCCTTGATGAGGTCGGCGGCGGGAACGATGGCGTGGATCAGGTTCAGCGCCTTGGCCTTGTCGACCGTGACGGGGTCGCCCTTGAGCAGGATGGTCATGGCGTCCTGCGGCGGCACCAGGCGCGGCACGCGCTGCGTGCCGCCGGCGCCGGGGAATAGGCCGACCTTGACCTCGGGCAGGCCGAGGCGCGTCTTGGGATTCTCCGCCGCGACGCGATAATGGCAGCACAGCGTGATCTCGAAGCCGCCGCCGAGCGCGAGCCCGTTGATCGCCGCCGCCCACGGCTTGCCTGAGGTTTCGATTCCGCGCAGCACCTGCGAGAAGCGCCGGCTCTGGTCGAACAGCATCTGGTTCGCCGCGATCTCGCCCTGCTCCTTGAAAACCTTCGCATAGGCCTGGTTCATGCCTTCGAGCATGGACAGATCGGCGCCGGCGCAGAACGCTTCCTTGGCGGAGGTGATGACCATGCCCTTCACCGCGGCATCCGCCGTGGTCGCCTTGACGATCGCCTCGAGCTCGTTGGTCGAGGTCTCGTCGAGCACGTTCATGGAGCGGCCCGGGATGTCCCAGGTGACGAGCGCGATGCCGTCCGAATCGGTCTCAACCTTGAAGTTCTTGTACGACATGTTGGTTGCTCCCTACCCTTAGACGCGCTCGATGATGGTCGCGGTGCCCATGCCGCCACCGATGCACAGCGTGACGAGGGCGGTGGACTTGTTGGTGCGCTCGAGCTCGTCGAGCACGGTGCCGAGGATCATTGCGCCGGTGGCCCCCAGCGGGTGACCGAGCGCGATCGCGCCGCCATTGACGTTGATCTTGGCATTGTCGATGTCGAAGGCCTGGATGTAGCGCAGCACGACCGAGGCGAAAGCCTCGTTCAGCTCGAACAGGTCGATGTCCGACTTCTTCATGCCGGAGCGCGCGAACAGCTTCTCGGTGACGTCGACCGGACCGGTCAGCATCATCGCCGGCTCTGAGCCGATGTTGGCGAATGCGCGGATCTTGGCGCGCGGCTTCAGGCCGTACTTGCTGCCAGCTTCCTTGCTGCCGAGCAGCACGGCGCCGGCGCCGTCGACGATGCCCGAGGAATTGCCGGCATGGTGCACGTAATTGACGCGCTCGATCTCCGGATGCGACTGCACCGCGACGCCGTCGAAGCCGCCCATCTGCGCCATCATCGTGAACGACGGCTGCAGCTGCGCCAGCGACTGCATCGTCGTCGAGGGGCGCATGTGCTCGTCCTTGGCGAGGATGGTGAGGCCGTTGATGTCCTTCACCGGCACCACGGATTTGTTGAAGCGGCCTTCGTCCCAGGCCTTGCCGGCGCGCTGCTGGCTCTGCACGGCGTAGGCGTCGACGTCGTCGCGCGAGAAGCCGTACTTGGTGGCGATCAGGTCGGCCGACACGCCCTGCGGCATGAAGTAGGCAGGCACCGCCATCGAGGGATCCATCGGCCAGGCCCCGCCGGAGGCGCCGATGCCGACGCGGCTCATGGATTCGGCGCCGCCGCCGATCACGAGCTCATGCTGGCCGCTCATGATCTGCGCCGCTGCGAAGTTCACGGCATCGAGGCCGGAAGCGCAGAAGCGGCTGATCTGCACGCCGGGCACGGCCTCCCCAAGGCCGGCCTTCAGCGCCGCGAAGCGCGCGATGTCGGAGCCGGCTTCGCCAACCGGATCGACCACGCCGAGCACGACGTCATCGACCGAATCCTCAGGCAAATTATTGCGGTCCTTCAGCGCCTTCAGCGGCACGGTCGCGAGCGCGAGGGCGGTGACTTCGTGCAGCGCGCCGTCCGGCTTGCCGCGGCCGCGCGGGGTACGAACGTGGTCGTAGATGAATGCCTCAGGCATGACGCCCTCCTGATGTGATGTTGTACGATTGGGAGCAGGCAGCGGAAGCAGGCTCAGAACGCTTCCGCCGGCAGTTCCATGATGGTGGCGCAACCGGCCTGGATGCGCGCGAGATTGGCGGCGGTCTCCGGCAGCATCCGCTCCACGAAGAAGCGGCCGGTGACGAGTTTTGTGGAGAGATAGGGCGTCGCCCCGCTCTCGGCAATCTTGGCATTCGTCACCTTGGCCATCCGCGCCCACATGTAGCCGAGCGCGACGAAGCCGAAGAGATGCAGGTAATCGGTTGCGGCGGCACCGGCATTGTCGGGCTTTGCCATCGCGTTCTGCATCAGCCAAGTCGTCGCCTGCTGCAGATGGCCGAGCGAGGTCGAGAGCGGCGTGATGAAGGGCTTCAGCGCCTCGTCGCCGCCGTTCTCCTTGGCGAACGCCATGACCTCGCCGAAGAAGGCCATGATGGCGCGTCCGCCGTCGCGCGGCAGCTTGCGGCCGACGAGGTCGAGCGCCTGGATGCCGTTGGCGCCTTCATAGATCATGGCGATGCGCGCATCGCGCACGAACTGCTCCATGCCCTGCTCGGCGATGTAGCCGTGGCCGCCATACATCTGCTGCGCCTGCACCGCGTTGGCGAAGCCGTAATCGGTGAGAAAGCCCTTCAGCACCGGGGTCATCAGACCCATGTGGTCGTCGGCGGCCTGGCGGTCCTTGGGGTCTTCGGAGCGGTGGGCGACGTCGCTCTTCAGCGCGGTCCACATCACGAAGGCTCGCGCGGCCTCGTTGAACGCGCGGATCGAGAGCAGCGTGCGGCGCACGTCGGGATGCACGATGATCGGGTCGGCCGGCTTGTCCGGCGCCTTGACGCCTGACAGCGCGCGGCCCTGGATGCGCTCGCGGGCATAGGCGACCGCGTTCTGGTAGGCGACCTCGGACTGCGCGAGGCCCTGCACGGCGACGCCGAGCCGGGCCTCGTTCATCATCACGAACATGCCCTGCATGCCCTTGTTCTCTTCGCCGATCAGCCAGCCGGTGGCGTTGTCGTAGTTCATCACGCAGGTCGAATTGCCGTGGATGCCCATCTTGTGCTCGATCGAGCCGCAGACGACGCCGTTGCGCGCGCCCACCGAACCGTCGGCATTGACCAGGAACTTCGGCACCACGAACAGCGACACCCCCTTGATGCCGGCCGGCGCGCCCTCGATGCGGGCGAGCACGAGATGGATGATGTTGTCGGCGAGATCGTGCTCACCGGCCGAGATGAAAATCTTGGTGCCCGTGATCTTGAAGCTGCCGTCCGCCTGCCGCACTGCCTTGGTGCGGAGCATGCCGAGATCGGTGCCGCAATGCGGCTCGGTGAGGTTCATGGTGCCGGTCCATTCGCCGGCCACCATCTTCGGAACGTAGGTCTTCTTCTGCTCGGGCGTGCCGTGCACCAAGAGCGCCGCGGTCGCGCCCATGGTGAGGCCGCCATACATCGAGAACGCCATGTTGGCAGAGATCTGGAATTCGTTGACGGCTTGCGAGAGCGTCACCGGCAGGCCCTGGCCGCCGTATTCGGTCGGCGCCGACAGGCCGAGCCAGCCGCCCTCGGCGACCTGCTTGAACGCCTCCTTGAACCCCTTCGGCGTGGCGACGCTGCCATCATCCGCGCGCTTGCAGCCTTCGAGATCGCCGACGCGGTTGAGCGGCTGCAGCACCTCTTCGGCGAGCTTGGCGGCTTCGCCGAGGATGGCCTCGCGCACGTCGCTGGACGCATCGGAGAAGCCGGCGAGATTGTCGTAGCGATCGATCTGGAAGACGTCGTTGAGCAGGAAGTTCACGTCTTCGACGGGGGCTTTATAGATCGGCATGGTGGTCTCCCGGCATGGGGCTTGAGGAGGATGTTGGGCTTATGATTGGGCGGCGGCAAGCTGCTCCGCCATCAGGCGGTGCAGCATGTTGATCGCCTTGAGCGGACGCACCATCACCTTGAAGTGGGTGATGCGCCCCTCGCTATCGAAGCTGATGATGTCGACGCCATTGATCTCGATGCCGTCGATGACATTCTTGAATTCGAGCACCGCGCCATTGTCGCTGCGCCACTCGCCGACATAGGTGAAGCCGGGGCCGCCGAGCACCTTCTCGGCGCTGGAGAGGTATTTGAAGGTGATGTCGCGGCCGCGCTGCGGCGTATGCACGACCGGGCTTTCGAACACGGCGTCGGGATGCAGGAGGTCCCAGAGCGCGGCGCGGTCGTGAGACTTCATGTAGGCGTACCAGGAATCGAGGCCGGTCATTGTCGGGTGCCTCCCTCAAGGCCAGGGCAAAAGTGCGAAAACAACCCCATGCACAGTAGCGAGGAGATTGATTTCACTTGATTATTCAGTCGGGCCTCTGGCCCGCCTGCACGCTGCCTCATATGCACATTGACGCATATGCGCCGATGCGCATAAAGTCAAGCAGCTTGGTCAAACCTAAAGAAGGGGGCCAGTCATGGCACTGGGCGACGCAATCCTCGCATGCCTGACGGAACGCCCGATGACGGGCTACGAACTCGCCAAGACGTTCGATTCCTCGATCGGCTTCTTCTGGAAGGCCGACCATCAGCAGATCTACCGCGAGCTCTCCAAGCTGCGCGACCGCGGCTACATCCAGGGCCGCGAGGTGGTGCAGTCGGGCAAGCCCAATAAACTGATCTATACGCTGACTCCCGAGGGCCGAACAGCACTGCGGCACTGGGCCGCGCGGCCAAGCACGCCGCCCTCGATCAAGGACGACCTCCTGGTGCGGCTGCATGCGCTCGACAGCATCGACATCGAGCCCATGCGCACCGACCTGATGGCCCGCCTGGAGCACCACCGCGACCGCCACGCCAATTACGAGCGCATCCTGAAGAAGCGCTTTCCCGACGGCACGGCGGAGGGACGGCTCGATCTCGGCAATCTGCTGCTGCTCCAGCTCGGCGCCCGCCACGAGCAGATGGTGGCCGACTTCTGCGAGGAGGCGCTGGAAGCGCTGTCGGCGATGAGCGGCAAGGCGACGGTGGTACCGCTGGAGGATGGCAAGCGCGAGAAGGGCTGAGGGCGCCGACGTTACGCGAGCCCTTTCCGCCTCCTCGCTGTCATCGCCCGCGAAGGCGGGCGATCCAGTATTCCAGAGACGGCGCGGCTAGAGCCGAGGAGCCGCGGCGTACTGGATGCCCCGCCTTCGCGGGGCATGACACCGGTTTGTTTCGGGACCGGATGAGCGACACAACACCGCCCCCCAGTTCCCGCCGCCCAACTTTAAGACAGCGGCTCCGCATTCCTTAACTCGTTATTTACCGTAACAGGAAAAAGTCGGTTTTCGAGGCAGACGACCCGCGCCAAATTCGATTGTCTTTGCAACCGGCACGCGTGGGGAAGCTGGAGGCGCCGGGGTGGGGTGCCGAAGTCGGAACCGGACAGAGTCATGAATTCGCGCGTATCGTGGAGTGTCGACGGCATCGATCCATCCGTCCGGGAGCGGGCCGAGGCTGCTGCGCGCCGTGCCGGCATGTCGCTCAACGACTGGCTGAACTCCACGCTCGGCGAAACTGCCCCGCCTAACTTCCGCGGATCCTACGATCAGCGTCCGCAGCACGTGCCGAGCCAAGGACCGAGTCAGGAGAGCCGCGAAGTCGCCGACATCCACCAGCGGCTCGACGCGATCACCCAGCAGATCGAGCGGATCTCGAAACCCGCGCCGCGCCAAGACTCCTCAAGACAAGACGCCTCAAGACAAGACTCCTCACGACCAGACGTCTCGCGTGAGCAGGGCGTCGCGCGCCAGCTCAACGATGCGATCTCGCGGCTCGACGCGCGCCTGTCGCAGATCTCCCGTCCACAGCGGCAAGCGCCGCAGCCGCAGGCCCCTCGCCCCACCCCGGCCGAGACGCGCCAGCGCCAGGCCGATGCCGTCGAGCGCGCCGCCGCGCAAGTCTATCGCGGCTCACCACCCCTGAGCCCGGCTTCGTTCGACGTCGCGGTCGCCGAGATCACCGCGCGCCAGAGCGAGCTCGACGGCTTTGCGCCGCGGCAGATGCCGTCGCGTGCCGCGCCGCCGCTTGCGCCAACGGCTCCATACGCGCCGCCGATGGCGCCGCCCGCGCCTGCCTATGCGCCACCGCAGCCGGGACCGGATTTTTCCTCGCTCGAGCGCCATCTGCTCAAGATCACGAGCCAGATCGAATCGCTGCAGCGGCCTGACAATACCGAACAGGCCATCAACGCCTTCCGCAGCGAGCTGGCCGAAATCCGCGCCGCCATCACCGAGGCGATGCCGCGGCGCGCGATCGAATCGATCGAGAACGAGATCCGCTCGCTGCACCGGCGGATCGACGAGACCCGCTCCAACGGCACTGACGGGCAGGTTCTTGCCGGCATCGAGCGCGCACTGTCCGACATCAAGCAGGTGCTGCGCACGCTGACGCCGGCCGAGCAGCTCACCGGCTACGACGAGGCGATCCGCAATCTCGGCGCCAAGCTCGACCTGATCCTGCGCGCCAATGACGATCCCTCGACCGTGCAGCAGCTCGAAGGCGCGATCTCCGCGCTGCGCGCCATCGTCTCCAACGTCGCCTCCAACGAGGCGCTGGCACGGCTATCCGAAGACGTACAGCTGCTGTCGTCCAAGGTCGACCAGATCACCCGCGCCTCCGGCCATGGCGACAGCTTCGCGGCGCTGGAGCAGCGCATCGCGGCGCTCACGGCGGCGCTGGAAACCCGCGAGCGGCCGCAGCCGTCCGAGAGCACCGAGCATCTCGAAGCTGCGATCCGCGCGCTGTCGGACCGTTTCGACCGCATGCAGGTCGGCAACGATTCCGCCTCGACCTTCGCCCATCTCGAGCAGCGTGTTTCCTATCTCCTGGAGCGGATCGAGGCCGCCGCCGATCCGCGCAACGGCAATTTGAGCCGCGTCGAGGACGGGCTGCACGACATCCTCAGGCACCTGGAACGGCAGCAGGCGACCTATGCGGCCCTCGCCGAGAGCCGCAGTTCCGCGCCGCCGCCCGATTCCGGCATGGTCGATCTCGTCAAGCGCGAGCTCTCCGACATCCGCTTCAGTCAGGCCGAGACCAACCGGCACACCCAGGACTCGCTCGAGGCCGTCCACAGCGCGCTCGGTCACGTCGTCGATCGCCTCTCGATGATCGAGGGCGATCTGCGCGCGGTACGCACCGCGCCGCCTCCTCCCGCCCCACAGCCGATGTCGACGCCGATGGCAGCGGCGATGGAGCCGGCGCCGATGGCGCGCGAGCCGCAGCCGCAACCGCCAGCACAGCCGCCGAAATACGATCCGAAGCCCGAGCTACCCAATCCAGCTGCCGCGCAGGCGCCGCCGGCTGCCTTCGTCGCCGCACCGCGCGAGTTCCACGCCGCCACCCCCGCCGCGCCGCCGGTTCCCCCGCGCGCGATCAGCGAGATCCTGGAGCCGCACACGGCGCGCGCTGCACTCGCGCCGGAGCTGCCGCCGGATCACCCGCTCGAGCCGGGCACACGGCCGGGCGGGCGCCTCGCCACGCCTTCGGAACGCATCGCCGCCTCCGAAAGCGCGATCAGCGGAATTGCCGCCGCACCGAAGGAGCCGGTGTCGTCGTCGAGCTTCATCGCGGCCGCCCGCCGCGCGGCGCAAGCTGCCGCCGCACAGCCGCCCGAGAAGCCGGCCCGCGGCGCCAAGGCCGCGATCGCCCGCGCCAAGGAGAAGGGCCAGGAAGGCGGCTCGACCATCACCTCAAAAATCCGCTCGCTGCTGGTCGGCGCGAGCGTGGTCGTGATCGTGCTCGGCACCTTCAAGATGGCGATGAACCTGCTCGAAGGCGGCAGCTCGTCACCGACGCCGCAGGCGATGCAAAACATCCCGAGCGAGCCGGCGCCGCAGCCAGCGGCGCCGCCGGTCGAGACCAAGCCAGCCGCGCCCGAGCAGATCACCCCGTCGATGACGTCGCCGACACCGATCGGACGGCAGTCGCAGAACAATGCCGCGCCGGCGCCTCTTCCCGGTTCCGGCGGCTCGGCCTCCGTTGAGATCCCGCAAGCGCCTGCCGCGGCGATGCCGCCGGCCTCAAGCGACGTCACCGGCGCGCTGTCGGGCACCAGTCGCGCCAAGCTCGGCGTCGTTCAGGTGCCGCCGAGCGAGAAGCTGCCTGACGGCATCGGCGGCCCGGCCTTGCGCACCGCGGCGATGAAGGGCGATGCGACCGCGGCCTACGAGATCGGCGTGCGCTTTGCCGAAGGCAAGGGCGTCGCCACCAATTACGACGAAGCAGCGAAGTGGTACGACCGCGCGGCGCAGGCCGGGGTCGTCCCCGCAATCTTCCGCCTCGGCACGCTCTACGAAAAGGGCCTAGGGGTGAAGAAGGACGCCGACATCGCGCGCCGCTACTACACCCAGGCCGCCGAGCGCGGCAACGCCAAGGCGATGCACAATCTCGCCGTGCTCGATGCCGACGGCGGCGGTCGCGGCGCCAATTACAAGAGCGCGGCGCAGTGGTTCCGGAAAGCGGCCGATCGCGGCGTCGCCGACAGCCAGTTCAACCTCGGCATCCTCTATGCCCGCGGCATCGGCGTCGAGCAGAACCTCGCCGAATCCTACAAATGGTTCAACCTGGCAGCTGCCCAGGGCGATGCGGATGCCGCCGGCAAGCGCGACGACGTCGCCAAGCGCCTCGACCCGCAATCGCTGGCGGCCGCCAAGCTCGCGATCCAGACCTTCAGCGCCGAGCCGCAGCCCGACGATGCCGTCAACGTTGCGACCCCGAACGGCGGCTGGGACAGCGCACCGCAAGCCAGCGCGAAGCCGGCTCCCAAGCAAGTGGCGACGAAACGCTCGGCCTCAGCGGCGCATTGAGCCGCATCGCATTCGATCCGACGCGGAGACACTCCCAACCCTCCCCCGCAAGCGCATGGCTAGCGCATATGACTTGTGGCAGCGGGCTGCGCGCACGCCTCGTCCTTCGAGACGGCGCTAACGCGCCTCCTCAGGATGAGGCTAATCAGCATCAGTGCTCGTTGAAACTGCTGCCGCGCACTCCGCCCTCATCCTGAGGAGCCCGCCCAAAGCGGGCGTCTCGAAGGATGGCCGCAGGAAAAAGCTCCCAAATGCGATAGCCCTGCGCAACCGGGAGACGGCTGGGGGTATTAGCTCGCAGCTTTTGCATTCTGCCGGGAAATCGCTATTTTCCGCGGCCCGGAGGCCCTTGATGTCCGTTATTGATCTAGCCGCAAACCCGAGCGAGTTGCGTGCGCTCGCCGAACAATCCAACGCCTGGCCGTTCGAGCAGGCGAAGGCCATTGTCGCGCGGCTGAAGAAAAGCCCGAAGGACGAGGTGCTGTTCGAGACCGGCTATGGTCCGTCCGGCCTGCCGCATATCGGCACGTTCGGCGAGGTGGCGCGCACCTCGATGGTGCGCCACGCCTTCCGCGTGCTCACCGAGGACAAGGTCAAGACGCGCCTTTTGGCGTTCTCCGACGACATGGACGGCTTCCGCAAGGTGCCCGACAACGTTCCGAACAAGGAGATGCTGACCGCTCATATCGGCAAGCCGCTGACGCGGGTGCCGGATCCGTTCTCCAACGAGTACCCGTCGTTCGGCGCGCACAATAACGCGCGCTTGCGCGCGTTTCTGGATCATTTCGGCTTCGACTACGAGTTCGCGAGCTCGACGGACTATTATACGTCGGGCCGCTTCGATGCGACGCTGCTGAAGATGCTCGCCGCCTACGATAAGATCATGGCGATCATCCTGCCGACGCTGGGACCGGATCGTCGCGCGACCTATTCGCCGTTCCTGCCCATCAGCAAGACCACGGGCGTCGTGCTGCAGGTACCGATGATCCGCCGCGACGTCGCGGCCGGCACGGTGACCTACGTCGATCCCGACACCAACCAGGAAGTGGAGACACCCGTCACCGGCGGCAACGTCAAGTGCCAGTGGAAGGCCGACTGGGCGATGCGCTGGGTCGCGCTCGGCGTCGACTACGAGATGGCAGGCAAGGACCTGATCGATTCCGTGAAGCTGTCCGGCGCGATCGCCAGAGCGCTCGGCAGCACGCCGCCCGAAGGTTTCAACTACGAGCTCTTCCTCGACGAGAAGGGCCAGAAGATCTCGAAGTCGAAGGGCAACGGCCTGACCATCGACGAATGGCTGCGCTACGCCTCGCCGGAATCGCTCTCGCTGTTCATGTACCGCGAGCCGAAGGCGGCCAAGCGGCTGTATTTCGACGTCATCCCGCGCAATGTCGACGACTACCAGCAATTCCTCGACGGCTTTCCGAAGCAGGACGGCAAGCAGCAGCTCGGCAATCCGGTCTGGCACATCCACAACGGCAAGCCGCCGACGGGCGACATGCCCGTCACCTTCCAGCTGCTCCTGACGCTGGTGTCGTCGTCGAACGCGGAGAACGCCGAGACGCTGTGGGGCTTCATCGGCCGCTACCGGCCCGGCGTGAGCCCGCAGACCCATCCGAAGCTGGATGCGATGGTGGGCTATGCCATCAACTATTATCGCGACTTCGTCGCGCCGACGAAGCAGTTCCGCGTACCCACGGACAGCGAGCGCGCCGCGCTGCAGGATTTGCGCGATGCGCTGTCGCAGCTTGCGCAGGACGCATCCGCCGAGGACATCCAGAACGTCGTCTACGAGATCGGCCGCCGCGAGCCGTTCCTCGACCAGGTCAAGAAGGGCAAGGACGGCCGCCCCGGCGTGACGCTGGACTGGTTCAACATGCTCTACCAGGTCCTGCTCGGCCAGGAGAAGGGCCCGCGCTTCGGCTCCTTCGTCGCGGTCTACGGCGTGCAGAACGCGGTCAACATGATCGACGGCGCCCTGGCGAGGAGTGCGTGAGCGGCGCCATCACTGGCTCGCCCAGAGGATCCGCGCAACCCAGGCGACATCGCTCGCCGCGACCGTTCGCGCCTCCTGTGACGCATCGAGGGGCGCCAAGTCCAGGGTCTTTGCCGTGCGGCGCTTCAGGGTCGCAATCGTGATCTCCTCCGTCTTGATCTTGACCACCACGCGATCACCCTTGCGGATCGGCGCCGCAGGCGAGACCAGGATGATGTCACCGTCGCGATAGGCAGGCAGTAGCGCAGCGCCGGAAATCTCCAGCGCAAAGACTTGACCGTCCTCTCCGATCGGAAGCGCGATCTCGGTCCAGCCCCTGCCGGTTGGAAGACCGGCCTCATCGAAGGCGCCGCTCATTCCGGCCTGTGCAAAGCCGAGCAGCGGCACCGAGCTGCGGCCGCTTCCACCGTCGTCATCAATCAGCTTCGCAAAGCTGTCGATCGAGGCGTCGGCCGCCGCCAGCGCTTTTGCGATCGATTCGGTCGAGGGCCAGCGCTCGCGGCCGTCGGCGGTGACGCGCTTGGACCTGTTGAAGGTGGTAGGGTCGAGCCCGGCACGCTTGGCAAGGCCGGACGGCGACAATCCGGCGCGCGCCGCCAGCCGGTCCAGCGCGGCCCAGATCTGGTCGTGAGTCAGCATCCTCTGCGCTTTGGCCTGTCTGACCATGGAAGGCCCAGCCCGTCGCAACTCAGGAAAACTGTCCTCAAATCAACCGGTTTTCCGTTTTTCGCGCAAGAGGCGACCGAGGCGGCGTTCGCAAACGAAACGGGTAGCCGTTCGCGTCAGGAAAACGCGCAAAACGGGAATCTGGAGCCCCGAGCCGATTTCATCGGCGCGGAAAAGGCTCTAAGCCTTGAGTTCGGAAGGGGCGGCCTTTACGGTCGCGCCGGGGTTTCGAGGACCCGCGAAAAGCGAAAAAACCCAAGAGACTCAAAGAACAAACAAGGCTGCGGTAGCGGTGGTCAAGATCTACAAAATCTGTCCGGCCTCGGCCTGGCGCGAGGCGGAACGGCAGGGTGTCTACCGGGGCAGCGCAGATGACGCGCGCGACGGGTTCATCCATTTCTCGACCGCGGCCCAGGTTCCCGAGACCCTGCGCAAGCACTATTTCGGGCAGCGCGCGCTGTTCCTGGTCGAGGTCGATGGCGACGCGCTCGGCAGCGAGTTGCGCTGGGAACGCTCGCGCAATGACGAGCTCTTCCCGCATCTCTATGGCGAGCTCGATCTCGGCGCGGTCCTTGCGGTGATGAACCTCAACATGCGCTCCGACGGCAGTCACGATGTTCCGGAGCTGTTGCCGTGATCCGCGCGTTCGACGCCTTTTCGCTGCCGGTGCTGCGCTGGCTCGATCCCGAGGACGCGCATCGCCTCGCGATCCAGGGCCTGCGCTTCCTGCCGCCGGTCAAGCCGCGCGCCGATGATCCCAAGCTCGCGGTGCGCGCCTTCGGGCTGAACTTTCCCAATCCGATCGGCATGGCCGCGGGCTTCGACAAGAGCGCCGAGGTGCCGGACGCGCTGCTGCGGCTCGGCTTCGGTTTCGTCGAGATCGGCTCGGTGACGCCGAAGCCGCAAGCCGGCAATCCGCGGCCGCGGCTCTTCCGTCTCGAGCGCGACGAGGCGATCATCAACCGCATGGGCTTCAACAATGACGGCGCGGAGGCGGCTCTGCGCCGGCTTGCCGCGCGCGCGCAGCACGGCGGCATCGTCGGCGTCAATGTCGGCGCCAACAAGGATTCGCCGGACCGCGTCGGCGACTACGTCAAGCTGATCGAGACCTTCGCGCCGGTGGCGAGCTATTTCACCGTCAATGTCTCCTCGCCGAACACGCCGGGCCTGCGCAACCTTCAGGAAGGCGCGCTGCTCGACGATCTGCTCGCGCGCGTGATCGAGGCCCGCGAGCGTGTCAGGCAGAAGGCCGGCGACACGCCCGTGCTGCTCAAGATCGCGCCGGATCTGAGCCTCGCCCAGCTCGACGATGTCGTGCAGGTCGCGCGCTCGCGCCGGGTCGACGGCATGATCGTGTCGAACACCACGGTCGCGCGGCCGAGCACGTTGCGTGAAGAGACGCGGGCGAAGGAGCAAGGCGGCCTGTCCGGCCGGCCGCTGTTCCGTCTGTCGACGCGCATGGTCGCGGAAACCTATGTGCGCGTCGAGGGCGCATTCCCGCTGATCGGCGTCGGCGGCGTGGATTCGGGCGGCGCCGCGCTGACCAAGATCCGCGCCGGCGCAAGCTTGATCCAACTCTATTCGTCGCTGGTCTACAAGGGCCTCGGCCTGGTCGACGAGATCAAGCGCGACCTGACGTCGACATTGCTGCGGACAGGGCGGGATTCGCTGTCGGAGATCGTCGGCGCCGACGCGGCGACGCTGACGGCGGAAGACTGGCCGGGGATGTGAGGCGTCCTTCGCCTCTCCTCGCCTGCGCAGACTTCGTAGCCCGGATGGAGCGCAGCGCAATCCGGGAAGCTATCGGCATGGACAAAGCCCCCGGATTACGCTGCGCTCCATCCGGGCTACGGTTCTTCTACGGCTTCACGAACGTCGCCCGATACAGCGCCGGATACCTCGCGCCCTGCAAGCCGCCGCGCGCGACGTAGAACGCGATCAGCGCACTCCACAGGCCGGTATTGCCGAACGATTGCAGCGCCAGCCAGGCGGCGAAGAAGATCGCGAGCGAGAGCAGCATCAGATTGCGCATCTCCCGCGCCCAGGTCGCGCCGACATAGATGCCGTCGAAACCGAAGGCGAACACGCCGGGGAGCGGCGCCAGCACGATGAAGGGCAGGAACTCGCGCGCGGCGCGGCGGACGTCCTCGCTCGCCGTCATGACGTTGATGATGTCAGGGCCGAAGGCTGCGAACAGCACGGCGACGACAATTGCGAAGCCGAGCCCCCAGAGCAGCACCAGCCTGGTCGAATCCGCAAATCCCTTGGCGTCGCGGCCGCCAAAGGCGCGGCCGCAGAGCTGCTGGGCCGCATTGGCAAGGCCGTCGAGGAAGAAGGCGCTGACCAGGAGGAAATTGTTGAGCACGGAGTTCGCGGCCAGCGTGACGTCGTCGGCCCGCGCGCCCTTGGCGGTGAAGAACAGGAACACGGCGATCAGCGCCGCGGTGCGGATCAGGATGTCGGTATTCACCGCCAGGAGCCGCATCAGCTTGTCGCGATCGAACAGCGTTGCGCGAGGTATGGCAAAACCGCCGAGTGCATGGCGCCTGCACACGATCACGCCGAGCATGAAGCCGATCGTCTCGGACAGAAGCGCGGCGATCGCCGCGCCGGCAATGCCGGTGTCGTAGACCAGCACCAGCAGGATCGTCGCCACCATGTTGATGAGGTTGATGACGACCTGGAGCGCAAGGGCCGGATTGGCGCGGGCCTGCCCCACCAGCCAGCCGAGGATGACGTAATTGGCGAAGGCGAAGGGCGAGGACCAGATGCGGATCATGAAATAGGTCTTTGCGGCCTGCGTCACGCCCTCGCTGCCGCCCATCAGGTCGAACAGTGCGCCTGCCAGCGGCAGCTGCAGCACGATCAGCGCCGCACCGATCAGGCCGGCGACGATGAAGCCGCGCACCAGGATCACGGTCTGCTCGCGCGTCTCGCCCGCGCCGAGCGCCTGCGCGGTGAAGGCGAGCGTGCTCATGCGCAGGAAGCCGAACAACCAGAACAGGCAGTCGAAGATGACGGAGGCCATCGCGACGCCGCCGAGCAGCGCGGCATCGTCGAGCCGCCCGATCGCGGTGGTCGAGACCACGCCGATCAGCGGCGTCGTGAGGTTCGCGACCATCGCCGGACCTGCGATGGCGAAGACCTGCCGGCTACCGACGCGGTGATGGACGGGTGCGTGCATCGTTCAGAACACGAGCACCATGCCGTCTTCGGCGGCGAGGTGCTCGACCTCGCCCAGGCGCGACAGCATGTCGTCACTCATATGGGTGAGGACGAGCCGCTTGGCGCCGATGTCGGGCAGATGCTGTTCCAAGGTCTTCAGGCTGAGGTGATTCTTGACCACCTTCTCGTACATATAGGCTTCGGCGATGAAAAGGTCCGCGCCATGCGCCAGCGGAATGAGCGTCTCCGTCCATTCGGTATCGGCGGTGTAGGCGAGCGTGCGGCCCTCGGCCGCGATGCGATAGGCGAGGAACGGTCCGCCTGATTCGCCGTGCACGACCGGATAGGGCGTCACATTCACCGCGCCGAAGCGCTGGCTTTGCCCGGGCGCGAGCTCGACCACGTTCAGCTCGAAGCGCGGCTTGGTGTTCGAGGAATGCTCGAACAGCGCCTCCATCACCTCGCGCAGCCGCCTGTCGATGCCTTGCGGGCCCGCGATCGTCAGCGGCCGCGTTCGCCGCGAGAATTGCGCGTCGAGCAGAACGAACGGCAGGCCGGCAAAATGGTCACCATGGAAATGCGTGATCAGGATCAGGTCGATGTCGCCCCGATCGATCTCGAGCCGCTTCAGCGCCGGCAGCGCCGACGCGCCGCAGTCGATCAGGAAGTTCGCTTTGCGCCCCGAGACGTGGAAGCAGGTGTTGAGCCTGCCGCCGGAGCCGAAGGCATCACCGCAGCCGACGAACCGCAATTGCATCGGCTGCGCACTCCCTCAGAGCATGATCCGGAAAAGTGTGAAGCGGTTTTCCGACAAGATCATGCTCAAAAATATGACTTACCTGCCGCGCGGCGCGCCGAACACGCGCGACAGCAGCCAGATCGGAATCACGATGACCGCACCGAGCAGGAAGTAGCGCCACAGCCAGTTCACCGCATCGAAGCCGAGGTCCCACAGCCGCTGGAACAACAGGCGAATGCTGTGGATGATGTTCCAGGGATCGAAGCCGATCGTCGCCAGCACGACGCCGACCAGGATCGAGAGCAGCACCAGGCGGAACGCGACCGCCAGCGGCGAGCCGCCGAGAAAGCGGTGCAGGCCGTCGCTGCGGCCGGCCGGCAAATCTCTGACGTCTTGGACCATCGCAAACTCCTGAAGCGGATTCGAACCCATTATAGGGCACGGCGGGGGACATGGGGAACCCGCAAGGGGCCGTCAATCGGGTTACGGGAGTTTAATTCGGGCGGAAGAGGGAGCGCACCGTCCTCGTGGCAACAGTTCACACCTCGATCTCTGCCGCCTCGGCCTTCAGCATCTTCTCCAGCGTCTCCAGCCGGTCGGCCTCGCGCGGCGGCTTGTCCCAGCGCAGGCGGCTGATGCGGGGGAAACGCATGGCGACGCCGGATTTGTGCCTGGGCGAGCGCTGCAATCCTTCGAAAGCGACCTCCAGCACCAGCCCCTTGTCCGCTTCGTGCACGACGTGGCGGACGGGGCCGAATTTTTCCGTGGTGTTGCGGCGGACGAAGCGGTCGATCTGCAAGAGCTCCTCGTCGGTGAAGCCGAAATAGGCTTTTCCGACCGGCACCAGCTCCTCGCCATTCTCGGTCTCGGTCCAGACGCCGAAGGTGTAGTCGGAATAATAGGAGGAGCGCTTGCCGTGACCGCGTTGCGCATACATCAACACGGCATCGATGATGTGCGGATCGCGCTTCCACTTCCACCATTGCCCCTTCGGCCGGCCCGGCAGATAAGGCGCATCGCGCCGCTTCAGCATGACGCCTTCGACGGCGTCCGCATCCTCGCCGGCGCCGGCGCTCGCAGGATCCGCGCGTGCGGCGGTCAGTGCTTCCCAGCTATCGAAGGGCACGGTAGGCGAGAGATCGATGCGGGGATCGTCGAGCTTGACGATGAATCGCTCCAGCCGCTCGCGCCGCTCGGCAAAACGCAGCTCGCGCAGATCGTTCTCGTCGTCGCCGAGCAGGTCGTAGGCACGCAGGTGAATCGGAAACTCCTTGATCAGCTTCGGCGACACGACCTTGCGGTTGAGGCGCTGCTGCAACACGTTGAAGCTCTGCACCCGGCCCTCGCGCAGGATCAAGAGCTCGCCATCGATCGCGCCCGGCAGGCGCAGCGACGGCACGAGATCCGGAAAGCTTCCCGTGATGTCCTCGCCAGTGCGCGAATAGAGCCGCGCGGTGATATGGCCGCGCTCGTCGCGCCCGGCCACCGCCTGCACGCGGATGCCGTCCCATTTCCATTCGGCGATGTAGTCGGCGGGATCGAGCGCGGCGAAATCGTTGTCCTCGATCGCATGCGCCAGCATCACCGGCCGGAACGGCGCGGGATCGCGATTGACGGGCTTGTCGCCGCGGCCTTCCAGCCAGGCGAACAGGTCGAGATAAGGCGGGACGAGCCCCGGCCAGATCAGCTCGATCTCGTGTGGGTCCTTGTCGCCGAGCGCTGCGGCCGCAGTCTTGGCAAGGCGCGCGGAGATGCCGATGCGCAAGCTCCCGGTGACGAGCTTCAGCAGCGCCCAGCGCCCGGTCTCATCGAGCTCGTCGAGCCAGCGCTCGAGCTGCCTGGGCAACTCGGTCTTGCCCAGCGTGCGCAGCGTGGTGACGACTTCGGTGAGGCTCGGCGGCGGCGGGTTGTTGTGAGCGGCGAGGGCGGCCTTCGGCCACATCAGCGCCACCGTCTCGGAGAGATCGCCGACATAATCGTAGCTCAGCCCGAACAGCACCTCATCCGTGCGTGCTGCGATGAGGTCGCGGATCAGCGCCGGCTTGGCGTGCTTGAAGCTGAGCGCGCCGGTCAGCGCAGCCAGCGCATAGCCGCGGTCGGGGTCGCCAACCTCGCGAAAATAGCCGGTGATGAGCCGCAGCTTGTTGTTGCGGCCGGGCTCATAGGCGAGGCGGTCGAGCAGCTCGGCGAAGCGGTTCATGCTTCGGCCTCGGCTTGAATCGGCGTCTCGCTCTCCTCCTCGTCGCCATAGCCGACGAGGTCGAGCGGCCGTGCCTTCAGGCCTTTGCTCCGGCACCAATGCACCAGCGCATCTTCCTGGCCGTGGGTGACCCAGATCTCGCCGGCGCCGGTCGCCGCGATGGTTGCGGTGAGGCCATCCCAATCGGCGTGATCGGAGATCACCAGCGGCAGCTCGACGCCGCGCTGCCGCGCCCGGGCGCGCACGCGCATCCAGCCGGAGGCGAAGGCGGTGACCGGATCGGGAAAGCGCCGCGTCCAGAGATCGGAGGTGGCTGAGGGCGGCGCCAGCGTGATGGTGCCGGCGAGCGCCGCCTTCTTCATGCCCTTCACTGGTTTGAGCTCGCCGAGGTCGATCCCGCGGCTCTGATAGTAATGCGTGATCGTGTCCATCGCGCCATGCAGGTAAATCGGCGCATCATAGCCGGCCTGACGCAGCAGCTTGATCACGCGCTGCGCCTTGCCGAGCGAATAGGCGCCGACGAGATGCGCGCGCTCCGGAAACAGCGCGACGGAAGCGAGCAGTTTCTTGACCTCGTCGCTCGCATCGCCATGCCTGAAGACCGGCAGGCCGAACGTCGCCTCGGTGATGAAGACGTCGCAGGGCACCAGCTCGAACGGCGCGCAGGTCGGGTCCGGCGCGTCCTTGTAGTCGCCGGAGGCGACGATGCAGGTGTCTTTGCACGAGACGGCGATCTGCGCGGAGCCCAGCACGTGGCCGGCCGGGTGAAACTTGATCTTGACGTCGCCGAGCCGGATCTCCTCGCCATAGCGGATGGCCTGGGTCGAACCGGCGAAGTTCTCGCCGTAACGCAGCCGCATCATGTCCAGCGTTTCCTGCGTCGCCAGCACCGCGCCATGGCCCGCACGGGCATGGTCGGAATGGCCGTGGGTGATCACGGCCCGCTCCACGGGGCGGACGGGGTCGATATGGAAGCCGCCGGGCTTGCAGCACAGGCCGGCAGCATTTGGCAGCAGGATGTCTTGCGGACGCATGCCTGTTATATAAGTCGAGCCATCACATCTTCGAGTCACTTACCCGTTTCGTTTCCTGGTTCCTCAATGCCGCTCCGCCTGTTCCTGACCTCCGGCGATCTCATGGCCGACCGCCGTTTCGAGTTCGCGCGTGATCTCCAGCTCAAGGGCGACCTTCCCGCCGCGGCCGACCTCCTGGAGCAGGCGATCGAGCTTGCACCTGATTTCACCTCGGCCTGGTTCACGCTCGGCGAGATTCGTCAGCAGTTCGGCGAGCGCGACAAGGCCATCGCGGCCTTTCGTGAAGCGCGGCGATGCGACCCCGGGGATCAGCACGGCGCCGGCCTGCACCTGATGCGGCTCGGCGATACCGAGATGGCGGAGATGCCCAAGGCTTACGTGCAGGCCTTGTTCGATCAATACGCCCCGCGGTTCGAGCACGCGCTGATCAACGATCTCGGCTATCGCGCCCCGACGCTGATCTTCAAGGCGGTGCTGGCGGCGCGCGTCGCCGCCAAGAAGCCTGCCTACTTCAAGCGCACCATCGATCTCGGCTGCGGCACCGGGCTCGCGGCCGCTGCCTTCGCCAAGCAGGTCGACCATTTCACCGGCATCGATTTGTCACCCGGCATGATCAAGGAGGCGCGGGCGACGAACCTCTATGCCGAACTCGAAGTCGCCGACATGATCGAGGGCCTGCGCGGCAAGGCCGACGCGAGCGCGAACCTCGTCGTGGCCGCGGATGCGTTCGTCTATCTCTCCGATCTCGCGCCGGTGCTGAGCGAAGTAAAGCGCGTGCTCGTCTCAGGCGGCGTGCTCGCCTTCACGCTGGAGACGCATGCGGGCGACGGCATCGTGCTCGGCGATGGCCTGCGTTATGCCCATTCGGCGGAATATGTGCGCGGCGCCATCGCGAAGGCGGGGATGAAGCTGCTGACGCTGGAGCCGGCCTCGCCGCGCAACGAGAACAATGAGCCGGTGCGTGGCCTCGTCGTCGTCGCCGAGAAAACTTGAGTCTAGGCGCTAACGTCTCATGATTTGAGCGTCATTGCGTCGCAAAGCTGCGACTTCCCACTTGCGAGCCGAGCTGCGATGTCAGCACAATGCGCGCATCAGGGAGAAAACAACAATGACCAAGAATCCATCGCGGCGCGATTTCAGCGCCGGCGCGCTCGCCACCATCGCCGCATCGACATTGCCCGCGCCCTACGTCTGGGCCGCGGAGAAGAAATACGATGCGGGCGCCAGCGACACCGAGATCAAGATCGGTCAGACCGTGCCGCATTCCGGCCCCGGCTCGCTCTACGGCGTGCTCGGGCGCGTCGGCGAAGCCTATTTCCAGATGCTGAACGAGAAGGGCGGCATCAACGGGCGCAAGGTCAAGTTCCTCACCATGGACGACGCCTACAGCGCGCCGAAATGCGTCGAGGCCACGCGCCGGCTGGTCGAGCAGGAGGAAGTGCTCGCATTGTACGGCTCGCTCGGCACCGCGCCGCAGACCGCCGTGCACAAATACCTGAACTCCAAGGGCGTGCCGCAGCTCCTGCTCAACACCGGCGCGTCGAAGTGGAATAATCCGAAAGAGTTCAAGTGGACGATGGCGGGCCTGCCGCTCTATCCGACCGAGGCGCGCATCCTGGCGCGGCACGTCGTCAGCGTGAAGCCGAACGCGAAGATCGGCATCCTCTACCAGAACGACGATTTCGGCCGCGACTTCCTCGGTCCGTTCAAGAAAGTACTGGCGGACGCCGGCGGCACCGCACAAGTGATCATGGAGCAGACCTACGATCTCACCGAGCCGACCGTCGATTCCCAGCTCATCAATCTCTCCAAGTCCGGAGCCGACGTCTTCTACAACATCTCGACCGGCAAGGCCTCGTCGCAGTCGATCCGGAAAGTGGCCGAGCTCGGCTGGAAGCCGCTGCACCTCCTCTCTGCCGGCTCCACCGGCCGCTCGATCCTCAATGCCGCGGGGCTCGAGAACGCCACCGGCATCGTCGCGATCCGCTACAACAAGGAGGTCGGCCTGCCCAAATGGGAGAAGGACCCGGACGTAATTGCGTTCGAGGAGCTGCGCAAGAAGTACACGCCGGCGATCGACCCCGACAACACGATCGCCTTCGCCGGCTACGGGCAGGCCGCCACGATGGCCGAGATCCTGCGCCGCTGCGGCAACGAGCTCACCCGCGCCAACGTGCTGAAGCAGGCATCGAACCTCCAAGGTTTTCACTCGCCCTATTTCCTCGACGGCGTCACCTACAGCTACACGCCCGAGGACTACACACCGATGAAGACGCTGTTCATCTCCACCTTCACCGGGAAAGACTGGGACATCTCCGACAAGCCGATGTCGGAGTAGCGAGGCGGGCCCCGTCGCCTTTTCCTTCTCCCCTTGTGGGAGAAGGTGGCGCGAAGCGCCGGATGAGGGGTATCTATCCACACGCGAGCTCGCGGAGAGAGACCCCTCACCCGTCTCGCCGCTTCGCGGCGAGCCACCCTCTCCCACAAGGGGAGAGGGTAAGACCGCACATCCACTGCAAATTAACCCAAGCGATACACAGCCTTGGCATTCACACCGAACGCCTTGTCCCGCACGCGCGGGCCGAGCCGCGCCAGGCAGGTCTCCAGCGCGGTCTTGATCTCGCCGTAGCTTCCGGCGAGCAGGCATACGGGCCAGTCCGATCCGAAGATCAGCCGGTCCTCGCCGAAACATTTTGCGGCGTGCGCGATGAACGGAAACAGCCGCTCCGCATCCCAGTCGTTCCAGACCGCCTCGGTCGCCAAGCCCGAGATCTTGCACCAGACGTTGCCGCAGGCAGCCAGCGCTGCGATGCGCTCGGCCCATTCCGCGCTCCCGCCGGCGGCAATCGGCGGCTTGGCGGCGTGATCCAGCACGAAACGCGCGTGCGGAAAGGCCTGCGCGGTTGCGACCGCGGCGGGCAGCTCGCGGCTGCGGACAAGGAAATCGTAAGCGAGATCGTGGGCGAACACGGCCGTGAGTCCGCGCTGGACGTCCTCGCGCAGCAGCCAATCCGCATCGAGCTCGTCGTGGACCTGGTGGCGGATGCCGACCAGCTTGTCGCCACCAGGCAGAGCGCGCAGCCGGTCGAGCGTCTCGCCGAGCGCCGCATCGGTGAGATCGGCCCAGCCGACCACGCCGACCACCGAGGGCGTCGCAGCCGCGATACGCAGAAACTCCTCGGTCTCCTCCAGCGCGGAGCGGCATTGCACCACGATACTGGCCTCGATGCCGTTCGCCTGGAGCAGCGGCGCGAGATCGGCCGGGCCGAAGGCACGGCGGATTGGCGCCAGCTCGTCCCCTTCCATCCAGGGATAATCGGCGCGCGCCGGATCCCAGAAATGCTGGTGTGCATCGACGATCATGCTTCAACCTCCGCCGGGAAGCGGCGCGCGCGTATCGACCAGCTTTCGTGCCCGCAGCTCCTGCCAGAATGCCGGCGGCACCGCCTTCTCGGACATCGCGATGTTGTCGGCGACTTCGGCGGCATTGCGCGCGCCCATCACGGCGACCGTCACCGCCGGATGGGCCATGCAGAATTGCAGCGCGGCGGCTTTTAGCTCGGTGCCGTGCCTGCGGCAGAGTTCGTCGAGCTCCAGCGCGCGTGCCACGAGCGCAGCATCAGCATCCTGATAGTTGAATTTCGCACTCGCCCGCGGATTGGCCAGGATGCCGCTGTTGTAGATGCCGCCGAGCAGGATGCCGATATTGCTGGCCTGGCACAGCGGAAACAGCGCATCCAGTGCGCCCTGGTCGAGCAGCGTGTAGCGGCCGGCGAGCAGGAAGCAGTCGACCGGCACGGCCTCGGCGAAGCGAGCCAGCATCCCCGACTGGTTCATGCCGGCGCCGATCGCCTTCACCGTGCCGTCCTCGCGCAGGCGCTGGAGCGCGCGGAAGGCGCCGGTGACGGCATCGTCATAGTGATCGTCGGGATCATGCACGAGCAGGACGTCGACGCGGTCGAGGCCGAGGCGCTGCAGGCTCTCCTCCACCGACCGCATCACGCCGTCATAGCTGAAATCGAACACCGGCCGCTCGCGCGGCGTGCCCTTGTAGTGCTCGTCCTCCGGCGCAGCATTGTCCGGTGCGCGCAGCAGGCGGCCGACCTTGGTCGAGATGACGTAGGAGTCGCGCCTCTGTTGCTGCAGGAAGGCGCCCAGCCGCCGCTCCGCGAGGCCGAAGCCGTAAAGCGGGGCGGTGTCGAAGAATCGGACACCGAGCGACCAGGCGCGTTCAATCGTCGCTTGCGCATCGGCATCGCTGACGGGCGAGAACAATCCGCCGAGCGGGGCTGAACCGAGGCCGATCGAGGTGACATCGAGAGCGCCGAGCCGCGACCTTTTCATTCCCATCGCCTTCCAGCAGTCGTCGTCCATTCCAAATCATCTCTCCCGCTTGCGGAAACCGCAAGCGGGAGAGGCATGCAGAAGCGCGGGGCTGGGCAGCGCTCCTACTTCAACATCTTCGCGACGTTGTCCTTGGTGACGAGATCGAGGCCGGTGTAGACGATCTCCGGCACCTTCTCGCCCTTCTTGATGGCGAGCAGCGTGTCCATCGCCTTCTCGCCCATCTCGAACGGACGCTGGCCGACCAGCGCATTGGCATAGCCGTCACGCAGCAGCTCGAGCTGCATCTTCAGCGTATCGGCGACGACCAGCGTGAACTTGCCGGAATCGATGTCCTTCTTGTTCCTGCTGGCGAAGGCCTTGAAGCCTTCGGGAGCGAACATCGGCCAGCCGCCGATCGGAACGATGGCGGCGAGATCCGGCGTTGCGGTGCGCATGTCCGTCATCTGCTGGACCGCGAGCGCGGGATCGTCGTTGCAGAAGCTCGGCGAACCCGCGACCTCGGTCCATTTCGAGCCCTTCAGCGCCTCGCGCACGCCGTCGACACGCTCGGCCAGGTTCTTTGCGCCGGGACCGCCGGAGACCATCGCGTATTTGCCGCCGTCAGGCCGCAATTTCAGCAATTCCTTGCCGAGGGCCAGGCCGAACTCCTTGTTGTTGGTGCCGATATAGGCGATGCGCTTGGAGCCCGGCGCGTCGGCATCGAAGGTGATGACCGGAATGCCGGCGGCGGTCGCCGCCTCGATCGACTTGGTCATGGCCGCGACGTCCGCGACCGAGATGGCGAGACCGTCGACCTTCTGCGTGATGAAGTCCTGGATGATCTGGGCCTGGTTCGCCGGCTCATGCTCGACCGGTCCCTTGTAGATGCACTCGATGTTGCCGAGCTCCTTGGCGCGCTTCAGGCAGCCGTCGCGCGAAAAATCGAAGAACGGATTGTTCATCGCCTTCGGCACGATGACGAAGCGGTAGTTCGCAGCAAATGCCGGCGTCGCCATCATCGCGACCGCGATGCCGGCAAGAAGCAGTTTCCTCATTGTCTCCTCCACTCTTGTTGGTGCCTATCCCCTCGAAAGCCCCCGGGAAGCGGATAGGCGACGTTTTCCTTGCCTTCCCGAGATGTCGTCATTTCAGGTCATCCGCGAGCGGACGCGGTCGACCAGCACAGCCAGAATGATGATCACGCCGACCAACGTCTGCTGCCAGTACGAGGAGACCTGGGCCAGCACGAGGCCGTTGCGGATCACCTCCAGCAGCACGCAGCCAACGATGGCCCCGAGCGGACCGCCGATGCCGCCGGCGAGATTGGCACCGCCGATCACGGCCGCCGCGATCACGTTGAGCTCGTAGGACATCGCCATGTTGGCCGGCGCCGATCCGAGCCAGCCGGAGATGATGATGCCCTGCAGGCCCGCGGCGAGCGCGCAGATCACGTAGACCTCGATCTTCACCCGCACCACCGGAATGCCGGTGAGCTCGGCCGCCTTCTCGTTGCCGCCGAGCGCAAAGACGTGGCGGCCGAACGAGGTGTGGTGCAGCACCACCGCCATGGTCAGCGCCAGGATCACGAGATAGATGAACGGCGCCGGCACGCCGAGCACGTCACCGGACGTGAGCGCATAGAAATAATCGGCGTCCGGCCCTCCCGGGAAGCTGCCGCGTCCGTTGGAGACGACATAGCCGAGCCCGCGCACGATCGAGAGCATGCCGAGCGTGGTGACGAAGGGTGACAGGCCGAGCACGGCGATGCAGAAGCCGTTAACGAGGCCGGCAATCAGCGCGGCGCCGAGGCCGGCGAGGATCGAGACAAGCAGGATCAGCCCCGGAACATTGGCGAGCACGGTCTTGCCGTCGGCCGCCATGTGCACCAGCGGCGAGCCGGGCGCCGACAGCTCGGTCATCACCATCGAGGTGATCATGGCGGAGAAGCACATCATCGATCCCACCGACAGGTCGATGCCGCCGGTGATGATCACGAAGGTGACGCCGAGCGTCGCGATGGCGATGAAGGAAAAGTTCTTCGCCACGTTCTGCATGTTGCCCTGGGTGAAGAAGTAGGGGCTGGCGAAATGCATGATCACCAGCAGCACCGCCAGCGCGAGCAGGACGTAGCCGGTCTGCGAGGCGAAGATGCCGCGCTGCCACCACCTGATCTTGCCGACATTGGTGAAGCTGATCGGGGATTCCAAGGGCATGGCCATCACGCCGCCTCCTTCGCACCGGTGATGAGGGCGGTGACCTCCTCGGGGGAGGTCTGGTGAATCGACTTGTCGGCGCGCTTCTCGCCGCGCCGCATGACGACGACGCGGTCGCATACGGCGAACACGTCGGGCATGCGGTGCGAGATCAGCATCACGGCGACGCCCTGCTCCTTGAGCCGGTGGATCAGGCCGAGCACCTGCTCGACCTGGCGCACCGAGATCGCGGCGGTCGGCTCATCCATCATTACCAGCCGCGCATTGGACAGCCGGGTGCGCGCGATCGCGACCGCCTGGCGCTGGCCGCCCGACATCTGTCTGACGAGATCGTCCGGGCGCGTCTCCGAACGCAGCTCGCCGAACAGCTCCAGCGCGCGCGATGCCATCGCCTTGTGGTCGAGCAAGGCAATCGGTCCGAACCTGCGCTTCAACTCGCGGCCGAGGAAGACGTTGGCGGCGGCCGTGAGATTATCCGCCAGCGCGAGGTCCTGGTAGACGACCTCGATGCCTACGGCGCGGGCATCGACCGGCCGGTTGAAATGCACCGCGCTGCCGGCAAAGCGCATCTCGCCATGCGTGGGACGGAAATTGCCGGCGATGATCTTCACCAGCGTCGACTTGCCGGCGCCGTTGTCGCCCATCAGGCCGACCACCTCGCCGGGCCAGATCTGCATATCGACGTCGTGCAGCGCGCGGATCGCGCCGAACTCCTTGCCGATGCCGGTGAGCTCGAGCACCGGCGTCGCGTCAGTCTTCGTCATCAGCGGCGTTTCCTCAGACATAGCGGTTGACCAGGGATTCCAGATATTCCTGCCGGCCCGAGCGCGGCTGCGGATCGAACCCGGGAGACATCGCACGGTCGGCGAGATCGGCGAGCGAGCGCTGGCCGCCGAGAATGGCGCGGCCCTCCGGGCTCGCCCAGCCCTCGTAACGTTTTGCGAGCGGCGCACTCAGCGTGCCGGCGTCGAGCATGTCGGCGGCGGCGAGGAAGGCCCGCGCACAGGCATCCATCGAGCCGACATGGGCATGGATGAGATCATCGGGATCGATCGACTGGCGGCGGATCTTGGCATCGAAATTGAGTCCACCCGTGGTGAAGCCGCCACGGTTCAGGATCTCGTGGAACACCAGCGCCAGCTCCGGCACGTTCATCGCGAACTGGTCGGTGTCCCAGCCGAGCAGATCGTCGCCGCGGTTGATGTCGAGCGAGCCGAACACGCCGAGCGCCTCGGCCAGCGCGACCTCGTGATGGAAGGAATGGCCGGCGAGGATGGCGTGGTTCTGCTCGATGTTGAGCTTGACGTCCTTGAGCAGGTCGTAGCGTTCGAGGAAACCGTAGCAGGTGGCGACGTCGAAATCATATTGGTGCTTGGTCGGCTCCTTCGGCTTCGGCTCGATCAGCAGCGGGCCCTTGAAGCCTATTTTGTGCTTGTGCTCGACGACGAGCGAGACGAAGCGGCCGAGCTGGTCGAGCTCGCGCTTGAGATCGGTGTTGAGCAGCGTCTCGTAGCCCTCGCGTCCGCCCCACAGCACGTAGTTCTGCCCACCGAGCCGGTGCGTCACCTCCAGTGCGGCACGGACCTGGCCGGCGGCATAGGTGAAGATGTCGGGATCCGGATTGGTCGCGGCGCCCGCCATGTAGCGGCGGTGCGTGAACAGGTTCGCAGTGCCCCAGAGCAGGCGGACCTTGCTCGATGCCATCTTCTGCTCGAACAGATCGGCGATGGCGTTGAGGTTGGCGACGGACTCGGCGAGCGAAGCGCCCTCCGGCGCCGCATCGACGTCGTGGAAGGTGAAGAAGGGGACGTCCAGCAGGCGGAACAGCTCGAAGGCGGCATCGGCCTTGGCGCGCGCCATCGTCATCGCGTCGGTGCCGTGGTGCCAAGGCCGCAGGAAGGTCTCGCCGCCGAAGGGATCGCCACCCGGCCAGCAGAACGAATGCCAATAGCAGACCGCAAAGCGCAAGTGATCCTCGAGCCGGCGGCCATGCACCAGGCGGTCCTTGTCGTACCAGCGGAAGGCGGGCGCACCTTCGGCCTCCTTGCCGCCGAAGGCGACGGGTGCACTTGCATCGAAGAATTTGGCTGGCGCGTTCACTTAAGGCTCCTTCAATGCGGGATAAAGCGCGCGCCATCGCCGATAGGCCTCGTCATAGGCCGCAGCGACGGACGGGCGGGGTGTGAAGCTTGCGAGCCTGCGCGGGCGCGTGCAGACGTCCGCGGGGTTCTCGCCGGTCGCGGCGAGCCGGCCGAGCCGCGCAGCGCCAAGCGCGGCGCCGACCTCGCCTTCCTCGACGCGGTGGACGGGCATGCCGAGCACGTCGGCGCAGATCTGCGCCCATAGCGGCGAGCGCGAGCCGCCGCCGACGAGATCGACCTCGCCGATCGGCCCGCTGGCTGTGCTCAGCGCCGCCAGATTGTCGCGCGCGGCAAAGGCGACGCCTTCGAGCACTGCCTGCACGATCTCTGAGCGCCCGGTCGCGCCGCGCAGACCGACGAAGGCACCGCTGGCGGCGGCATCGTTGTGCGGCGTGCGCTCGCCGTCGAGATAAGGCAGGAACTGGACCGTGCCAGGTGCATCGACGCGCTCGCCGAGCGGCGCCAGGAGCGCTGCGGCCGGCGTCTCCATCACGCCGGCCAGCCAGGCGAGCGAAGCTGCGGCCGACAGCATCACGCCCATCTGGTGCCAGAGGCCGGGCGGCGCGTGGCAGAAGGCATGCACCGCCGAAGCCGGCGCGGGGGCGAAGCGATCGGTGACGCGGAACAGGACACCCGACGTTCCCAGCGACAGGAAGGCATCGCCCGGCGCGATGGCGCCGAGCCCGATCGCGCTGGCCGCATTGTCGCCGGCGCCGCCCGCGACCACGACATTTTTCGCCATGCCCCAGCGCTGCGCGTATTCAGGCGCGAGCACCGCGCTCACCGCACTGCCCTCGACGAGGCGCGGCATGTGGTGCAGATCGAGCCCGGTGGCATGCAGCAGCAGCGCGGACCAGCGCCGCAGGCCGACGTCGAGCCACAGCGTGCCTGACGCGTCCGACATGTCCTCGACCATCTCGCCGGTGAGGCGATAGCGGACATAGGCTTTCGGCAGCAGCACCTTTGCCACGCGGTCGAAGATCTTCGGCTCGTGCCGTGCCACCCAGAGCAGCTTCGGCGCGGTGAAGCCGGGCATCGCGAGATTGCCGGCAATCGCGTGCAGCGAGGGACAGCGCCGCTCCAGCGCGGCGCATTCGGCCTGCGAGCGGCCGTCGTTCCAGAGGATGGCCGGACGCAGCGGCCGGCCGTCCTCGCCAAGCAGCGTCGCGCCGTGCATCTGACCCGACAGCCCGATGCCGCGCACCTGCGCAACCTCGCGCGGATGGCGCGCGGCGAGATCGTCGACGGCGCCGACGGCCGCATCGACCCAGGCGTCGGGATCCTGCTCGGACCACAGCGGCGCCGGGTGCGACAGCGCAAGCTCGCGCGCCGCCGTCGCGACAACCGCGCCGGCTTCGCTCACGAGCACCGCTTTCACACCGGACGTGCCGATGTCGATCCCGAGATACAAATCGTCCTCCCTTTCGCCTGCCGCGGGAGAGCGATCTTGCGTCGCTTTTCCCCGCTGGCGGTCCCGTTTCCAAGTTCAGCTGCCGCTAGGGCAGATTGTCCCGCATCACGATGTCGATCCGGATCTTCTCCTGTTCACTCAAGATCGGCTCGCCGCGGGCGAGCGCGAGCAGCACGCGGACGGCCGCGCGCGCTTCATGTCCGGGGTTCTGCGAGATCGCGGCATCCATCACGCCCTGCAGTAGCAATCGGCGGGTCAGCGCGGTGACGTCGTGTCCGACGAACACCACCTGCTTGTCACGCCCGGCCGCGCCAGAGGCCTTGTCGTTCAACGCCTTGCTGTTCAGCGCTTTGGCGACGCCCTGCGTGCCGGCGCCGACGTTGTAGAGACCGACGATGTCGCCATGCTTGCCGAGCAGCCGCGCCAGCAGCTGCTCCGAACGATCATCTTCATCGCGCCCTTCCAGCACCGGCAGCACGCTGAGATCGGGGAATTCCGTCGCCATCACCTGGTTGAAGCCGAAGATGCGCTCGGCATGGTCGCGCAGGCCCTGCGAGCCCGCGATGATCGCGACCTTGCCGGACCTCTGGCCGACCAGGCGCCCGACCAGCGCGCCGGCGGTGCGGCCCGCGGCGATATTGTCGATGCCGACATAATGGTGGCGGCGCGAGGACGGCACATCCGAGACCAGCGTCACGACCTTGGCGCCGGCATCGACGAGGTCATTGATGGCGGCGCGGACGCTCGGATGGTCCAGCGCCACCACGGCGACGCCGTCATAGTCGCCGGACAGCGCCTCGAGCGAGGCCGCGAGCGCGGCGGGCTCGAACACGTCGGTTGCGATCATCTCGACATTGAGGCGGCGGGCCGACAGCCAGCCCGCCATCTCGCCGAGATAGGCCTCGATCTGCTGCATGAACGGGTTCGAGCCCGACGGCATCACGAAGGCGAAGCGGCGGGCCCGGCCGCGCGCGAGCTCGGCGGCCGCCACATGCGGCTGGAACGAATTGCGGGCGATGGCGTCCTTGACGCGCCGGACCGTATCCGGGCGGACCCCCGGCCGGTTGTGCAGCACGCGATCGACCGTGGCGAGGCTGACACCGGCCTCGCGGGCGATGTCCTTCAGCGTCAGCACAGTCGGGGCGAGGGTCTCGGCCATGGCTGAAGGCTAGCAGAGGTGTTTTGAGGTACGCAACTCATTTGATGAGGGGATCGGTCTTTTTGCTTCCCCTTCCAGGAACGGCTTCCCCGGCGGGCCGTTGCCGGGGCGTGCGTAACGACATCACCCATGATTCCGGCGAGGGGCTGAGCCCGACGCTCGAGCGCAACATCCAGGCGCTGGTGGCGCGGCGGCGCCGCGAGCAGCAGGCGGCAAGCGGGCAGGACAAGGTCGCGGACGCGATCACGGCCTTCACCGGCAGCATGATCTTCGTCTACCTGCACCTCGCCTTGTTCGGGTTCTGGATCATTGCCAACCTGCATTGGATTCCGGGAATTCCGGCCTGGGACGAGAGCTTCGTCGTGCTGGCGATGATCGCCTCGGTGGAGGCGATCTTCCTCTCCACCTTCGTGCTGATCTCGCAGAACCGCATGACCGAGGCGGCCGACAAGCGCGCCGATCTCGATCTCCAGATCAGCTTGCTCGCCGAGCACGAACTGACCAAGCTTGCCCGCCTGCTCACCCAGGTCGCCGAGCGCCTCGAGGTCAAGCCGGACGCGGAGCGCGACCTGCAGGAGGCGGCCCGGGACATCGCCCCCGAGCGCGTGCTCGACAAGATCGAGGAGACGCGCTCCTAAGCCGATTCGTGTGCCGGCGCCGACAGGTCCAGCGTCAGGTACAGGCTGTTGGGATCCTCGACATAACCTTCGAACGGGCCGCATGCGACGAAACCGTGCGCCAGATAGAGTGCGTGCGCCGGCTTGAAATAGTCCCACGAGCCGGTCTCGAGGCTGAGCCGCGTCATCCCGCGCCCACGGGCCTCCGTGATGATGTGACGCAGCATCTGGCCGCCATAGCCGCGCCGCCGCGCGGTCTGCAGCGTGTGCATCGACTTGACCTCGCCGTGGCCAGTCGAAAGCGTCTTCAGCGCGCCGGTCGCGACCAGCGTCTCGCCGTCCCAGCCGGTCCAGAATGCGACGTCGGGTGCACGCAGGCCCGCGAGATCGAGCGCATGGGCACTGCCCGGCGCCGTCTGCGCCCGCGCAGCAGCAACGTGGTGATCGAGCAGCGCGACGACGCGCGGATCATAGGTGTCGCCGGTCCGGATCTGCATCGTGCTCGTCTCCACGCTTTGCCTTCACATCTTGCCGTAGGACGCGCCGCGCCTGACGATGATGACGTAGCGCGCGTCCTGCTTGGTTTCGTTCTCGAAGATCACGGCGCGCATCACGTCGAAATCCAGACAATCGCCCTCGCGCAGCCGCACCGCCTTGGCGTCGATATGCACGGCGATGGCGCCCTCCAGCATCAGGAGCTGCTGGGTGAAGGCGTTGCGGCCCCAGGGGCTGTAGGAGACGCGCGCGCCGGCGGGAAGGTCGACCACGATGATCTCGATGCCGCTGGCCGCATCCGGCGGCGAGGCGTGCCGCCGGCGATAGCCGCTGTCGGGGTCGCGCCAGAGCGGCTGGTCCGCCAGCCGCACCAGGCGCTCCGGCGGCTTCTCGGCGAGCGCGACGACATCGCTGAGCGTGACGTCGAGCGCCGCGCAGAGCTTGTTCAGCAGCGCCGCCGTCGCACTGCTCTGCGCCCGCTCCACCCGCCCGATCATGGCCCGGCTGACGCCGGAGCGGCCTGCAAGCTCGTTCAACGTCATGCCCGCCTGCGTCCGCAGCGTCTTCAGCCGCCGACCGATGGCGCGATCGAGTTTCTGCTGGTCCATGGGTTTCATCCGAATATGGCCCGACAGGAGGACCGCACCCCGCCAAAGCATGAGGGAGTTTAAGCCAACGAGTGGCCAATGCGGGGTCTCCAAGACCAATATATTAGAATCTTGATCCTGTTCGCGAGCGCGGCGTCATTCGCCCCTTGCTCGCCCCTGCGCGGAGGCATCGCCCATCAGCCGGTGATACTCGCGAATACAAAGGTCGAGATCGGACCGTAGGCGCTGCGCGGCTTCGATGTCGAAGTTCATATAGTTGACCGGCTCCCCTTCCGGGCCTGCATAGGCGTCGGGGCGCATTCTGAGAGCGACGAAATATTGGTCACCCTCAACGCTCTTCTTGACTCGCCATTGAAGGAAAGAGCGTGGATATCCGCCTTTGATTTCAGGCGTTTCAAACACGACGTCGCCCAGGGCCTGATTCAGGAGATTGGATTTCGCCAGAATCTTTTTGACGGATGCCCACATGGACCAACACCTTGAGGCCAGTTGCAGTTCGCCTAGCTCCGACTGCTGGATAGGATACGGCCGATGCTATCTTTTCAGGAGCTTGGAGCGGGCGAAGGGAATCGAACCCTCGTATGCAGCTTGGGAAGCTGCCGTTCTACCATTGAACTACGCCCGCGATGTGCGCTTTGCGCCCCTCTTGATTAGCCGAGACGGCGCCTGCCGCCAAGCGGTTTGGCGCGACGAGCGGGGCGGTTGTTAACGTCCTGATAAGATTCCAGGTGCGCCGGATTGTGGCGGTGTTATGATCGCTTCTCCGGGGAGAAACGTGCACTGAGTGGGGCGTGTGCATGGTGGGGCGGGCTTACGCGATATTCGATACGGCCATCGGCCGTTGCGGCATCATCTGGAGCGGCACCGGCGTGGTCGCCGTGCAATTGCCGGAGGCGCGGGAGATCGACACCCGCCGCCGGATTTTCCAGGTCCATCCCGAGGCGCGAGAGCAGCGCCCGTCCGAGAACGCCGAGCTTGCGATCGAGGGCATCACGGGCCTGCTGCAAGGTCACGATCCCGACTTCTCCGAGGTCAGCCTGGACGCCGGCGGGGTGCCCGGCTTCGACCGGCGCGTCTACGAGTACACCTGCAGCATTCCGCGCGGAGAGACACGCACCTATCACGAGGTCGCCCGGGCGCTGGGCGCCACCGGCGCGTCCTATTCCGTGGCGCAGGCGATTGCGAAAAATCCCTTCATGCTGATCGTGCCCTGCCACCGGGTGCTGGAGGCTGGCAATTACACCGACCGGCTCTCGCCCTATGGCGGCGTGATCTCCAAGCGGCGGCTGCTGGCGCTGGAAGGGGCCCATCCCATCGCCAGCAAGACGCTGTTCGAGGTGCTGCTGCCGGTTGCTCCGCCCCGCGCGCCTACCTAAATACGCGGGATGCACGCCACCACGTTCCTGACGACGCCCTCGATCACGGCTTCCGAGTTTCGCTGCGATGCGGGACCGGACGACAGGCCGTTTGCGGAATGCCGCACCGGCCATTCCATCGCCTATGTGCGCTCCGGCAGCTTCGGCTGCCATTGCCGCGCCGGCTTCTTCGAGCTGGTGGCGGGCTCGATGCTGATCGGCGCCCCCGGCGAGGAATACACCTGCACGCATGAGCACGTGTCCGGCGACGTCTGCCTCGGCTTCTTCTTCAGCGAGGACCTGGTCGACGCCCTCGGCGGGCGGCGCGAGGTCTGGCAGATCGGCGCAACGCCGCCGCTGCCCGAGCTGATGGTGCTGGGCGAGCTGGCCCAGACGGCAGCAGAAGGCAACAGCGATCTCGGCCTCGACGAGATCGGCCAGATCCTGGCCGGCCGTTTTGTCGACGCCGTCTCGGGCAAAGCGCGCAAGCCGGCCACTCCCACCGCACGCGACCGCCGCCGCGCGGTGGAGGCCGCGCTGTGGATCGACGACAACTCGCATGCCGAGCTCGACCTCGAGCAAGCAGCCAAGCAGGCGGGATTGAGCCCGTTTCATTTCCTGCGGCTGTTCTCGGCCGTGCTCGGTGTCACCCCGCATCAATATCTGGTGCGCTCCCGGCTGCGCCACGCGGCACGGCTGCTCGCTGACGAGGACATCGCCGTCACCGATATCGCCTATGACGTCGGCTTCGGCGATCTCTCCAATTTCGTCCGCACCTTCCATCGCGCCGCCGGCGTGTCGCCGACCAAGTTCCGGCAGGCGTCGAAGGGGGAGCGCAAGATTCTCCAAGAGCAGCTTGCCCTCAACTGACTAGGGTCGTCTCCGGCGCGTGCCCTTCGCGGCACGCTTCTTCGCAATGGAGACGAACATGTACGACCACATCGGATTGCGCGTTGCCGACCTCGACGCCGCCACGCGCTTCTACAGCGCGGTGCTGGCGCCGCTCGGTTTTGTCCTGTGCTCGAGCGGCGACGGTTATGCCGGTTTCGGGCCGAAGGGCGAGCCGGCGCTGTGGCTGCACCTGAACAAGGGCCGCAAGGCAGATGGTGCGCATATCGCGTTTCGCGCCAAGGATCACGACGCAGTCAAGGCGTTCCATAGCGAAGGGCTGAAGAGCGGCGGTCGCGACAATGGCGGCGCCGGCCCACGCAGGGATTACAGCCCGACCTACTACGCCGCGTTCCTGATCGACCCTGATGGCAACAATGTCGAGGCGGTTTGTGTGTGAGCGCTAGCCACTCGCTCCGTCATTGCGAGATCGCGTAGGGTGGGCAAAGCGTAGCGTGCCCACCAATTGCTCGCGACAACGCCCGATGAATGGTGGGCACGGCGCGCGAAGAGCGCGCCTTTGCCCACCCTACGCATTCCAGGAGAGATCATGGCCTCCATCCACAACGACATCTCCCTCCCCGCCTCCGCGCGCGACGTCTGGGACGCGGTGCGCGATTTCGGCGCGCTGCATCGGCGGCTGGTGCCGGGCTTCGTCACCGCGTGCACGCTCGACGGCGATGCGCGCATCGTCACCTTTGCCAACGGCTCGGTCGCGCGCGAGGTACTGGTCGATTGCGACGATACGCGGCGGCGCCTCGTCTATGCCATCAGCAACGAGCGGCTGAGGCATTACAGCGCCTCGGTGCAGGTCATTGCCGAGGGCGAGGCGAGCTGCCGTCTCGTCTGGATCATCGACATGCTGCCGAACGAGCTCGCGCCTTACGTTCAGGGGCAAACCAAGGAGGCGGTGGCCGCCATGCACAAGGCGTTTCCGCCCGCTTCGGCCTGATCATTCACTGTGAGTTGTCTCACAGAAGCCCGTCCTCGACCGCCCTAACCATGCCCCTCGTGCGTCCGGTCGGCTCCGCTCTCCCGGCGGCGCCACGCACGCGAGGAGCATGCCATGAGAGGTGCGGACAAGGTGATCTGCCAGGCGGCCGCGGTGCTGCTGCTGTTTTCAATCTCGAGCGTGCCGGCAAAGGCGCAATTCCTCGGCGGCGGAGGAGCCGGCGGCGAGGACATGATGACCCAGATGGCGCCGATGCTGGAGATGATGAAGGCGAAGATGGGCAAGCGCCGCTTCGCCATGCTGATGCAGACCATGGGGCCGATGATGAGCCGCATGATGGAGAACGGCGGCGGCGGGCTCGGCGGCTTGATGGGCGGCGGCAATTTCGGCGGCGGATTGGGTGCACCGAGCTACGGCGGCTACACGCCGATGGGCGGCGGCACCATGCCGGTCGGGATCGGCAGCATGGGCGGCGGCGACATCATGGGCATGCTCGGCGGCAGCGGCGGCAGCGACATGATGGCGATGATCCCGCAATTGATGCGTCTCGCCAATACCGGCGGCGGCCATCGCCGCCACAAGCGTCGCTAGTCCGCAGCCGAAAGCGCCGGCTTGATCGCAGGCTTCGTCTCGCGCGGTCCCCAGCGTGTCAGCACGACGCTGGAGCACGACAAGAGGCCGAGCACGACCATCGAGCTCGCGGCGAGCCAGAAGAAGCTCTGCGCGCTGGCGCCGTGCCTCGACAGCCACCAGCCGATTCCGGCGATGTAGATCAGCCGCGCGGTCTGCGCCAGCACGGGCCCGATCACCTTGGCCGCGCCTTGCGAGGAGAAATACATCGTCGTTGCCAGGCCGAAGAAGGCGTAGAACGGCCCGACCGTCGAAAGATATTGATGGCTCGCCGCGCGCACCGCCACACTGTCGGTGAACATGTTGACCCAGAGATCGGGGAAGATCGCAACGAGGCACGCCGGCACGCCGACCGCCACGAAAGCAGCAACGCTGGCGGTCCAGGCGATGCGCCGGGCCCGCGCGATGCGGCCGGCGCCGATCGCCATCCCGACCATCGGCACGCAGGCGATGCCGAACGAGAATGCGATCGAGGTCAGCAGGAATTCGAGCCGCGCGCCGACGCCGTAGCCGGCGAGGATCGCAGTGCCGAACTGCGCCAGCATGTGCGTGAAGATCGAGATCGTCAGCACCGATTGCAGCGGCGAGAAGCAGGCGATGGCGCCGACCTTGAGGATGTCGAAGAACATCGCCCATTGGATGCGCAGGCCGCGCAGCTTCAGCGTGATCCGCGCGCGGCCGGAGAACAGGTACCAGCTCATGATGCCGATGTTCATAGTGTAGGCGATCAGCGCGCCGGCGGCGACGCCGCGCATGCCGAACTGCGGCACTGGCCCGAGCCCGAGACCGAGCGTGCCGCCGAGCACGATCTGCCAGGCCGCGGAGTTGAGGATCAGGAACGACGGCAGCTTCATGTTGCCGGTGCCGCGCAGGATGCCCGCCATGGTGTTGAGCAGCCAGGGCAGCACGGCGCCGCCGAAGAACACCTGCGTGTAGGCGATCGCATGCGTCAACACATCGCCGCGGCCGCCGAGCATCTCGAGCAGCCTCGGCCCGAAGATCAACACGCCCAGCATGAAGACGAATCCGAAGCTGATGCCGATAAGCATCGCGTGCACGGCCAATGTGCCGGCGCGCTCGCGATTGCCGGCGCCGAGCGCACGCGCGATGGCCGAGGCCACCGCGCCGCCCATGGCGCCGCCGGACATCGTCATGGTCAGAATGATCGTCGGAAACACCAGCGCCATCGCCGCCAGCGCCTCGACGCCGAGCCGGCCGACATAGGAGGTCTCGGCGATCACCACGCAAATGCCGGCCGACAGACCGATCGCGTTCGGCCAAGCGAGCGAGAGCAGCGTCCGCAGGATCGGCCCATCCGTCAGAGCGCTTCTGATCGGCGCCGGAGGCGGCGGCAGCGGGCGCTCTTGCTCATCGACCGGGATTTCGGCGATGTCGGACATGTCCTCTCCCGGGCGCAGGCGCCGTTTGCAGCGCAGCAATCACTTGGTGTGCCAATGGCGTCGTTCGCGCGAATGGCGCGGCTGAGGCGTGTTAGCACGGCGTGCTCCGATTCTGCCTGCGCCCGATGCAGGCGTGCCCTGCGGCAGCGCATTTCAAGCGGTGGAATTCGTTCTTCTCCCTCTCCCCGTTCTTACGGGGCCGCGACGAGCCTTGCTCGCGCCGAGAGCGTCGGGGTGAGGGGCTCTATCCGCGAAGACGGCGAGAGCTGGACTCGCGGAGACTCCCCCTCACCCCGGATTGCATCTTCGATGCAATCCGACCTCTCCCTGCAAGCGGGGCGAGGTGAAGTCCGTTGCGGCCGTCGCCTAACCGATGGTCCACACCAGCGGCGGGCGCCCGCCTACCGCGGTGCGCATCTGCACGCCGATATGCCGTCCGCAGCCTGCGGCGAGACCCTCAAACAATCCCTCCAGCACCTTCGCGCAGGCGCGATGATAATCGGCGATGTCGTCCATCAGCTTCCAGCTCTGCTGCCGGATCTCGAACGTGCCTTCCGATTGCGTAATCTCGGCCGCATCATCCTGCGCGGCGAGCAGCGCGTTCAGGAACGATGCGAATTCTCGCGCGCCGCCGCGGGTCGTCGCCAGCGCCGCGGCGACCTCGTCGAAATATTGCATGCCGATCAGCTTGCCGGTGAGGTGCAGCAGATAGCCGGCATCCTCCGGACCGAACAGCTGCACCATCACGGGCGCGGCAGTGCGGACATATTCCATCGCGTAATTGCGATAGGCCTTTTCCAGCCGCGGTCTTGGCCAGCTCGCGACCGGCAATGCGGGCGCCGTCGTCGCATCGAACAAAGGCGCCTCCAGGTGCCGCGCGAACACCAGGCGCTCGTCGAGCTCGAGCGGATGGTCGTAAAGATGGTAATAGCCTTCGAGCCCGTCCTGGCCGTCGACGCTCTGCTTGGTGCAGACGAAGCCGAGCCTGAGATTGCCGAGCGCAACTCCGTTGTTGGCGTGCCAGCCGCGCAGCATGGCGCGGGAGACTTCGCCCGGCACACCACAGATCGCGGTGCCCTTCCAGATCCAGCGCGGCGGCGGATAGCGGATCCAAGCCTTGGTGTCGCTCTCGTACATGTATTCGACATGCACGCCGCCGATCCAGTTGGAGAGATAGTGGTATTGCGCAGCCGCGACCGCCGGCGGCAGATGGTCGATCCCGAGCTTGCTGAGCCCCGGCAGGAAACGCTCCTGCTGCTGGCGACGAAACACGCGGAAGACGAATTCTGCGGCATCCGCCGTGCCGCGGCGCGTGACGACGGTGAGGATCAGCCCGGTGAAGTAAGCGTGATAGAGATCGGCGACGGCGCGCCAGCGCTTCCATTGCGCGTGCTGCGCGAGGTCTGGTGCGATAGTCATGTTCGCTCCCTGATCATGGTTTTGATCGAGTGTGTCACCGCCGCCGGTGACAGGCAACATGACGCGCGTGCAGGCCTCCCTGCGCGGCTTTCCGTCAATTCCGCATCACGAATTTTGCGCCGCCTTGGCCGCCCGTTCGCGCTCAACGCGCTCCGTGACGTCGCGAGCCATCGCCACCGATCCCTGCACCGCGCCATCGTTGTCTCGCACCAATGCGAAGGTCATCTCGATGTAGAGCTTGCGCCCGCTCTTGTGCAGCGCGCGGGTCAGCGTCGGCTTGCCCGCAAGCTTCATGGTGCCGCTCGCGAGCGCGGCGTCGAAGCCTTTCCAGTGCGCGGCGCGAAGATGTTCGGGAATGATCAGATCGAGGTTCTGGCCGAGCGCTTCGTCGGCCGTGAAGCCGAACAGCGCGGTCGATGCGCGATTCCAGCGTGTGATCGTGCCGGAGCGATCGGAATAGATCAGCGCGTCCGCGACGTCGTTGATGATCTGTGCGTCGAGTTGGGATGGCTCAATCATGTCACCACCTTGTAGCCCGGATGGAGCAAAGCGTAATCCGGGATCGCGCCACAAGTGAGACCTTCCCGGATTACGCTTGCGCTCCATCCGGGCTACAGGATCGGGCTACACCCGAAAATGCTTCGAGAGCTTGAGGCCTTGCGCCTGGTAGTTGGAACCGATGCGCTGGCCGTACACCGCGTCGGGGCGGGCCAGCATCTTCTCGTAGACGAGGCGGCCGACGATCTGACCGTGCTCGAGGATGAACGGCACCTCGCGCGAGCGCACCTCCAGCACGGCGCGCGATCCCAGCCCGCCAGCGCCGGCATAGCCGAAACCGGGATCGAAAAAGCCGGCATAGTGCACGCGGAATTCGCCGACCAATGGATCGAACGGCACCATCTCCGCGGCGTAGTCGGGAGGCACCTGCACCGCTTCCTTGGAGGCGAGGATGTAGAACTCGCCGGGGTCGAGGATCAGGCTGCCGTCGGGACGCGCCGAGATCGGCTCCCAGAAATCCTCCACCGCGTAGCCCGCGCGGCGGTCGACATCGACGACGCCGGTGTGGCGCTTGGCGCGATACCCGACGAAGCCGCTCGCCTTCTCGCCGGAGAGATCGACCGAGACGGCAACGCCGCCCGAGAGATCGGCATGGTCGATGTCGACGAGACGCTCGCTGGCGTGCAGCGCATCGAGCTCGTCGGCATTGAGGATGGCATCGCCGGTGCGGAAGCGCACCTGGCTGAGACGCGAGCCCTCGCGCACCAGCACAGGAAACGTCTTCGGGCTGATCTCGGCGTAGAGCGGGCCGTGATAGCCGGCGCCGATCATGTCGAAGCGGCGGGTGCCGTCGGCGATGACGCGGGTGAAGACGTCGAGCCGGCCGGTCGAGCTCTTCGGATTGGCGGCAGCGACGATCTCCGGCGGCAGCGCGAGGCTCTCGAGCAGCGGCACGATGTAGACGCAGTTGGTCTCGAGCACCGCGCCGTCGGCGAGGCTGAACTCGTGCAGCTTCAGCTCGTCGATGCGCTCTGCCACGGTGGCACCGGGCCCGGGGAGGAAGCTGGCGCGGACCCGATAGGCGATGTCGCCGAGGCGCAGATCGAGGCTCGCCGGCTGGATCTGGCTCTCGACGAAGTCGTAGGTGGGCAGGATGAGACCTTCTTCCGCCATCGCCGCGATCATGCGGTCGGGCAGGATACCATTGGCGTCGGCGGCGACCGTGAACGTCAACCGGGGGTCCTCATCAGGGGCCGAATGCATCCGGACATGCCGGAAATACAAGTCTTTTACGGCTATCCGATGGACGCCTTGACGGAAAGGGCATTGCGGAATATGAGCATCACTTATCCCGTGGTGATTTGAGCCGGCCGGCTTGCAGCCACGTTAAATAAGTCGCTAAACAGGCCGGGGACCTCTGTGATCCCGGCCCGTGGAGATATCCAGGCCGGTTTTTTTGTGACCGTTTTCGCCTCGACGGTCATGTCGGAGAGGGTCCTATGTCGAAGTCGTCTGCTGCCTATCGCCCCGAAACCCGCCTGGTCCATTCCGGCACCCTGCGCTCGCAATATGGCGAGACCTCGGAGGCGCTGTTCCTGACGCAAGGCTATGTCTACGCCAGCGCGGAGGAGTGCGAGGCGCGCTTCAAGGGCGAAGATCCCGGCTTCATCTATTCGCGCTATTCCAACCCGACGATTGCAATGTTCGAGCGCCGCATGATCGAGCTCGAAGGCGCCGAGGCCGCGCGCTCGGCGGCAACCGGCATGGCGGCGGTGACGACCGCGATCCTGGCGCCGCTCAAGGCCGGCGATCACGTGGTCGCCTCCCGTGCGCTGTTCGGCTCCTGCCTCTACGTCATCCAGGACCTGTTGCCGCGCTACGGCATCGAGGCCACGCTGGTCGATGGGCTCGATCTCGACCAGTGGCAGCGGGCGCTGAGGCCCAACACCAAGACGTTCTTCCTGGAGAGCCCGACCAACCCGACGCTGGACGTGCTCGACATCCCTTCGATCGCCGAGATCGCGCACAAGGGCGGCGCGCGGCTCGTCGTCGACAACGTGTTTGCAACCCCGATCTGGCAGAGCCCGCTCGCGCTCGGCGCCGACGTCGTCGTCTACTCCGCGACCAAGCACATCGACGGCCAGGGCCGCTGTCTCGGCGGCATCATCCTGTCCTCCGAAGCCTTCATCGCCGAGCACATCCACAATTTCATGCGCCAGACCGGCCCGTCGATTTCGCCGTTCAATGCCTGGGTCCTGCTCAAGGGCCTGGAGACGCTGGGCGTGCGCGTGCGCGCGCAGACCGACAATGCCGCGCGCATCGCCGAGGTGCTGGCGAGCCATCCCAAGATCTCGCGACTGGTCTATCCCGGCCGGGCCGATCATCCGCAGGCGGCGCTGGTGAAGAAGCAGATGCGCGGCGGCTCGACGCTGGTCGGCTTCGAGGTGAAGGGCGGCAAGGCGGCGGCCTTCCGTGTGCTCAACGAATTGAAGCTTGCCAAGATCTCCAACAATCTCGGCGACGCCAAGAGCCTCGTCACGCATCCGGCGACGACGACGCATCAGCGCCTCAAGCCGGAGGACCGCGCCGCGCTCGGCATCAGCGAGGGCTTCATCCGCTTCTCGGCGGGGCTGGAGCACGCGGATGACCTGATCGAGGATCTCACCGCGGCGCTGGAAAAGGCGTGAGGGAAGCGAGGTCTCGTAGGGTGGATTAGCCGAAGGCGTAATCCACCTCTTCTGCATTCGCGGAGATAGACAGCGGTGGGTTACGGCTTCGCCTAACCCACCCTACGTCGATGACCTCTACATCGGCCGGTACGTTCTCACATCGGCGGGCACGCTCACACCGAGCTTGATCTGGCCGACGGAGCGGATGATGTCGTCGCCGAGCAGCTGGGCGAAGCAGGCATAGCCCCAATCGTTCATGTGCAGGCCGTCGGCGATGACGAAGCTCTCGACCGGGATCGACTGGTTCTCGTGCCAGTCGCGCATCACCTCGAAGCGGGGGAAAATGCCGACCTTGCGGAGCTCGGCGACGTTGCCGAGCAGCTTGATCATCTTGCCGGCGCTCTCCTTGCGCTGGTTGACGGCCGGCGAATATTGCGGATCGACCAGCACGATGTCGGTGCCGCCGGCGGCCTGAATGCGGCTGATGCCGTCCTCGACCAGCTTGGCCGTATCGGCAGGATCGAGATTGCGCAGCACGGCGTTGGTGCCGACCTGCCAGATCACGAGATCCGGATGCCTGTCGATCACCTGCGTCTGCAGACGCTTCATCATCTCGGGGGCGTCCTCGCCGCCGACGCCGGCATTGATGACGCTGATGTCGGCGGTCGGATAGTGCCGGCGCAGCTGCGCGGCGAGACGATTGGGGTAATTGAACTCCGGCGAGCTCGCGCCGAACCCCTGGGTCGACGAGGAGCCGAAAGCGACGATGACGACGGGCTGGCCGGCGACCAGCTTGCTCGCAACATGCGGCAGCGAGCCCATCGCCTTGGAGCCGCCCTTCGGCGGCAGGCAGGGCACGCGGCTGAAGATGTCGGCGGCGGACTTTGCGACCTCCTTCACCTTGTCGATGGCGCGCGAGGTGACGCCGCGCTGCTCGGGCGACCTCGCGGCGACGGTGGTCTGGGACGGCGTAGCGGGCGCGGGATCAGGCGACTGGGCGGGTGCGGGGGTCGCCGGCTGTGCAGCCGGCGTCTGCGCATGCGAGGCGGGCGTCAGCAACAACAGCACTGCTGTTGCAGGCACGGCCAGCCATGACGTCAGGCAAAAAGGGCGGAGAGAACTCATTAACGCTAGACCTCAATTTTGCTGCTGGGCCGGCTCCAGATGAGCAGCGTCAATCACGAACTGTGCCAACGCCCGGCCAAGGCAATCATGGACCTGCTTCGCCAGCTCAGGCCCGCGGGACGGGTTGAACAGGTCGAACTGACCCTGTTCATTCCACTGCCGCATGATCGCGAAACGATCGAACAGCGGGATGTCGTGCTCCTGTGCCACGACGCGCATATTATCGAGAAAAGGCTGCGCCGAGATCATGGTCTCGGTGCGCGGGCTATATTGCAAATTCATCAAGACGACGTCCGCCCCTGCCTTTTGCAACGCAACAACCCCGTCGGTCACCGCGCTACGAAATTCGTCGGGATCGATGGATCGGATAGCATCCACGGTCCCGGTCTGCCAGATGACCAAAGTAGGCGTTTTTGCTTCCATCAGCTTAACGAAGGTGGACGCGGTCTCCTCTGCCGTTTTCTTGCTCTGTATTTCTACGGAGACGTGCACCGGCTCGGAGGGCGGCAGTTTCTCCTTGAGGATCGCCTCCATGCGCGCCGGATAGGAGCTGCTCTCCGACGACGGAATCGTGGTCGAGCGGCTGCCGATCACCAGGATGTCGAGCGGTTTGCCGGCCTTGATCGCCTCGGCGACCTTGGGCAGCTGGCTTTCGCTGGTCAGCAGATAGGACGGCAGTTCGCAGGCCGCAGGCATAGGGGATGCGGCAGACGCGGCATCGCCCGCGCGCGCCGTGGGCGCGGCGAGGTTACCGCATAGCAGGACCAGGCTCAGGAGAACCTTCGCCTTCATCAGCCCCCTCCCGCCAGATCGGCGTTGCCGACGGCGTTTTTGGTTTTCGCACCGCTCTTGTCAGCCACACGCTTGTACCACGAAATGACCCAGGCCACCCCCCACATGATCAGGATTCCGGAGAGGCTAATCAACGCATGCATGACCGGCCCGCCGGAGATTTCGGCGAGGACGAAATGGCCGGCAAAGGCCAGGAAGACGCCGAGGCAGAAGATCTCGAGCGAATGCTGACCACATAGAATCAATGGTCGCAGCCAGCGCGATTTCAAGCCCGGCCAGTCGCGGGGCAGGAAGCGTACGGTCAGCGCCGCCAGCGCCAGGAAGTGCGCGAAGCGCAGCACGTCGAGGTCGGTCTTGTCGATCGGATACATCCATTGTTCGATCTGCTTCGGCATGAACTGGGAGAGCTGGGGCACGTACCAGGTCAAGGTCACGTAGAACGCCGCGATGAGATAGGCGATCGAGATCCACATCGTCACGGGCGAGGCCAGGATGCCCGACATGCGACGCGCACCTCCGAGCGCGCACCAGGCACCAAACACGAACAGCAATTGCCAGGCGAACGGATTGAAGGCCCAGAAGCCGTTCGGATAGGCCGACAGGTAAAGGTCGTACTCCCAGGTCACCGCGTAGAGCAGGACCGACAGCCCGAGCGTGACGTCCGGCCGCCATTTCATCGACCACAGGATCAGAGGCAGCGCCAGCATCAGCACGATGTAGAGCGGCAGCACGTCCATGTTGACGGGACGGAAGCGCAGCAGCAGCGCTTGCACGATGGTGACGTCGGGCTGCTTGAGGAAGTCCATGATGCCCATCTCTTCGGTGTAGAGCGGGTTCTCGAACCTGGTCGCCACATAGGAGATCTCGGCGAGAAAGATCGTGAACAGGAAGACGTGGGCGACGTAGATCTGCCAGACCCGGCGCAGGATGCGCGCGGTGGCGATGAGAACGCCGCTCTCCAGCATGGCCCGGCCATAGACGAAGGCCGCGGTGTAGCCGGAGATGAAGATGAAGATCTCGGTGGCGTCGCTGAGGCCGTAATTGCGGATCGTGAACCAGGTCAGCAGACTGGGCGGCAGATGGTCGATGAAGATCAGCCACAGCGCGAGGCCGCGGAACAGATCGAGCCGGAGCTCGCGCTCGCCGATGGCGGGCAGCGTGATGGCCGGCGCTGCGGCGCGCGCCTTGGTCCCTGCGGGCTTGGCGCCCGCGGTTCCTGCGATGGTCGATCCCGTCACTTGGTCGGCAATGGTCATCGGGGCCTGGAAACCCTTCCGCAAATCGCGACGTTGAAGCAGTGTAATGGTCCGGCTGTCGTCTCGCAAAGCGTCCGGATCACATCAGGGTGTCTCCCTCGGTGGTGTGCTTTCCCGCCAATTCTGGCGGGACGATGTCGCCAAGGCGCCCGCGGGGGTTTGGTTCCCGGGGCGGATTTCGGTATGATGACAGCCATGTACCGCGCCGTGACCCGCCAGATCGAAGTGACCGTCGAGCCGAACTTTGTTCCGGAGCAATCGTCGGCCGACCGCTCGCGCTACTTCTGGTCCTACACCATCGTCATCACCAATTCGGGCGAGGAGACCGTGCAGCTCAAGACGCGGCACTGGATCATCACCGATGCCTCCGGCCGCCAGCAGGAGGTGAAGGGCGAAGGCGTGGTCGGCGAGCAGCCGATCCTCGCCCCCGGCGAGCGCTTCGAATACACCTCCGGCGTGCCGCTCTCGACCGCCTCGGGCTTCATGACCGGCCGCTACCAGATGGTCAGCGAAACCGGCGAGCGTTTCGAGATCGACGTGCCGACGTTTTCGCTGGACAGCCCCGACAACAAGCGGGTGTTGAATTAGAGAGGCGAGTTCGCCGTAACACTCACAACTGTCATGCCCCGGCTTGACCGGGGCATCCAGTACGCCGCGGCCTCTCGTTTCGATCAGCATCGTCTCGGAGTACTGGATCGCCCGATCAAGTCGGGCGATGACACCGCGCGTGTGGCACTGCTCCACTCGACATTGCGAGTGCAGCGACGCGGGTAGGCTCAGGCGTCCTCGACGCCCGCCTCGTGCGGCGTGAACTGGTACACCGACGAGCAGAACTCGCAGGTGACGACGACCTTGTCGTCCTTGACCATGGCGGCGCGGTCGTCGTGCGAGAAGCTCTTGAGCATCGCGGCGACCGCATCGCGCGAGCAGGAGCACCGCGCCTCGAGCACCTGCGGATTGAACACGCGCACGCCGCGCTCGTGGAAGAGGCGGTAGAGCAGCCGCTCGCCAGAGAGCTCGGGATCGATCAGCTCGACGTCTTCGACCGTCTCGATCAGCGAGCGTGCCTCGACCCAGGCATCGTCTTCCGCGACGCTGTGCACCTCGGTGCCGTCGGGCGCATCGCCGGGATGCAAGTCCGCCTGCCGCGCGCGCTCCGGCGCCTTCGGCAGAAATTGCATCAGCATGCCGCCGGCGCGCCAGCGATGCTTGCCGCCGTCGCTCGAGCGCCACTCCTCGCCGACCGCGAGGCGCACGCGCGTCGGGATCTGCTCGGAGCGCAGGAAATATTCGTGGGCGGCGTCTTCCAGGCTGCCGCCGTCGAGCGCAACCAGGCCCTGGTAACGGCTCATGTCGGGGCCCTGGTCGATGGTCATGGCGAGATGGCCGCGGCCGAGCAGCGTGCCGGAATCCTTGGCCGTGCCCAGGCGCGAGGCGTCAAAGCGCGCATAGGCGCGCAGGCGGTCCGGGGCCTTGTAGTCGACCACCAGGAACGACACCGGACCGTCGGTCTGGGCCTGAAGAATGAAGCGGCCCTCGAATTTCAGCGTCGAGCCGAGCAGCGTCGTCAGCACGATGGCCTCGCCGAGCAGCTTGCCCACGGCTGCGGGATAATCGTGCTTGGTGAGGATGTCGTCGAGCGCGGGGCCAAGCCGCACCAGGCGCCCGCGCACGTCAAGCGCGTCGACCTCGTAAGGCAGCACGGCGTCATCGATCGGAACCGATGATGGCGCGCGAACCGGGCCTTCAGGCCCGGTGTTCATGTCAGGAGACTGGGAAACCATGGCGCTTTATCTGGGGTCGGAGGGCGGAAATGGAAGGGGGCGCGTTCCGGATGCGATGAGGGTGCACAACGCTACAGCAAGCTCGGTGTCGTCCCGGGGCGCGCAACGCGCGAGCCCGGGACCCATAACCACAGGACCACGTCATCGAGCGAGATGGCAACTCCGAGTCTTCGCCAAACGACTTCCTGCGGATCTGCGCGCGCTTTTGGCGCGCTTGTCCGGGACGACAATTGCGTGTGAGGCCGCAGCCGGGCTTCCAGCGCGCCTACTTCACCGCGTCGAAGCACCAGGCCAAAATGCCCTTCTGCGCGTGCAGGCGGTTTTCGGCCTCGTCGAACACGACCGATTGCGGCCCGTCGATCACCTCGTCGGTGACCTCCTCGCCGCGATGGGCCGGCAGGCAATGCATGAACAATGCGTCCGCCTTGGCCAGCGACATCAGCTTGGCATTGACCTGGTAGGGCTTGAGCACGTTGTGGCGGTGCTCGCCCTCCTTGTCGCCCATCGACACCCAAGTGTCGGTGACGACGCAATCGGCGCCGCGCACGGCGGCTTCCGGATCGGTGCCGAGCACGATCGGCGCGCCCGTCGCCTTGATCCAGTCGCGCATGGCCTTTTTCGGTGCGAGCTCCGGCGGCGTTGCGACATTGAGCTGGAATTTGAAGCGCTCGGCGGCATGGGCCCAGGACGCCAGCACGTTGTTGTCGTCGCCGGTCCAGGCCACCGTCTTGCCCTCGATCGGGCCGCGATGTTCCTCATAGGTCATGAGGTCGGCCATCACCTGGCAGGGATGCGAACGCCGCGTCAGGCCGTTGATGACGGGCACGGTGGCGTTGGCCGCAAGCTCCAGCAGCGCATCATGGTTGAGGATGCGGATCATGATGGCGTCGACATAGCGCGACAGAACCCGCGCGGTGTCGGCGATGGTCTCGCCGCGGCCGAGCTGCATCTCGGCGCCGGTGAGCATGATCGCCTCGCCGCCGAGCTGGCGCATGCCGACGTCGAACGAGACGCGGGTGCGGGTCGAGGGACGCTCGAAGATCATCGCCAGCGTCTTGCCCTCGAGCGGCCTGACCGGCTGCTGCGCCTTCTGCTTCGCCTTCATGGCGGAAGAGGCGGCGAGCATGCTCTTGAGCTCCGAGAGCGGCAGCTCGTTGATGTCCAGGAAGTGCTTGGGAGCTTTGTTGGGCGTCGTGCTCATCAGCTTGCCGCCCGCTTGGTCTGGCTGGAGGAGATCGCAGCGCAGGCGCGCTCTAACCGGCCGACGCTGTCCTCGATCTCCGCTTCCGTGACGATCAGGGGCGGCAGGAAGCGCACGACATTGTCGCCGGCCCCGACGGTGAGCAGCTTTTCGGCGCGCAGCGCCGCGACGAGATCGCCCGAGGGCACCACGGCCTTGATGCCGATCAGCAGGCCCTCGCCGCGCACCTCGCTGACGATTTCGGGATGACGATCGATCACGGAGGCGAGCTTCTGCTTGAGCAGCAGCGACATCTTCTGCACGTGGTCGAAGAAGCCGGGCTTGAGCATGACATCGAGCACGGCGTTGGCAGCCGAGATCGCGAGCGGATTGCCGCCGAAGGTGGAGCCGTGCGAGCCGGGCCCCATGCCGGCCGCCGCGTCCGCGGTCGCCAGCACCGCGCCGATCGGAAAGCCGCCGCCGAGCGCCTTGGCGAGCGACATCACATCCGGTGTGACGCCGGTGCGCTTGTAGGCAAAGAGCTCGCCGGTGCGGCCCATGCCGGTCTGCACCTCGTCGAAGGCGAGCAACAGGCCGCGCTCGTTACAGAGTTCGCGCAGCGCCCTCAGGAAGGTGTGAGGTGCAGAACGAACGCCACCCTCGCCCTGGATCGGCTCGATGAGAATGCCGGCGGTGTGCGGACCAATCGCCTTCTTCACGGCGTCGAGGTCGCCGTGCGGCACCTGATCGAAGCCGTCCATCGGCGGACCGAAGCCCTCGAGATATTTCGCAGAGCCGGTGGCGGCGAGCGTCGCCAGCGTGCGGCCATGGAAGGCACCCTCGAAGGTGATCATGCGGTAACGTTCCGGATGCCCCTTGGAGAAGTGATGGTGGCGCACCAGCTTGATCACGCCTTCCAGCGCCTCGGCGCCGGAATTGCAGAAGAACACGAAGTCCGCAAAGCTCTCATTGCAGAGGCGGCTTGCGAGCTTCTCGCCGTCAGGGCTCTGGAACAGGTTCGACATGTGCCAGAGCTTGGTCGCCTGCTCCTGCAACGCCTTGACCAGCGCGGGATGGACATGGCCGAGCGCATTCACCGCGACACCCGAGGTGAAATCGAGATAGCGATCGCCGTTGGTCGCGATCAGCCAGCAGCCTTCGCCGCGCTCGAAACCGAGGTCGGCCCTGGCGAAAACGGGGAGCAAATGCGGCGCTGCGCTGTTAGTCATGACGTCACTTGAATGTTGCGGACGGTGTGAGACATGCATTGCGCGACGCACCATCGACCGGCCCCGGAAAACGAAACGTGCCGCCTTTTAAGGGCGGCACGTGGCACTATCTTATGCCTGGCAAGACGGGTGTCAATGCCGCCCGGAAAGCCTCGCGAAACGCTGATTCCGTAGTCTTGCGGTGCCGATTTTGCGGGTTTTTCACCACGGAACATGTGGAAGCGAGTCGGCGGACTCTTGCGCGGGAGTCACGCCATATTGTAGCGTTTGGACTGTCAGATACGACATCTCGTGCAGCAGTTCTGATCCCAGAAGTCCTCATGTACCGGCGTAAACGTTCGGGCGTCTTGAGCGCGCCCGGCGAGCCTTAAGGGATTCTGACGGCACGGGTTTTTCAAGGCTAAAGCATTCGCTGCGAAGGCCCCAGGATGGCAGGCGCGCAGCGAGGGAAAGGGTGCAATGACGGTTTTGACCTGGTCCGATGATCGCGTCGAGCAGCTGAAGAAGCTCTGGGAGGCCGGACTTTCGGCCAGCCAGATCGCGGCGGAGCTCGGCAATGTGACCCGCAATGCCGTGATCGGCAAGGTGCACCGGCTCGGCCTGTCCGGCCGCGCCAAGAGCCCTTCATCGGCAGCGCCGCGGCCGCGCAAGGCACGGCCCGCGCAGCATATGATGCGGGTGACCCGCCCCGTCGCGCGCGGCAACACCGCGTTGGCGCAGGCCTTCGAGGTCGAGTTGGAAGCCGAGCCGGTTACCTACGACAACGTGGTGCCGATGAGCCAGCGGCTGTCGCTGCTGGAATTGAACGAGGCGACCTGCCACTGGCCGGTCGGCGATCCCTCGAGCCCGGATTTCTTCTTCTGCGGCGGCAAGGCGCTCTCCGGCCTGCCCTATTGTGCCCAGCATTCGCGCGTGGCCTATCAGCCCGCAGCGGATCGCCGTCGCGCAGCACCGAAACCGGGCACGCGGTGAGCTTGCGGAATTCCCTGATCGCCAAGCTTTGATCGCCAAGCTTGATCGCCAAGACTGCAGCCGTCATACGATGACGGCTCCCAATCGCCCGGTGTCATCCCCGCGAATGCGGGATCCGTAACCGCGGGGCGCAATCGTTGCGCGAGATGGTCACTCCGAGTCTTCGCCAAACCACGTCCTGTGGCTAATCGCGAAGAGCGCAAGCGCTCGCGCTGAGATCCCGGGCTCACGCTGCGCGCGCCCCGGGATGACGGCCGAGATCGGCGCCGCAGTTCGCCAAACCAGCTGTCGCTGGCGCCTTACGTCTGCTCAGCCTTCGCGAAGCGATCGTCCAGCGCGTAGCCGGCGCCGCGGACGGTGCGGATCGGGTCCTGCTCGCGGCCAAGATTGAGCAGCTTGCGCAGGCGGCCGATATGGACGTCGACGGTGCGCTCGTCGATGTAGATGTCGCGGCCCCAGACGCTGTCGAGCAGCTGCTCGCGCGAGAACACGCGGCCGGGATGCTCCAGGAAGAACTCCAGCAGGCGATATTCGGTCGGACCGAGATCGATCGGCCGGCCCGAGCGCGCCACGCGGCGCTTGTCGCGGTCGAGCTCGATATCGCCATAGGCGAGCACGGTGGCGAGGCGCTCGGGACTCGCACGCCTGAGCAGGCCCTTCACGCGCGCAAGCAGCTCCGGCACCGAGAACGGCTTGACGATATAATCATCCGCGCCGGTCGCGAGCCCGCGCACCCGTTCGCTCTCCTCGCCGCGCGCGGTGAGCATGATGATCGGCAGCTGCTTGGTCTCGGGGCGGGTCCGAAGCCGCCGGCACAGCTCGATGCCTGACAGGCCCGGCAGCATCCAGTCGAGCACGATCAGATCGGGAATGTGCTCCTTGAGGCGGGTGTCGGCGTCATCGCCGCGCATCACCGTCTCGACGTCATAGCCGTCGCCTTCGAGGTTGTAGCGAAGAAGCTCGGTGAGAGCTTCCTCGTCCTCAACCACCATAATGCGTGCGCCCATGTGGTCGTAGCTCCTTAAGTCGTCAGGTGTTCGGCACCGTCGTGGCGAAGGTCGTCATGTCGCCCTTCGGCCGCTTGTCGGTGATCGCCTGGCCCTCGATCATGTAGAACACGGTCTCGGCGATGTTGGTGGCGTGGTCGCCGATCCGCTCGATGTTCTTGGCACAGAACATCAGGTGGATGCAGAACGAGATGTTGCGCGGATCCTCCATCATGTAGGTGAGGAGCTCGCGGAACAGCGAGGTGCAGATGGCGTCGACTTCTTCGTCGCCCTTCCACACCGCCATCGCCGCCGGCAGGTCGTGCGCGGCATAGGCGTCCAGCACCGACTTGACCTGCTGCTGCACGAGGTCGGTCATGTGCTCCAGGCCGCGGAACAGCTTGAGCGGATGGAAATCCGTCTCCAGCGCCGCGACGCGCTTGCCCATGTTCTTGGCGAGATCGCCGATGCGCTCGAGATCGGTCGCAACGCGCATCGCGCCGACGATCTCGCGCAGGTCGACGGCCATCGGCTGGCGGCGGGCGATGGTGAGCACGGCGCGCTCCTCGATGCGCTTCTGCAGCGCGTCGAGCTCGACGTCGGTGGCGACGACGCGCTGGCCGAGCGCGACGTCGCGGCGGATCAGCGCGTCGACGGAATCGACGATCATGCGCTCGGCGATGCCGCCCATCTCGGCGACCAGGCGGGTGAGCTCCTGAAGGTCGCTGTCGAAAGCCTTTACGGTATGTTCAGAACCCATGTTCCGTCTCCTCAGCCGAACCGGCCGGTGATGTAATCCTGCGTGCGCCGATCGCTCGGCGACGTGAAGATCTTGCTGGTGTCGTCGAACTCGATCAACTCGCCGAGATACATGAAGGCGGTCTTGTCGGAAACGCGCGCCGCCTGCTGCATGTTGTGGGTGACGATCGCGATCGTGTAGTTCTCGGACAATTCCTGGATCAGCTCCTCGACCTTGGCGGTCGAGATCGGGTCGAGCGCCGAGCAGGGCTCGTCAAACAGGATCACCTCGGGCCGCACCGCGACGGTGCGGGCGATGCAGAGGCGCTGCTGCTGGCCGCCGGAGAGCGACAGGCCGGAGGCATTGAGCTTGTCCTTGACCTCGTTCCACAGCGCGCCACCACGCAGCGCCTTCTCGACGCGGTCGTCCATCTCGGACTTGGAGATCTTCTCATAGAGACGAATGCCGAAGGCGATGTTCTCGTAGATCGTCATCGGGAACGGCGTCGGCTTCTGGAACACCATGCCGACCCGGGCGCGGAGCAGGTTGAGGTCGAGCTTGGGGTCGAGGATGTTGGTATGGTCGAGTAACAGCTGACCGTCGGCGCGCTGGCCCGGATAGAGGTCGTACATCCGGTTGAAGATGCGCAGCAGGGTGGACTTGCCGCAGCCGGACGGGCCGATGAACGCCGTGACGCGGTTGGTGCCGAGCGCCAGGTTGATGTTCTTCAGCGCGTGGTGGTCGCCGTAGTAGAAGTTGAGGTTGCGCGCCGTGACCTTGGCGGGCGCCTCGGGCAGGGGCTGCGAGCCGGGATGAACGGACGGTGCGCTGACGGAAACAGACATTTCACTCATTTTGCAGTCCTCTCGGCGCCAAGGATGCGCGCGCCAATGTTAAGGGCAAGCACGGTCAGGGTGATCAACAGCGCACCGCTCCAGGCGAGTTGCTTCCAATACTCGTAGGGGCTCTGCACGAAGTTGTTGATGGTGACAGGCAGGTTCGCCATCGTCTTGTTCAGGCCGAGGCTGAAGAACTGGTTCGACAGTGCCGTGAACAACAGCGGCGCGGTCTCGCCGGCGACGCGGGCGGTCGCCAGCAGCACGCCGGTGATGAGGCCGGAGCGCGCGGCACGATAGGCGATGCGCTTGATCACCAGCGAGCGCGGCAGGCCGAGCGCGCTGGCAGCTTCGCGCAACGGATTCGGCACCAGCAGTAGCATGTCTTCGGTGGTGCGCACGACGACCGGGATCACGATGACGGCAAGCGCCAGCGCGCCCGCAATCGCCGAGAAGCCGCGCATCGGCACCACCACCGCGCCATAGATGAAGAGGCCGATGATGATCGAGGGTGCCGACAGGAGAATGTCGTTGATGAAGCGGATCACCGAGGTCAGCTTGTCGTTGCGGCCGTACTCGGCGAGATAGGTGCCGGCGAACAGGCCGAGCGGCGCGCCGATGCCGACGCCGATCACGGTCATGATCAACGAGCCGACGATGGCGTTGCGCAGGCCGCCCTCGGTCGATCCGGGCGGCGGCGTGTCAGCTGTGAAGACCTGGAGGTTGAGCCCGGCCAGGCCGTTGTAGAGCAGCGTGACCAGGATCAGCGCGAGCCAGGTGACGCCGAAGGCGGCGGCTGCGATGCAGAGGCCGCGAATGACGATGTCCCAGCGGCGGCGGCGCGAATAGATCGGGTTCATGGCTTCACTTCCCGGCCTTGGTTTCGAGGCGCAGCAGCATCAAACGGGCGGCAGCGAGCACGAAGAACGTCAGCACGAACAGCAGGAGGCCGAGCAGGATCAGGCCGGACTGGTGCAGGCCGTCGCTCTCGGCAAATTCGGAGGCGATCGCCGCCGAAATCGTCGTGCCCGGCGCGAAGATCGACGAGGAGATCCGGAACGAGTTGCCGATGATGAAGGTCACCGCCATGGTCTCGCCGAGCGCCCGGCCCAGCGCCAGCATGACGCCGCCGATGATGCCGACGCGGGTGTAGGGGATCACCACGCTGCGGACGACCTCCCAGGTGGTGCAGCCGACGCCGTAGGCGGCTTCCTTCAGCACCGGCGGCACCGTCTTGAACACGTCGACCGAAATCGAGGTGATGAAGGGCAGCACCATGATGGCGAGGATCAGCGCGGCGTTGAACAGGCTGAGATAGGACGGGGGCCCTGCGAAGATCGCGCCCAGCACGGGGACGCCGTCGAACACCCTGATCATGAAAGGCTGGAAGGTGTTGGCCAGGAACGGGCCGAGCACGAAGAAGCCCCACATGCCGTAGATGATCGAGGGGATGCCGGCGAGCAGCTCAACCGCCATGCCGATCGGGCGCCGCAGCCATTGCGGGCAGAGCTCGGTGAGGAAGATCGCAATGCCCAGACCGACGGGAATGGCGATCAGCATCGCGATGAAGGAGGTGACGAGCGTGCCGTAGATCGGCCCGAGCGCGCCGAGCACCGGCGGATCGGCCGAGGGCGCCCAGCGCTGCGTCCACAGGAAGGAGATGCCGAACTCCTGGATCGCCGGGAAGGCGCCGACGATCAGCGAGATGATGATGCCGCCGAGGATCAGCAGCACCGAGATCGCGGACAACCGCGTGATCCAGTAGAAGGTGACGTCGCCGAGCTTGAACGCGCTCAAGGCCTTGGCGCGATCATATGGACCGGCAGCATCAATCACATTGCTCTCAACAGCCATCTCAGCCACGCCGATCCCCTATACCCGTTTTATTTACGCTTGTTGTTGGTGGCGCGCTCCGGATGCGGCAGGAGGCCGATCCGGAGCGGAGATCTTGCAGCGTCCCGGAACCGTGTCCGGGACACATATAGCGCCTTAGCTCTTGATCTCGGCAGCCCAGGTCTTCTCGATCTGCTGGACGACGCTGTCCGGCATCGGAATGTAGTCGAGCTCCTCGGCCATCTTGCCGCCGTTCTTGAAGGCCCAGCGGAAGAACTTGATCGCTTCCTGCGCGGCCGCCTTGTCGGTGGCGGACTTGTGCATGAGGATGAAGGTCGCCGCCGTGATCGGCCAGGACTTCTCGCCGGGCTGCTCGGTCAGGATGACGTAATAGCCGGGAGCCTTGGACCAATCGGCGTTGGAGGCGGCCGCCTGGAAGGCCTCGACGGTCGGCTGCACCGGCTTGCCGGCCTTGTTGACGAGACCGGTGTGGGTGAGCTTGTTCTGCTTGGCATAGGCGTATTCGACATAGCCGATCGAGTTCTTGGTCTGGCTGATGTTGCCCGACACACCCTCGTTGCCCTTGGCGCCGACGCCGACCGGCCACTCGACCGCGGTGCCCTCGCCGACCTTGCTCTTCCAGTCCGCGCTGGCCTTGGAGAGATAGTTGGTGAAGTTGAAGGTGGTGCCCGAGCCGTCCGAACGACGGACCACGGTGATGGCCTCTGACGGCAGCTTCGCGTTGGGATTGAGCTTCTTGATCGCGGCATCGTCCCACTTGGTGATCTTGCCGAGATAGATGTTGGCCAGGGTCTCGCCGTCGAAAACCAGCTCGCCCGGCTTCACGCCCTCGATATTGACGACGGGGACGATGGCACCCATCACCATCGGCCACTGGACGAGGCCGTCCTTCTCGAGCTGCTCGGCCTTGAGCGGCGCGTCGGTGGCGCCGAAGGTCACGGTCTTGGCCTGGATCTGCTTGATGCCACCACCCGAGCCGATCGACTGGTAGTTCAGACCGTTGCCGGTCTCCTTTTTGTAGGCGTCAGCCCACTTCGAATAGATCGGGAACGGGAACGTCGCGCCGGCACCGGTGATGTCGGCCGCAAAGGCTACCGTCGTCGATGCGGCGACCAAGCCGGCAGCGACCATGGTTTTGAGGAAATTCATGCTGGTCTCCATACAGGGGAGCGAAGCGCCATCCGCGCCCGATCGCGCTCCCCGCGCCGCCGCTTTAGGGGCGGTCGGCTGTGCTTTTACGAAGGTTTCGTGACAGTTGGATGACGACACCAAGCAATTGAAATTGCTTGCGTTTCCGATCAAGCCGGAGTCTTGATCTGGGGAAAACAGGCGGTGAAGGTGGCGCCCTGCCTGGGCACGCTTTCGATCAAAAGGCGGCCGCGATGACGGTTAAGGATATGTTTCACCAGCGATAACCCGAGCCCGGTGCCGCCTTGCGAGCGGCTGTCGCCGACGTCGACCCGATAGAAGCGCTCGGTCAGCCGCGGCAGGTGCTCCGGCGCGATGCCCGGGCCGAAATCGCGGACCATGACCCGGATTTCCTGAGTTCCGTCAGCGGCGGCGCTCGAGGTCAGCGACACGATGACGCGCCCGCCGGAGGCGCCGTATTTGAGCGCGTTCTCGATCAGGTTCTCGAACAGGCGGAGCAGCTCCTCGCGGTCCCCCGCGATCATCACCGGCGGCTCCGGCAGGTGGATGTCCACCTCGACCTGACGCTCGCGCGCCAGCGGCTCGAGCCCGTCGGCGACCTGACGGATGATCGGGACGAGATCGACCAGGGTGTCGGGCCGGACATGGGCCGACAGCTCGACCCGCGACAGCGACAAGAGATCGTCGATCAGGCGCGCCATGCGCGTGGCCTGGTTGTGCATGATGCCGAGGAAGCGCTCGCGCGCCTTGGGATCGTCCTTGGCCTGACCCTGGAGCGTATCGATGAAGCCCGACAGCGCCGCCAGCGGCGTGCGCAGCTCGTGGCTGGCATTGGCGACGAAGTCGGCGCGCATCTCCTCGACCCGGCGCAGCGGCGTCTGGTCGTGGAAGGTCATCAGCATGCATTTGTCGGCGCCGCCGAAGCTGGTCGGCACCGGTACCGGCGTGATGATCAGCTCCATCCAGCGATCGACCGGAACATGATCGAGATAGGTCGCGCGCCGCGGCTCGGTGGTCGCGATGGCCTCGCGCAGCGCGGTGATGATCTCCGGCGAGCGCAGCGCGAACTGGGCGAGCTCGTTCTTGCGTAGCGCCGGCGCGAGCTGGGCGGCGGCGGCGTTGAGGTGGATGACGCGGCCGGCCCGGTCGAGCAGCACCGCCGGATCCGGCATGCCGGCGACCACCGCGGCCACCGCCGCGCTCTCGACCGGGTTGATGCGTCTGACGTCGTCGCGGGAGGTGGCGGGATCGTGCAGCCGCCACGGGATCAAGGCAGCCGCCGCGATGCAGAGGAACACGATTGCAGCGTGCAGCGCCGACAATTCGCCGAGCGAGACCACGACGGACAGCGCCAGCGCCGCGGCGATCAGGATGATGGTCGAGTGCCGCAGCCGATCGGACCAGGGCTGGGCGGAGGGAGAAGAGGGGGCGTCGATCGCCATCGGGGCGGACTTCTCCTGGGGACTGTCCTTAAGGACCTGACACCGGTCAGGCGCCGCTGTCGCTGCGCTCTCTCACATAGGCGGCTTCAGGCGCCGGGCCGGGGTCCAGCTTGAGCGCCGCCTGTTGCAAGCGCTTCGATCGGGCGCCGATTATAACCTCTCGAAACGTCAGCAAGATTACAGATAAGACGAACGGAGACAGATAATAGAGGACGCGGAACAGGAGCATGCCGCCCAGCAGCTCCTCGCGGTCCATCTGCCAGAGCCCGACCAGCATGGCGGCATCGAACACCCCCAAGCCTCCGGGTGAATGGCTGGCGAAGCCGAGCAGGGTCGCCGAGACGAAGATCACCGCGACCATCACGAAGCCGAGATTGGGCTCGTCGGGGACCAGCACATACATCGCCAGCGCGCAGAAACCGAGATCGACGATGCCGATCGCGATCTGGAGCAGCGTCAGCGGGCCGCCCGGCAGCACCACCGTCCAAGGGCCGCGGCCGACCACCCGCGGCTGGCTCCAGACCCAGATCACGTAACCGATCAGCGCCACGATGATCATCAGCGCCAGTGTCCGGTTCAGCCAGACCGGCAGCTGGTCGATCGAGGCTGCCGCCTCCGGATGGTAGGCGATGCCGAGGCCGAGCACCGCGGCATTGCCCAGCCAGAAGGTCAGGCCGGCGAGAAAGCAGATTTTTGCGACGTCGATCGCGTTGAGCCCATAGGCCGAATAGATGCGGTAGCGCACCGCCCCGCCGGTGAAGACGGAGGCGCCGACATTGTGGCCGATCGAATAGCTGGTGAAGGCCGCGAGCGCGTTGATGCGATAGGGCACATGGGCATGGCCGATCGCGCGCGTGGCGAAGAGGTCGTAGAAGGTCAGCGTGAAATAGCCCGCAGTGACGAATAGCGCCGCCATCGCAATCTGGCTCGGCTCAGTGCTCTTGATCGCTTCGAGGACCTCGTTGAAATCGATGCCGCGCAGCATGTGGTAGAGCACGTAGCAAGCGATGCCGATGACCGCGATGCTGATCACGACTCCAAGCTTATGCAGGACTTGCTTCTGGCGCAGAAACGTCGTCGCCCTGCGTATGGCTTCCAGCATCTAGACCTCGAACAACGCTTCAGCGGCCAGGGTGGCCGGCGGACAGGCGGACGCGCAGGCATTCAACGAACCCTCGCCGCCGGCGCCGGAATCGCGCATGTCCCCTGCCCCTCCACTAGCGCGTTTTCGGCCGAAGTGGAATTCGCCAATTCGAACAAAAACACGTGCCTTCAATATTTTAGGCAGGGTTGCAGCTCCCAGTGCAGAATTTGGCGCTTTCGTCGGCAAGGCTTGGCGCGAATCTCCAGGCGATCCTGCGCAGGGGCCATGAAGTTTTGATGATTTCGGCCGCACAATGTTCCGTCACGCCTTAAGCCAACGTCAATCTATGGAGCCGGCCTGCCTGTTGAAAGAGGGGTGACTGGAGCGGCCAGGTCCCGGTTTTCCAATGCGCCGAAAGGCCGCGGCGGAGCACACCCCGCCCCGCGCGTGAGGGTGCATAGCAACATCACACAGCGGCTGGCGGCGCGGTACGCGAGACCACCCGATCGCGCAGCCACGCTCCGATCGTGCCGCCGACGAGATAGCAGGCGAACATGATCAGGCCGAGGTCGAGCCAGTAGCCGAAGCGACCGGGGACCACATGGGTGAGAGAGGCCGCGACCAGGGCGGCGGCAAGCACTGCGAGCCACCGCGCAATCACCTTCGAGGTGCCGTTGCCGCGCTGGACCACCGAGATCCAGCCCATGCAGAAGCCCAGCAGCAGCGAGCCGATCAGCCAGCCCAGATGGAACGAGACGAGATAAGGCATCGTCACCTCACCAGAAATTCGATGCGGCGGTTCTGCGCCTTGCCTTCATCGGTGTCGTTGCCGGCGACGGGCTGCGTGCTGCCATGGCCGACCGCGGTGAAGCGGCTGGCAGGAAGCCCCGCCTTGACCAGATAGTCGATCACCGCCTGCGCGCGCTTTTCCGAAAGGGCCTGGTTGAAGGCATCCTCGCCATCGGCGTCGGTATGTCCGACGACCTCGATATTGGTGGTGGGGCAGCGCAGCGCAGTCTCGATGAGGCGATCGAGAATGCCGGCCGAGTCAGGATCGATGTCCGCGCGCCTGTTCGCGAAGCGGATCTTGCCCTTGGTCAGAAGCTCCGAGAACAATTGCTGGCACACGGTGCCGTCGACCGGGCCTGCGGCGGGCTTCACCGTGATCTCCGGCTTGTACTGCCAGTTCTTCGGGAAGTCCTTGCCGAGGCCTGCGCGGATCTCGTTGGCGGCGCCCTCGTAGAGCGCATCGCCCGAGAGCTTCACCTCGCGGTCGGAGACGACCAGCGTGCCGGTCGACAGCCGCGACAGCGCGCCGAGCGCGGCGATAACAGCCGAGCTGAAGGAGCCGGGGGCGCCGATGCTGGCCTTGAGATTGTCGACGACCTTTTCGGTGAAGAACTTTCGCGAGGCGCTGGTGCCAATCGCGGCGTGGACGTTGTTGTCCGGAACATAGCCGGTCAGCGTCACCGTCGCAGCCACCGGATCCTTGTAGGCCTGGAAGATGTAGGGCGGCGCCTTGATCTCGTTGGCCGCAATCGAAAAACCCTCGGGCAGGTTCTTCAGCGCAGCCGCGATCGCCTCACGGCCGCCGAGCTCACGCGCCATGCCCGACAGATTGACCTTGGTGTCGGTGATCGTGATCTTGCCGTCCTTCAGCTTGCCGATTTGATCCAGCAGCAGCATCGCGGCGGCTTCGAACCGAGGCGGCGCCCCGCGCGCCAGCCCCATCTGGTCGGCGACCTCGACGCCGCCGACTTCCTTGCGGGCCGCCTCGGTCAGCCGGGCCCTCATCGATGGCAGCGGCGCGGAGCCCGACAGCGTCACCCGCACCACGTCGCGCTCGGCATTCCACACGAAGGGCTTGGCCTCGGGAACGAGGCGGGTCCGGTCGTCGACCAGCCGCACGCCGGGCACGGTTTCGACCGCCATCACTGCGTCGCGGCGCCCCTCCTCGGAGAAGGCGTCCGCGGCCAGGCTGACGTCGCGGCCGTCGACCGCGATCCGGGTCTTGTCCAGAACGGTGTCCTTGAGCGCAGCCGAGCTGCGGGCCGACAGATCAGCCTCGACCGGTAAGGTATTATTCCAGGCCGCAAATCCCCACATGACGGCAAGGGGGATCAACCCCGGCCACCATTTGCTGGCCCACGAGAAAAGCTTCTGCATTCGACGACCCGACCTCTGGAAACGGAGACAAAACAAACCCTTGGCAGGCTGTCAAACCGGAAATGGCCCTGGTCCCAAGGCCCGGGCGGGACAATCGGAATAACTTTTTCTTCAAGGGTTCTTCCGTAAGTTGAGGCCGGAATGCCAAAGTCCCCCACCCGGTCATGAAACAACTGCGTAACAACGTCATCCGCGCCGGGCTGGGAGCACTCTATCTCAGCGGGGCGCACCACCTGTTGCGCCCGCTTTTGTCGGGCGTCGGCGCCATTTTCATGCTGCACCACGTGCGGCCGGCGCGCGAGGCCGAGTTCCAGCCGAACCGGCATCTCGAGGTCACCCCCGACTTCCTGCGCGCCACGCTGTGCCATTTGCGCTCGCGCGACATCGACATCGTCAGCATGGACGAGCTGCATGAGCGGCTGGTGCAGGGCCGGTTCGACCGTCGCTTCGCCGCCTTCACCCTCGACGACGGTTACCGCGACAATCTGGATTACGCGCTGCCGGTGCTGCGCGAATTTGACGCGCCGCTGGCAGTCTACGTCACGAGCGATTTTGCCGACGGCACCGGGCGATTGTGGTGGACGGCGCTGGAGGCCGTGATCGCCAAGGCCGAGCAGATCGACATTCAGATCGGCAATTCCGCCCTGCGGCTCGATGCGACCAGTGTCGCGGCGAAGCAAGCGGCATTCGACCGCCTGCACGACTGGCTGCGCGCGCTGCCGGGCGAGCAGGATCTTGCGCGCGAGATCGGGGCGCTGTGCAGGACTTACGGCGTCGACATGGAAGCGCTGTGCCGCGGCTTGTGCCTGTCCTGGGCCGAGCTCAAGTCCTTTGCCGCCGATCCACTGGTCACGATCGGCGCGCACAGCATCAGCCATTGCAATCTCGCCAAGCAGACGGAAGACATCGCCGCGCAGGAGATGGCCGCAAGCCGCGCGCGGATCGAGCAGGTGCTGGAGCGCCCCGTGCTGCACCTCGCCTATCCCTATGGCGACCGCGACGCCGCGGGCGCGCGCGAATTCGCCCTTGCCGCATCCGCCGGTTTCAAGACCGCGGTGACGACGCGGCCCGGCATGCTGTTCGCCGAGAACGCCGGCCACATGACCGCGCTGCCCCGCGTCTCGCTCAATGGCAATTATCAGGACGCGCGGATCCTGCCGGTGCTGACCTCGGGTGCCGCGACCGCGATGTGGAACGGCTTCCGCCGCATCGCGGCGGCGTAGGCCTCAATCTGCACTGGTCGAGGACAAGCGTGCCTTCCTTGACACCCCTCCCCGCTCCGCCCACAACCGGCGGCAACCAAGGGAGGGACGCATGTTCAACGATCTGTTCTCGCTCAAAGGCCGCATCGCGCTGGTAACCGGCGGCTCGCGCGGCATCGGAAAGATGATCGCGGCGGGATTTCTCAGCGCCGGCGCGGCAAAGGTCTACATCACCGCGCGCAAGGCCGGACCGTGCGAGGCCACCGCGAAGGAGCTCAGCGCGCAATATGACGGGGAATGCATCGCGCTGCCGATCGACATGTCCACGGTCGCCGGCTGCGAGCTGCTCGCGGGCGAATTCAAGAAGCGCGAATCCAGGCTCGACATCCTCGTCAACAATGCGGGCGCGGCCTGGGGCGCAGAGTTCGACGAATTCCCGGAGAGCGGCTGGGACAAGGTGATGAACCTCAACGTCAAGGCGCCGTTCTTCCTGACCAAGGCGTTGGCGCCGACGCTGCGCACGTCAGCGAGCGCGGAACGGCCGGCGAAGGTGATCAACATCGCCTCGATCGACGGCATCTTCGTCAATCCCGGCGAGACCTATTCCTATGCCGCGAGCAAGGCCGGGCTGATTCATCTGACGCGGCGCATGGCGGTGAAGCTCATCCCGGACCACATCGTGGTCACCGCAATCGCGCCGGGCCCGTTCAAGTCAGACATGAACCGCGCCGCGCGCGACCACGCCGACGAGGTCGCAACGCGCGTCCCCGTGGGCCGCATCGGCACCGACGAGGACATGGCGGGCGCTGCGATCTACCTCGCCTCCCGCGCCGGCGATTACGTGGTGGGAGCGACCATCGCGGTGGATGGCGGCATCGTCTATGCGAACCCGGGGATCAAGGGCAGCGGGTGGGACAGCGATTGATGCGGCGATCTCCCGTCACGTGCATCGGGACTCAAAACCAAAACGTCGAAAACAACCCCATGCACAGTAGCGGGCCCCTTCATCGATAAGGGATCTTTCGAGCGGCCTGGAGACAACATTTGCAGCCGCCATGCAGTTGACACGTCGGGCAAAACACGCGTCGAGCTGGCGCGTGTACTCAAAATCTATGGATGCGAGAGCTAGCGTCGCGGCGTTCGTCCGCGTATCCGGTCGAATCCTTGCTTGATCGCTGCGAAGCGCTGCTCGATGAATGGTTCGTGCTCAGTATCGGTGAAAATGTAGGGCCAGTCGTTTTCGATGGCCTCGCGAACCAGCTCGCCTACGTAGAGCGGATCAACGCCGTTGTTGATCCGTTCATGCAATGCCTTGATGATCTCCGCGCGTGGTCCTTCTGTCGGCGGAGGGTTGCCGACAGCCCCGGCAAATCGGTGCGGCACGTTGCGCCGAGAGTTCATGATCTGCGTGCGGATAAAGCCCGGACACAGAACGGAGACCCCAATCTTCCTCGGCGCGAGCACGTTACGCATCCCCTCGGAGAGCGCCACCACTCCATATTTGCTTACATCGTATGCCGGACTTGGTCCCGTAATCAGTCCGGAGACGGACGCCGTGGAAACAACCTGCCCTCCTTCGCCGTGCGCTTCGATCAGCGGACCGAATATCTCGAAGCCCCAGATCACCGACATCAGATTGACGCCGAGGACCCAGTTCCAGCCTGAATCAGTCCACTCACCAAAGGTGCCGCCGCCACCCACGCCCGCATTGTTGACCAATATGTGGATTTTGCCGTACCGCGCGACGGTCGCGTCCGCTGCCGCCTGAAGTTCGCCCTTGAGCGAAACGTCCGCTTTCACGCCATCGACATCGGCTTTGGTTCGTGTCTTCAGGTCCGCGACCACTTTTTTCAGCGCCTCCTCCTCGATATCGCAGAGCATGACCCTCACGCCCGCCCGCGACAGCACGGTCGCGATCCCCAGTCCGATGCCCGAGGCAGCGCCAGTCACGAATGCGGTCTGTCCAATCAAGTCTCTCATGCGCGTTCCATCTTGCTTTCACTCAACCAGTTCGCCCGGGAAATTGCGCCGCGGGGCGCTGGCTCCGCGCCTGCGATGACCGAGGCAGCCGGCGAGGGCGCTGCGGAAGCAGTTGGTGATCTAGACCGCATGGCCGAGCGATCGTGAACTGAACGGAGAGGCGATGGAGAGGCTGTTCCAAGCGAGTGCTTCGGGCTTCGATACATGGTCGCCAATCCGCTGGGCTACCTCTGCAGCGCGCGTGCCCAGCATACAGTGGGTTGCCCCTGCTATCGTGCATAGCGAAGCATTCGCCAACGCACGGGTCAGGATTTCCGCGCTTCGCTGCAACGCTTGTTTGCTGCGCTCGCCGCAGATGACGCGGGTTGGGAGCAGGATGTTGGCGAAAGCCGACAATGGTGGATCGAATGCCGAACGCATGTCCAGAACCTGGGTCGCAGTCGTCCTGACGATGTATTGCCGCGTCCGGGACGGCTGGGCATCGAAGCTGCCCTCGCCGCCGAGATAATCGACCACCCGAAGCGCGGCTTCCTTCTCGCCGTTTTCGAACGCCTGGAAGTACGCATCGCGCATCGCCGTAAACTGCTCATACAGCGCAAGCTCGTTCTCCCGGCGCAGCAGGCCGAAAGCCAGCGGCTCTATCAGGGTCAGGCTCATGAGCCGCACTAGCCCGCACAGCGCGACGTCGATACACGCGAGCGCGCCGAAAGAATATCCGACGAGATGCACCGGACCGCCGGCCCGGCGGATCACGGCTTCGACAATCTCCGCCTGCCGACCGATCGATGTATCGGCAGCTGTCCGTCGGTCCCTTGTGCCGCCATAACCCGGAAGGCTCGTCGTCACCGTCCGGAAACGACCGCCGAGCGCCTCGATCACGCCCCGCCAGGTTGACGCGGTCGCCCACGATCCCGGAACGAACACGATGGTGGGGCCCGTGCCCTCCTCGCCATAGTCGATGGGGCCGTGCCTATCCTGCAGCATTGTTGAGGCTGTGTTCATCGCCATCACCTCCAGTCTCGAGGGTTTCGCCTGGCAAGGATGCGCGAAGCGCGACCTCAACACTTTACTGACCACTTACATTTTCATTATCGACGGCTGATTTCGCACACTCCCCGCTTGCTAGGCTGTGCTACGCTCGTGCTGCTGGAGGAACGGACGAGCTGATGCGCTATCTGTTTGAAGATTTTGCGCTCGACGCCGACAAGCGGGAGCTACGCAGGGGGATTGATGCGGTTTCGGTGACGCCGCAGGCCTTCGACGTGCTTCTCTACCTGATCCGCAACCGCCAGCGCGTGGTTAGCAAGGACGATCTGATTTCCGCCATTTGGGGCGGCCGCGCCATCTCGGATGCCGCGCTTGCGACCCGCCTCAATGCAGCGCGCGCTGCAATCAACGATGCCGGCGATCAGCAGCGCCTCATTAAGACGCTACAGAGGAAGGGCTTTCGCTTCATTGGCAGCGTGCAGGAAATCGGCGGACAGGATGATGCTGCGGTCCCAAATGACGCACTTCAACCCCCGACACCAGCTCCCGGGCCGTCCGACAAACCCGCGATTGCCGTGTTGCCGTTCCAGTCCATGCCGGCCCGTCCAGAACAAGAATACTTCGCCGATGGGTTGGTTGACGATATCATTACTGCTCTCTCGCGCTTCAGGACGCTCTCTGTCATCGCTCGCAACTCCTCGTTCACCTACAAAGGTAAGGCTGTCGACATCAAGCGCGTCGGCCAGGAGCTTGGCGTGCGATACGTGCTCGAAGGCAGTGTGCGCAAGGAAGGGTCGCAGCTAAGAATCAATGCACAATTGATCGATGTTGCAACTGGCGCGCACCTTTGGGCCGATCGGTTTGAAGGCGCTTTGGGAAACGTTTTCGATTTACAGGACAAGGTCGCGCTACACGTGGTCGGGGCCATCGCGCCAGAAGTCGATCGTGCCGAGATCGACAGAGCCAGTCGAAGAAGGACCGGTAACATCGATGCGGTGACAGCGTATTATCGCGGTTTGCCTCATATTCGTTTCCCAACCACTCCACAGAATAATGAAGCTGCTTCGAGGCATTTCGAGCAAGCGATTGCTCTTGATCGCAGCTTTGCGCCTGCGTATGGCGGTGTTGCAACTTGCATAGCGTGGCGAAGGGCCAACAATTGGCCTGGAGACTTTGTCGAAGACAACGCTCAGGTCTTGCAGATTGCCGAACGTTTAAAGGAGCTTGGGGCAGACGACGCAATGGCCTTAACCGTTGTGGGCTTTCTCCTGTTCTGGTTCGCGCTCGACCTCAATGGCGGGGTTGAATTGGTTGAGCGCGCCATCCACTTCAATCCAACCTATGGACCCGCACTTCACGCGCGGGGCCTCATTCGAGGTTGGCAAGGCGAATCCGATGCCGCCGTTGCGGACCTTGAGCTGGCTCTGCACCTAAGTCCGCGCGATCCTTTCAACTACAACGCAATGCTGGGACTTGCTCTAGCGCATCACAACGCCGGCAGACATGCCGAAGCGGGTGAGTGGGCTGACAAAGCCGTTCGAGCCTTCCCCCCGGCGTTCAATGTAGGAATGGCTCAGGCCATCCTCTGCTACGTGGGCGCTGGACGATTGGACGACGCTCAAAAGCTGATGGCAGAAATTCTCCGCCGATCTTCTGGCTCTCGACGATCAACTGTGGCTGCCCCGCACTATTCGCCCAAGCTTAGAGCGGAACTCTTGGAAGCGATGATCAAGGCGGGACTACCCGAATAGCTTTGTTCTTGGGGCAAGCAGGCGGTGGGCAGGCTGGCGTGTGAGTACGCCGCGGCGCCTCGCGTCTATCACACCGCCTCTGGAATACTGGATCGCCCGGTCAAGCCGGGCGATGACGCTGTGGGTGTGGAACGGTCGTGGTGCGTCGCAAGCGCCCTACGACTCGATCTTCACGTACTCGAAATCGCCGGGCTTGTTGTCGATGCCGACCTTCGGCGGCGAGATCCAGGAGGCGAACTGGCCGATCTCGGTGACGGGCTGCATCAGGGAGGTGATGAAGTCGCCGTCGCTGGCCGACGGCAGCCATTCGTCCTTGCGCCTGGCCCAGGTCGCATCGTCGATCAGGATGCCGTCGGGCGTCGCGTGCACGTCCTTGAACTCGCCGATGTGGCGGTGGAAGGCGACGTTGGGCAGCGTCAACTTGAAGTCGTAGCCGGCGGTCGAGATCACCTTGTTCCAGCGCAGCATGCCCTTGACGCAGTCCTGGCTGTAATCGTCACGCAGGCGCATGTTGAGCGCGGTCAGCGCCGGCTCGTCGACCAGCTTGACTTCGCCGTTGATCAGCTTGAGCACCGGATAGGTCGAATTCTTGAGCTGGTGATCGTCGTCGATCTGGGTCTCGTGGTAGCGGCCCTTGATGCCGGCGTTGAACGCGTTGGCCGCATTGGTCGAGACTTCCGAGCCGAACAGGTCGAGCGACAGCGTGTAGTGCAGGTTCAGCTTCTTCTGGATGGTCGGAAGATCGATGACGCCGAGCGCGCGGACCTTCGCGACGTCGGTGGGATCGGTGATGCCGGCCGCCTTCATCGCATCGCAGGTGCGCTGCACGACGCGGGTGATGCCGGTCTCGCCGACGAACATGTGGTGCGCTTCCTCCGTCAGCATGAAGCGGCAGGTGCGCGACAAGGGATCGAAGCCGGACTGCGCGAGCGAGTGCAGCTGCATCTTGCCGTCGCGGTCGGTGAAATAGGTGAACATGAAGAAGGACAGCCAGTCCGGCGTCGCTTCGTTGAACGCGCCCAGCATGCGCGGCGCGTCGGCATCGCCGGAGCGGCGGCGCAAGAGATCGTCGGCCTCCTCACGGCCGTCGCGGCCGAAATACTTTTGCAGCAGGTAGACCATCGCCCAGAGGTGACGGCCTTCCTCGACGTTGACCTGGAACAGATTGCGCATGTCGTAGAGCGAGGGCGCGGTCTTACCGAGATGGCGCTGCTGCTCGACCGAAGCGGGCTCGGTGTCGCCCTGGATCACGATCAGGCGGCGCAACATGGCGCGATGCTCGCCCGGCACTTCCTGCCAGGCCGGCTCGCCATAATGCTCGCCGAACGGCACGACGCGGTTCTCTTCCTGCGGCGCAAGGAGAATGCCCCAGCGATATTCGGGCATGCGGACATAGTCGAACTTGGCCCAGCCGCGCGGATCGACGGAGTAAGCGGTGCGCAAATAGACCAGGGATTCCTGGAAGCCCTCGGGGCCCATGTCGCTCCACCAGTCCATGTAGCCGGGGTGCCAGCCCTCCAGCGCCTTCAGCACCTGGCGGTCTTCGGCGAGATTGACGTTGTTGGGAATCTTGGTCGAGTAGTCGACGTTCATGATATTCATGTTCATGTGGACCTCCCGTGGGGGATTGGATGAGGTGATCGCAACCTGCGAAGTCCGGGCTGGCGAGTGGCGAATCGCGAGTAGCGAATAGATTCTTCTCGATTCGCCATTCGCTACTCCCCATTCGCCTTCTAAACCCGCGTCATATCGAATTTCGGTTTCTGGCCGCTGCCGTAGCGGCGCAGCGCGCCTTCTTCGCCGACGGCGTTCGGGCGCTGGAAGATCCAGTTCTGCCAGGCGGTGAGGCGCGCGAAGATCTTCGATTCCATCGTTTCCGGGCCAACGAAGCGCAGGCTGGCTTCCATGCCGGTGAGGCTGTCGGGCGAGAAGCTGGCGCGCTCCTCGAGGAACACGCGGACCTCATCGTCCCAGTCGATGTCGTCGAGCGCGAAGGTGACGAGGCCGAGCTCTTCGGCCTGCTCGGCGTCGAGGCTGGTGCCGAGCGTTGCTTCCACGCGCTCCAGATCGGACGGGTCGGCCTGGAAGCGCGATTCCAGCCGTGTCAGGCCATGGCTCATCGGATAGGGGCCGAAATTCATGGCGGACAGCTCGATCGACGGCGGCGGACGATTGTCGCCCTGGCGGGTGCCGATCAGCATGTAGGAGCGGTCGGCGGCGAAGACGAGTTCGGCGAGCGTGCCGGCAAAGCAGGAGCCGGGCTCGACCAGCGTCACCAGCGTGCGCGAAGTGACGTCAACGCGCTTGAGCACGCGCTTCCAGTAATGCCTGATCTCGTTGACCAGCCAGTGCGCCTTGTTCGCTTCGAGGAACGTATCGCTGGCGAGCACATGGGCGCGGTCGCCGTGGCTCTTGAACACCAGCATCGCGATCTCGAGCTCGTTGATGCGTAAGTGCAGGATGGCGTCGTCGAGCTCGCGCGCCACTTGCAGCGGCCAGAACGAGGCGCCTTGCGCCATCATGCCGTCGATGTCGGCGGGGGGCGCCGTCTCCGGCGCCTTGATCAAGATGGTGGCGATGCGGGCGGTGCGATCGATGTCGACGGTGACGAAGCCATAGCGGATGCTGTTTTCGTCGATCAGGCGCCTGAGCGGCGTCAGCGCGATGCCCTTGCCGCTGCCCTTGCGCGTCGAGGCCGCAGCAAATTCCTTGGCGCGCTCGGCGATCTTGGCCTCGAGCTTGGAGTTCGGTGCGATCTCGTCGACGAGGCGCCATTGCACGGCGCGCTTGCCCTTCACGCCTTCCTCGATGGTGCAGAAGACATCGGCGTGATCGCGCCGCACCTTGCGCTTGTCGACCACCCGCGTGAGGCCGCCGGTGCCCGGCAGCACCGCGAGCAGCGGCACTTCGGGCAGCGCGACGGCGGACGAACCGTCGTCGGCGAGGATGATGTGATCGGTCGCGAGCGCCAGCTCATAGCCGCCGCCGGCAGCGGAGCCGTTCACGACCGTGATGAAGCGCTGGCCGGAATTCTCCGACGAATCCTCCATGCCGTTGCGGGTCTCGTTGGTGAACTTGCAGAAGTTCACCTTGTGGGCATGGGTCGAGCCCGCGAGCATGCGGATGTTGGCGCCGGCGCAGAACACGCGGTTCTTGGCCGAGCGCAGCACCACGACCTTTACTTGCGGATGCTCGAAGCGCAGGCGCTGGATCGCATCGGCCAGCTCGATGTCGACGCCGAGATCGTAGGAATTGAGCTTGAGCTGGTAGCCCTCGAACAGGCCGCCATTCTCGTCGACGTCCATGGTCAACGTCGCGACGTCGCCGTCGACCGCGAGCTTCCAATGCTTGTAGCGGGACGGTTCGGTCTGGAAATCGATGAATGTCGCGCCGCCTGCGAGGCGCCGATCTTCCCCGGCCATGAGCCACCCTTAAGCTTGGTTATGCATTTGGAGCGTTAGATGCACAATAGTGCATCTTGTTAGGTTAGTCTAGCCCGAATCGCGGATTCACATGCACTTTGCTTCATCTCGGCGCGCATGGGCTTCATGCAGCCTGAAGCCCCGGATCGTCCCGCAAGGCGGCCTTTGCGAACTGCACGATGGCATCGAGGGTCGGCCCCGCGGCCTCGCGATGCGGGGAATGCGCCGCCCCAGCCATGATCTTCAGGTCGACCGGGCAGTAACATTCCTCCTGCGCGATCTCGGCCTGGCGCAGCGTGCCGTATTGATCATCTGTGCCCTGCACGATCATGACGGGCACGCGGATGTATGCGAGGTATTCGGAGATATCCCAATCGCGGAACTTTGGATCGAGCCAGGCGCCGTTCCAGCCGTGGAAGGCGTTGTCGACGTCCTTGTGCCAGCGCGCCAGCTTTGTCTTGAGGTCCGTGGTCTCGAACGTCGTCTTGATCGCGGCGATGGATTTGATCGAGATGTCCTCGACGATGAAATGCGGCGCGATCAGCACGAGGCCGCTCAGGCGATGATCCTGATGCGCCCCGGCATAGATGGTGGCGATCGAGGCACCGTCGGAATGGCCAAGCAGCAGGCCGCGCTTGAAGCCGATCATGTCGAGCAGCTTCGGCAGCACGTCCAGCGCCTCGCGATGCATGTAGTCGAGCGGCCGCGGCAGCGCGACCGGGCTGGACTGGCCGTAGCCTGCGCGCGAATAGGCGAAGATGCCCGCGCCCGTGGCCTGCTGCAGCTTCTCCGGAAAATCACCCCAGAGGCCGACGGAGCCGAGGCCCTCATGCAGCATCACAATGGTGGGCGCGTCGGGGGCTAGCGGAGCGAGCCATCTGTATTCGAGGCTGGCGCCACCGATGCTGAGGAAGCCGCTGGGGGTGAGATTGGTCATGGTCGAATTCCCATTTCTAGCCAATGCCGAGATGCCCACCCTCCCCGGGAGGGGGAGGGTCGATTCACAGCGAGCGCAGCGAGATGTGAAGCGGGGTGGGGTGACAGGTTCTCCACGGATGCGGTGCCCGTGGAAAGATCACCCAACCCGTCACGCGTCTCGCTACGCTCGATCGCGTGCCGACCCACGGGCGAGCTACGCTCGTCCCGGACCCCTCCAGGGGAGGGTAAGGAAGCCAGTCCGCCGCCTGCACCATCAATGCGCGCCCTCGCGCAACTTGAACCGCTGGATCTTGCCCGTCGCCGTCTTCGGCAAGGACTCCACCACATCGATCCAGCGCGGATATTTCCAGGGGCCGATCTTCTGCTTGACGTGCTCCTTGAGCATCTCCTGCAAGTCCGTCGTCTTTGCGCCTGGGCGCAACACGACGAAGGCTTTCGGCTTCAGGAGGCCTTCCGGATCGGCCTCGGGCACGACGGCAGCTTCCAGCACGGCCGGATGCGTGATCAGCGCGCTCTCCACTTCGAACGGCGAGACCCAGATGCCGGAGACCTTGAACATGTCGTCGGCGCGGCCGCAGAACGTGAAGCGGCCGTCGGCGTCACGAATGTATTTGTCGCCGGTGCGGGTCCACGGCCCCTCGAAGGTGCGGCGGCTCTTGTGACGCTGGTTCCAGTAGCCCTCGCCGGCGGAGGGCGCATCGACCAGCAGCTCGCCGACCTCGCCGTCGGCGACGTCCTGGCCCGCCTCGTTGACGAGCCGCACCGCATAGCCCGGCACCGGCTTGCCGGAGGAACCGTATCTGATGTCGCCGGGCGCGTTCGACAGAAAAATGTGCAACAGCTCGGTCGAGCCGACGCCGTCGAGAATGTCGACACCGAACCGTGCCTTCCAGCTGTGGCCGACGGATTCCGGCAGCGCCTCGCCGGCGGAGGTGCAGATGCGCAAAGCCTTGCCGCCGCGCTCGCTCTTCATGGTCTCGTCGTTGAGCATCGCGGCGAACAAGGTCGGCACGCCATAGAAGATCGAGGGATTGTAGCGATTCATCAGGTCGAACATGCGCGCCGGCGTCGGCCGCTCGCTGTTGAGGATCACGCTGGCGCCGACCGACATCGGGAAGGTCAGCGCATTGCCGAGGCCATAGGCGAAAAACAATTTCGCCGCGGAGAGACACACATCGCTCTCACGGATGCCGAGCACCTGCTTGGCATAGGTGTCGGCAGTGGCCTGCAAATTGGAATGCAAATGGCGCACGCCCTTCGGCATGCCCGTCGAGCCCGACGAGTACAGCCAGAACGCCGGCTCGTCCGGATGCGTCACGGCGGTGGTGAACTGATCGTTCTCGCCAGCGAGCTCTTCGGCAAGCTGCTTGTGGCCGTTCTGCTTGGCGCCGGAGACCACGACATGCTCGAGATCCGGCATGCGGCCGACAACGTCCTTGATGACGGGATAGAGCGCTTCGGACACGAACAGCACGCGCGCGCGGCAGTCGGCGAGGATGTAGGCGTATTGGTCCGCGGTCAGCAGCGTGTTGAGCGGCACCGGCACGATGCCGGCGCGGATCGCGCCCAGGAACACGATCGGGAAATCGACCGTATCCTGCATGATCATCGCCACGCGCTCCTCGCGGCGGACGCCGAGCCGGCGCAGCATGTTGGCGGCGCGCCGGGTCTGTTGCTGGAGCTCGCCATAGGTGAGTCGCGAGACGGTATCGTCGAAGGCGAGCTTGCTGCCCCTGCCTTCGTCGACGTTACGGTCGAGCAGCCAGGTCACCGCGTTATAGGATCCCTCGCTCACGGACATCTCCCCAGAATTTAGAATTATAATTCATAGAAAGACACCACGGCGGCTTGCTGTCAATGCCAGCAGGCACTATGTTTCATTAAAACGCGCCGCAGGACCCCTGTAAAGAAGACTCATGACCGAAAGTCCCGACGCCGAATCCCGCTTCCTCGAACAACTCGGCCAGCGTGTGCGCACCATGCGCGCGCTGCGCGGCATGTCGCGCAAAGTACTCGCCAAGGTGTCGGGAATTTCGGAGCGCTACATCGCGCAGCTCGAGAGCGGCAAGGGCAATGTCTCGATCGTGCTGCTGCGCCGCGTCTCCGATGCGATGGGCGCGCATCTCGAAGATTTGCTCCCCTCGCCCGATCCGACGCCGGACTGGCAGATGTTTCGCGACCTCCTGCGCAAGGCGACGCCCGCGCAGATTGCTCAGGCCAAGGATCTGCTCTCCGGCGGCAGCGCAAGCGCGCCCCGGCGCGCGCCGTTCTGCGGGATCGCGCTGATCGGCCTGCGCGGCGCCGGCAAGTCCACACTTGGGCGGATGCTGGCGAAGAGGATCGGCTGGAGTTTCGTCGAGCTCAACAAGGAGGTCGAGCAGCAGAACGGGCTCTCGGTCGCCGAGATCATCGCGCTGTACGGCCAGGAAGGCTTTCGCCGCATGGAGCAGGCGGCACTGCAACAGCTGCTCGCGCGCAACGAGCTGATGGTGCTGGCAACCGGCGGCGGCATCGTCTCCGAACCCCTGACCTTCGACCAGGTCCTCTCCTCGTTCTACACGATCTGGCTGAAGGCCGAGCCCGAGGAGCACATGGCGCGCGTGCGTCGCCAGGGCGATCTACGCCCGATGGCGGACGATCGCTCGGCGATGACGGAGCTGCGCAACATCCTGCTCAGCCGCGAGCCGTTGTATTCGCGCGCGACCGCGGTGGTGGATACCGCCGGCCTCTCCGTCGATGCCGCCGCCGCACGCCTGATCGATGCGGTGCGGCCGGTGCTGCAGAACGAAGCCCGCAGCTTCGGCCTGCGCAGCGTGGCGCTGTAGCGATGACGTCCACCGACGTCGCCACCTCCATGTTCGAGCGGATCGGCGGCAGCGCCACGATCGACGCCCTCGTCGACCGCTTCTACGACCGCATGGACACGCTGCCAGAGGCGAAGATCATCCGCGTCATGCATGCGGACGACCTTGGCCTGATCAGGGACGTGCTGAAGCGCTATCTCACCGAATGGACCGGTGGCCCGCGGCTCTATACACCCGAGAAAGGTCATCCGCGGCTGCGCCAGCGCCATTTCGGCTTCGCCATTGGGGACGCCGAGCGCGACGCCTGGATGCTCTGCATGCGCGGCGCGCTGGAGGAGACGATCACCGACGCCGCCGCGCGCCAGGATCTCGACAAGGCGATAGCGGGCCTGGCCGACTGGATGCGCAACCGGCCGTGACGGGGCGGCAGCGCTTCGGCGCAATTCGACGGCCACGCACCGGGTCATTTGAGTTCCGCTGCGATCGCCTGCTAAGCTCCAGGCATGACCGACATGCTCTGCGACACCATACGCATGGAGCGCGAAGTGACGGAGCGTTAGCGCGTGATGGACGCACCTCCCGATGTCATCCGTCGACCGCCCTCGCCGCGTCTTGCGCGGCTGATCTCCAGCATTTCCTTCTACCGCGAGCGCGGGATCGGCTTGGCCGCCTTCCGCCACGCCGCGCCGCTTGCACTGCCTCTGCTGGTGAATTTGGGAACGCCCTTCCGCATTGCGCTCGGACACCGACCGGACACCGCCGATGCGCGGCCGAGTTTCGCAGCGGGTCTGTTTCCTGGGCCGGTCGTGATCGAATCCGACGGCCGCGCCGAATGCGTTCAGGTCGATTTCACGCCGCTCGGGGCGTATCGCTTCTTCGGAGGCGCCGTGCCCGATCTGACCGCGCGGATCGTCGGGCTCGACGACATTCTGGGACGGCACGGCAGGGAGCTCCGCGCCAGGGTGGCCGAGGCGGCCGGCTGGCAGCGACGATTCGAGATCGTCGAAGACTTCGTGCTTCGCCGCGCCGTACACGAGCCCTCGCCTGAGGTCGCCTTCGCGCTGGAGACGCTGTGGCGAGGCGCGGGCGCGGTCAGGATCGCCGACATTGCCTCCGACATCGGCTGGAGCCGCAAGCATCTCACACGCCGCTTCCACCGCGAGATCGGCGCTCCGCCAAAGACGCTGGCCCAGATGCTGCGCTTTCATCGCGCTTGCGTCCTGGCCCGGACGGATGGCGCAGGCGGCTGGGCGGCCATTGCCGCGGACGCCGGCTATGCCGACCAGGCACATCTTGCTCGCGATTTCCGGATGTTCAGCGGAGAGACGCCGACCGGATGGGCCGCGCGGCTCGATGTCGTCGATTCACGCCTGATGCGGGACGGCGGGGGCTAGCGCCAAAACAGCGGCAAGACGGCGCGAGGCACGGTCAGGTCCCATTTGTTCAAGCCGGCCGCCATGATCCGAACTAGGGTCGGCTTCGCAACAAGCTTGCACCGAACCTGGAGAGTGTCATGAACCAGCCGAACGGCTACGAAGCGCCGCGCCTCTACCACACCATGCGCTGCAAGGATGCCGAGGCGATGATCGCCTGGCTGAAGGACGTTCTCGGCTTCACCGAACGGGTGGTGTACCGCAAGGAGGGCACGGTCGTTCACGCCGAGCTGGCGTTCGGATCGTCGATCCTCATGCTGGGCGCGCATCGCGACGATGCCTACGGCAAATTGGTTGGCGACATCGGCGGCCGGCGGACGGATGCCGTCTATCTGGCTGTCGATGATCCCGACGCGCTCTATGCGAAGGTGAAATCCGCTGGTGCAGAGATCGAGATGGAGCCCTACACGACCGATTATGGCAGCCGCGATTTCGCCGCACGCGATCCGGAGGGCGGGCTCTGGAGCTTCGGCACCTATTGGCCCAAGGTCGGCGAGCCGCCGCTCGCGGGATAGCGGGCGCTCGCGTCAAATACTGCTCCGCGGCCGAACCGTCTTGCTCGCTAGACCGACCAGTAATGCGGATGCGGGTAGGGCCGCGAGCGGTCGCCCCAGTCGAACGCGTCGCCATCGAACTCGCACGGGCCGCTGCTGAGTTCGTCCAGCGTCTGCTCGGTCTGGAACGCCTGCCGTGCTGGATCGTATTTCAGCGCGCTCCACTGCAGCGGATAATGGTGACGCGTACCGAGCAGCCCGCCGGTCTTGATCACGGCATAGGCGACCGTTCCGCTCATCTTGTCGAGCATCAACCGCTCGATCGTGCCGAGCTTCGTGCCGTCGCGTCCGTAGACGGCGACGTGCTCCACGCGATCACTGGGAACCATGGTGTGGTTCATGGTGTCCTCCCTGTTCTCGTCTGTTCACGATATTATAGCACCGGTTTCGCGGCGGCGGGAGCAGCTACAACTGCTGTAAGCGGCCCGCCCCGGCCACCAGAGCGTCACTTCAGCCGAATCGTGTCGACGCGACGGCACTGGACGCAATGATAAACGTGCTCCGCAGGCAGCGTGACTATTCCAGGTAGTGTCGCCAGGAACTTCATTGGCCGCCTGCATTTTGAGCAGATGAGGATCGGCGGATCGTCTTGGCGATCGGAACTCATACAATAACCGGGGCTGAGGCGCCCGCACGTTACTGCCGCGCTGCGGGCGCTTCATCCCGGGAGAACTACCGGCCTTGATCGGAATCCGATCGGCCCCGCTCGGCGCGCTGCTTCACGCCCGCGTGAGGCGACTTCTTCCGGACTGTTGCGACGACATCGCGCCGCCCCCGGACGAAGCCATTTTCCTCACCCGGCGAAAAACGCCGGAAAGGCAGGCGGTCTAGAATTCTCTGCATTGATCAACAACGGAGTTCGGTCATGTGGGGTCAACTTTTCAGCCTGATCTATCGCCTGTCCTGCCGGACCACCCTGATCGAGATCGGCACGCACCGCCTCGCGCGTTAGGTCCATGAAGCCCAAGGGAATTGGGTAAGATCGATTGACCAGATGACGGGGATTGCCATGAGCAAGCTGATCCTGATCGCCGCGATGTCGCTGCTCGCAAGCCAGGCCAATGCCGGAGGCTCGCGGAGCCTCAGCCTGGCGGCGGCCGATTCGAAGCAACCGGCCACCGAGCAGCCGGCCGCGCCGGCCGCCGTGCCGCCGCAGGCGACGCAAGCGTCACCGGCAAACGTCCAGACGCCGACCGCACCCGCCGCAACGGCACCAACCGCCGCAGCTCCGGTGCAATCAAGCACGACGCCGGCAAAGACGACCGAAGCGCCAAAGCCGAAACGCCGGCAGCCATCTGTCGAAGCCCGCGTGATCCGCGAACTGCACCGCCACGGGATCTATTGGTAATTGTCCGGCGACGTCCGCCCGGCAGCTCCGCTCACCAGCGATAGCCGAGCGTGGCGATGACGGTCAGCGGCGCGCCCCGGTAGCAGTAACCGACCTGACACGTCGTGTAGTGCACATTGAACAGGTTCTTGGCGTTGACCTGGAACGTGAGGCCCTTCAGCTCCTTTGCGGCCTGGCTGAAATCGTATTTCAGCGCGGCATCGACCAGGGTCACCGAGCTGTTCTTGAACGTGTTCGCGTCGTCGCCATAGCTCCAAGACATGTAGCGCGCGCCGGCACCGACGCTCAGGCCCGCGAAGGGACCAGCCAGCGGCAGGGCGTAATTGCCCCACAGCGTCACGGTGTGCGGAGGATTGCCCGACGGAAACTTGCCGACCAGCGCGCTGTCGCCGGCCTGCTTGGTGACCATGTCGAGATAGGTGTAGGACGAGGTGATGTCGAAACCATTGCCGAGGCTTGCAAGCCCCTGCAATTCGAAGCCGCGGCTTTGAATTTCGCCGCGCTGGACCGTCACGCCGGTGCCCGTCGTCACCAGGCCGCCATCCTGCGTCAGGTCGAACACGGCAGCGGTAATGAGGCTTCGCGTCCCCGGCGGCTGATACTTCACGCCGATCTCGGTCTGCTTGCCGGTGGTCGGCTTGAAGAAGGCGCCTGAGGGATCGACGCCGAGATTGGGAAAAAACGACGTCGAATAGGCGATGTAGGGCGCCACACCGGAATCGAACAAATAGGTCAGGCCTGCCCGCCCACTATAGGCCTGATCAGATTGCGTCTGTCTTGTCAGCGCGAACCGGTCCTCGCCGGTGGTGCGGACCCAGTCGCTGCGGCCGCTCAGCGTCAGGATCCAGTGGTCGAGTTTGGTCTGGTCCTGAATGTAGACGCCGGACTGGGTTTGCCGCTGCGCCGTGGACGAGGAGATCGCGGGATCCGGAATGGATTCCGGCGCATAGACCGGCGCAGCCAGATTGAGATCGGACACGCCGAAGCCGAACCCCTGCTTGTCGGTGAACTTCGACGATGTGTAGTCGGTGCCGACCAGAAGCGTGTGCTGCACCGGGCCGGTGGAGAGCTTCGCCTCGACCTGGTTGTCCATGATGGCCGATTGCAGCGTGTCGTGGACGTAGCCGGTATAACGCGACACGACGTTGCCGACGGGAGCACCGAGAAAGCCGACATAGCGCGTGACAGCGTCGAGATCGACGTAGCGGAATTTCTGGCGGACGGTCACGGCGTTGTCGAACGCGTGCTCGAACAGATAGCCGATGCGCCCCTGCTCCTGGTCGAGCGAATTGTAGGACGGGCTGCCCGTGAAGATGTCCGTCGTCGTCCCGATGCCCGAAGAATAGGTGAACATCGAGCCCGGCGTCTTCGATTTCTGATAGGCGCCGAGAAGCGTGAGGGTTGTCGATTGGTCGGGTCTCCAGGTGACGGCGGGAGCGACATAGGTGCGGTTGTCCTTGCCGCCCGGTACGAACACGTCGGCGTCTCGCACCATGCCGGTCAGCCGATAGGAGAATTGGCCGTTGGGATCGATCGGCCCCGAAAAATCGAAATTGCCCTGAACGCGTTCGCGATCGCCGAACAGCGTCTGCACCTCGTGGAAAGGCTGGCTGGTCGGCAGCTTGCTTTGCAGATCGATCAGTCCGCCTGGCGAGCCGAGGCCGTAGAGCGCCGAGCTCGGGCCGCGGACCACGGTGATGCTGTCGACCCCATAGGGCTCCGTCTTGAACACGCCAAGGCCAGCGCCGACGAGACGCAGGCCGTCGAGATAGATGCCGTTATAGGTGATGTCGAAGCCGCGGATCGAGATGGCGTCGAAGCGCGGATCGTAGCCCGAGGCATCGATGCGCACGCCCGGCTCATAGCCGACTGCCTGCGTCAGCGTCTGCACGGCGCGGTCGTTGAGCTCCTTGCGCGTCACGACCGAGATCGACTGCGGCGTCTCCAGCAGGGGCGTGTTCGTCTTGGTGCCGGCGGAGCTGCTGCTGGCAACGTAGCTGTTCTCGCTCGATATCGTGGCGCGACCGCCACCTGCCTCGCGCGCATCCTGGCTTGCGGCTTGCCTGGAGGCGGCATTGCGTTGCGCCGCGACACGGCCGCGTTGCGACGGTGAATTGCGCTGGGCAGACACGGCGCGCGGGCGCACCTGATTCGGCGCCTCCACGGTGACGGGCGGCAATGACGCGGCCGTCGATCCCGAATTGGTCCCGGAGACCTGTGCAAGGGTCGGTGTCACCTGCAAAACCACGCCCAGACCGGCCGCCCCCAGACCAGCCTTCATCAACCGTTCCCAACCGAACGTCTGTCCGTCGCCACGCCTCATTGTCTTCCCCAAGCTCCGTCTTTGGACCACCCGGGAGTAATCAGATCGAGACGCACGACGCCTTTGCGACTGCGCAAATCGCCTTTGAGTCCACGTGGAGGCTTTCAAGACTGAGGCGTGAGGCGGCGCATCGCCTGCTGCCGTTACTCGCAGCGACTGGGCGAATGACCGAAGCGCCTGCGAAAGGCCGTCGCGAAGTTCGCCGGATGAGTATAGCCGACCCGATAGGCCGCCTCGGTGACCGACAGGCGCTGGTGAATCAGAAGGGCTCGTGCAGTATCGAGCCGGCGCGCCCTCAGATAGTCGATGGCGCTCTCGCCATAGGCGATCTGGAATTTCTGATTGAAAGATCGCCGGCTCAGGCCTGCGTTCCGCGCCAGCTCGTCGATGCTCCAGGGATAGCCGAGGTCGGCATCCATCCGCTCCTTGACCGATTGCAGGCGCATGCGCTGGAGGTCTGTTGCCGGATCGACCGCGATCCGGCTGCACTCGCCGAACAAGGCATGGACGACGATCTCGGCGGCATGCGCCGACATCAGCAATCGCGCCGCGTTTCCGGCGACCGGCGGCGAGAACATTTCCGCCGCGACGGCCCGCACGCGCGCTGATGCGGCCAGCGAGAGGACGACGGCGCCAGATCCTTCGTCCTTGAACAGCGCCCGAAACGCGGCGCCAAGTCCGAGCTGATCGATGGATGCTCCGGGCAACGCAAGGCCGATGGCGCACCGCATTGAGCGCTTCACGGCGAGGGACTCGCGCACCGCGATCACCCCCATCCGCCTCTCGCCGATCGAGCGCGTCAGAGTGCCGGGGCCAGCACCGGCTTCATCGAACGCCACCGAGATGAACAAGCCCGGCGCTGCGATTGCAGGCCCCTCGGCGTCGGCTCGGAACTCACCTTGGACGACCACGCAGCCCGGATAATCCAGCCATTGGGCTGCCCCTCGCTGTGCGGAACCGACGTCGTCCTCAGGCAACCCGACAATTTGCTCGTAAAAGTCCCGCATCGAATCCACAACGCCGCGTCTTCTTTGACGGCTGACGGCGGCACGCTCAAGAGCTCAGCGCGCTGTTTGGAGGATTTCGAATTTGGATTTGCTCGAAGAGTAGCTCGCATTGCCGCGGCGAAGGGGACGAACGCGTTTAGATTCCCAGATATTTGTGCTGCAGGTCCGGCGCGGCCATCAGCTCGTCGGAGGTGCCGCTCCACACCGTCTTGCCGCGCTCGATGATGTAGTGGCGATCGCAGATGCGGGCGAGATGGTCGACGTTCTTGTCGACGACCAGGATCGACTGTCCGCGGCTCTTGAGTAGCGACAGGCAATTCCAGATCTCCTGCCGGATCAGCGGCGCGAGGCCTTCGGTCGCCTCGTCCAGGATCAGGAGCTTTGGATTCGTCATCAGCGCGCGGCCGATCGCGAGCATCTGCTGCTCGCCGCCGGAAAGCTGGTTGCCCATGTTGGACGCGCGTTCGGCGAGGCGCGGAAACATCACGTAGATCGCGGCGAGCGTCCAGGGATTATCGCTGTTGAAGCGATCCGCCGCGGCCGCGACCAGGTTTTCGCGCACGGTGAGGTTCGGAAAGATCTGCCGGCCCTCGGGCACGAGACCAACACCGAGTTTCGCAATCCGGTAGGACGGAAGCTGCCGCACCTCCGCGCCCGCGAAGCGAATGGTGCCCGCGCGCGCCGGCGTCAGGCCCATGATGGAGCGGATGGTGGTGGTCTTGCCCATGCCGTTGCGGCCCATCAGCGAGACCATCTCGCCCGGCTTGATCGACAGCGACAGGCCGAACAGCACCTGGGACAGGCCGTAGCAGGTCTCGATGCCGTCGACCTCGAGCAGCGTGTCAGCCATGATGCGTCACCACATGCTGATCGCCGAGATAGGCGCGCTTGACGTCCTCATCGGCCCGGATCGCGGCCGGGTCGCCGGAGGCGATGACGCGGCCATAGACCAGCACCGTGATGCGGTCGGCCAGCGCGAACACCGCCGGCATGTCGTGCTCGACCAGCACGATCGAGACCTCTTTCCGCAGCTCCTGGAGCAGCTTCACCATGCGCTGGGATTCGGTCACGCCGAGGCCGGCCATCGGCTCGTCGAGTAGCAACAGCTTCGGCTTACTTGCGAGCGCGACTGCGAGCTCCAGCTCGCGGCGTTCGCCGTGGCTGAGCCTGGAGACCACGATATCGGCGCGATGGCCGAGGCCGACGCGATCGAGCGCCGCCTGGGCGGCATCGCGCAGACCCTTCTCTTTCCGCGCATTGGCGAAGAATCGGAACGAGGTGCCGGCATGCGCCTGCGCCGCCAGCGCGACATTGTCCGCGGCGGTGAAGTCGAGCAGCAGCGAGGTGATCTGGAACGAACGCGCCAGGCCCAACGCGCAGCGGCGATAGGCCGGCAGATAGGTAATGTCGCGCCCCGCCAGCGAGACGCTGCCGGAATGCGGTTCGAGATGCCCGGTGAGCTGGCTAATCAGCGTGGTCTTGCCGGCGCCGTTCGGGCCGATGATGGCGTGCAGCTCGCCGGATGCGACGTCGAGCGAGACGTTGTCGGTGGCGACGATGCCGCCGAAGCGGCGCACCAGCTTTTCGACGCGGAGCAAGGGTTCAGCCACGGCCAGCCCTCCCGAGTGCGCCCATGATGCCGCCGCGGCCGAACAGGACGATGAGCAGCAGCAGCGGGCCCAGGATCAGCGCCCAATATTCGGTGATCTGCGACAGCAGTTCTTCCAGCAGCAGGAACACCACCGCACCCATGACCGGGCCGAACAGCGTGCCCATGCCGCCCAGGATCACCATCACCATGAGGTCGCCGGAACGGGTCCAGTACATCACGGCCGGGCTTACGAAATCGGTGTTGTTGGCGAGCAGCGCGCCGGCAAGGCCGCACATCGTGCCTGATATGACGAAGCAGACCAGTTGGTAGCGCTTGGCCGGGAAGCCGATGGCCTGCATGCGCTGCTCGTTGGAACGCAGGCCCTGCACGACAAGACCGAAGCGCGAGTTGACGATGCGCCATATCAGGAGCATGACGCCGAAAAGGCAGGCGAGGCAGAGATAATAGAACTGCGTGCGGTTGCCGAGATCGATCAGACCCGAGAAGTCGCTGCGCGTGTAGATGGTCAGGCCGTCGTCGCCGCCGTAACGGGCCAGGCCCGAGGCGACATAGTAGGCCATCTGGGCGAAGGCCAGCGTGATCATGATGAAGTAGACGCCACGGGTGCGCAGCGACAGCGCGCCGATCACCAGCGCATAGATCGCCGACGCCGCAATCGCGACCGGAAACTGGATGAAGCCGGACCCAACGCCTTCCTGCGCGAGCATGCCGACGGCATAGCCGCCGATGCCGAGATACGCGGCATGGCCAAAGCTCATCAGGCCCGCAAATCCCATGATGAGGTTGAGGCTCGCAGCCGCCAGCGCCAGGATGATGATGCGGGTGAACAGCGTCAGGATGAAGACGTTGCCGGTCAGCTGCGAATAGAGCGGCAGCAGCACGAGGCCCGCCAGCATCAGGGCCGTGACGGCCTTGCTCACGCTCAAACCCTTCATCGACGATTGGCCGGAAACAGCCCCTCCGGCCGCACCACCAGCACGATCGCCATCAGCAGATAGATCAGCATGGAGGACAGCGCGGGCGCGGCGGTGGATGCGGCGGCGCCGCTCAGCACCTGGCGGAGCAGGTTCGGAAGGAAGGCGCGGCCGAGCGTGTCGATCATGCCGACGAAGATCGCGGCGAGGAAAGCGCCGCGGATCGAACCGATGCCGCCGATCACGATGATGACGAAAGCGAGGATCAGGATGTTCTCGCCCATGCCGATCTGCACGGTCAGGATCGGCGCCTGCATCAGCCCGGCAAGGCCCGCGAGTGCGGCGCCCAGGCCGAACACCAGCGTGTAGAGCAGCTTGATGTTGATGCCGAGCGCGCCGATCATCTCGCGGTTGGATGCGCCGGCCCGGATCAGCATGCCGATGCGGGTGCGCATCACGCCGAGATAGAGCAGCAGCGCGACCAGCAGCGCTACCCCAATGATGGCGAGGCGATAGGCGGGATAGTGAATGCCGGGCAGGATCGGCACCGGCACGGTGAGCCAGGCCGGCAGCGGCAACGCCAGGCCCGCGGGGCCCCAGATCAGCCGCACGGCTTCGTTGAAGAACAGGATCAGGCCGAAGGTCGCGAGCACGTGGTCGAGATGGTCGCGGCCATAGAGATGCCGCAGCGCGCTCACCTCCAGCACGATGCCGAGCACGAGCGTCGCGCCCAACGCCATCAGCGCGCCGAGCAGGAAGCTGCCGGTCCAGGCCGCGAAGGTGGCGGCGAAATAGGCGCCCATCATATAGAGCGAGCCGTGCGCGAGGTTGACGAGATCCATGATCCCGAACACCAGCGTCAGGCCCGCGGCGAGCAGGAACAGCAGCAGACCGAACTGCAACCCATTCAAGAATTGTTCGACGACGAGCAGCATCAGGACTCTTTCAGGCGCATACAGACGCGCGCCGATGTTCGAACACTGTCGCCATCAGTGAAAGAGCTCCCCCTGCCTCTTCAAGGCCGAAAAATGGGTAATGGCAGTATCGTTCCGAGGCAAGAGCGATTCGACATCAAACATGCACTTTGTTGCATCTCGGCACGTGCGGCCGGGACGCGCCCCGCAATGCAAAAAGGCTGCCGCGCGGCATGAGGCAACCTGCCGCAGCGAAACGGCATCACCCTCTCACCGGCTGGCGGTGAGAGGGTACGATCGTCGTAAAATCGAGCAGGGCTGCGTCTAGTGCGACGTCATCTGCCGGGGGAGCTCGTCCGGCTCGGCGAGAACGCTGTTGGCCGTCGACGCCTCCAGGGCCGCCATCCGAAACAGATAAGCGAGCGTCGTCAATCCGGTGTCCTCCGCCATTTGCGCCAGTTCGAGCGCCATGTCGGACATGTAGCCGAGATCCTCGTCTTTCATTTGCGCCATGATCTGGCTGTCCCGCATCACGTTCGACATCTCAGGCGCTCTTTCGTTGCGCGGCAACATGACCGCAGAGGTTGGCACGGGCGATGGCATCGAGACGAGGGCCGTCCTGCTGCACGACCGAAGCCGTGCCGATCCGATGATGCAGGGCATCGAGCGTCTCCCGACGAATGTCGATGGTCGCCGCCATGGTCCATGCGTTCTCGACCAGAGCCGGTAGGCCGAGCGGCGTCACGACGAAGCCGGCTTCGTGGAAGCGCGGCAGCCACCAGGTCTCCATGATCGCGCTGACCTGCGCGATTCCCTGGTCGAGGCAGAACTCCTGCACCGCAGCCATCAGTTGCAGGTTGAGCGCGCCGTCGCGGCGATCGCGCACGACGAAGTAGCGCGACCATTCCCACACTAGCGGATCGGCGGGCCAGCCGCGAACCGCCGCCAGATGCGGAAACACCTCACTCATCATCGAGGGCTTGGTGGTCGGATAGAGCCGATGACCGCCCACGACGCGGCGGCCTTCCAGCGCCAGCAGGTAGACGGTGTCCTCGTCGTCGTAGGAATCGATCTCACGGCCATCCGGCCTGCGCAGCGTCTCCCAGCGCCGCTCCTCGACGAAGATGTCGTGACGCAGCCGGAAATGCTGCTCGATTACGTCTTCATAAAGGTGACGATTTACCGCGGAAACTGCGTGAATCATGAAAACCCCCATTCATCCTCAATGGGGGGAGATTCTGCGAAAAGACGCAGCTTCGGTATTGGGAAATTTCCCAGTAAGGCGGCTTAAGGATTGATGATCTTGTTCCGAATCGCCAGCGCGACCGCATGCGTACGGTTGACCGCGCCGAGCTTGCGCGCAGCAGTTGCAAGATGCTCTTCGGCGGTGCGCTGGGTGATGTGCAGGATCTCGCCGATTTCCCAGGCCGACTTCCCCTGCGAAGCCCAGGCGATCACCTCGCGTTCGCGCGGCGTGAGGCGCGTCGACGGATGCGGCATCGGCTCGAGCAGACGGCGAATGTGGTCGAAGCCATACATCGCCATCAGATGCAGCGCCGGCTTGCTGCGGGCATTGAGGTCGAGATGGACACCGCCGAGCGAGACCGCCGCCTCGTAGCCGGTGAGGCCGTGGATCGGCACGATGAAGCCGCGCGACATGCGGAACTCGCTGGCACGGTTCATCACCTCGGCCGCATTCGGCTCGAGTTCCGCATCATAGGGCGCTTCCGACCACTCGAACGGATTGACCGACTGCCGGCACAACCGCACCACGGGATCGAAACGATCGTAGTTTTTCTCGGTGTAGAGGCTGAACCATCCCGCAGGCCAGCGTTTGGCGAGCACCATCTGCGCAAACTGCTGATCGGGATTGGGCAACCCCGTCACGATGATGGTTTCGAAGCCGAAGCGACCGAACGCCGCTTCGAGCGCGTTCATGGCCTCTGGTACCTTGCGGTAGGTCTGCAGGCCTTCGATGAAGTCGAGCGCCTCCCGGCCATAGTCTACGGCGGACATCGTACGTTTCCTGACCCTCGCGCTTCCGTATAGCACGTATTCACAGACCGCCTCAATTCGCTGTGGCCGTAGTTTCCCGGTGCTCATGCGCTCTGAGGATTTAACTACTTGTGGCAGAATTGACGCCACGATACACCTGAGAACATCCGAAGCGGGAAGCCAACGATGGAAGACGAGGACATCGCCCTCAACAGCGTGCTCGGCCTGGAATTGAACCGCGTGTTTTTTGCCGTCCGCGAAACGGCGAACAAGCAGAAGATCATCGAGTTTGCGCGCGAGGTGCTGCAGAGCGAGCGCGCGGAGCTGGCCGAGAGCGTGTCGCCGGAAGGGCCGGCGAGCTAGAACGCCGCTGCAAAGACGACGCCGGAGCAACAGATCGCGTCACGAGGACGCCTCTCCATCTGACCGCGCGGGTTTTAGTCGAAACACTCTGACTGCGAATTTTGGCTTCCCTTCTCCCCTTGTGGGAGAAGGTGGCGCGAAGCGCCGGATGAGGGGTCTCTCTCCGCGAATCCAACTCCCATTTGAAGTCGCGGAGAGAGACCCCTCACCCGTCTCGCCGCTCTGCGGCGATCCACCCTCTCCCACAAGCGGAGAGGGAAAGCGCCAGCCTCCGGCCACATCGGCGCACACTTGCCGCTGGATGACAGCGCATCTCTCGTGAGATGATCGCCGCGATCTCTTGTCGATGCCAGGGACGGTTCAAGGCCATGATGACGCTGCGCCAGGTCGAAGTGATCCGTGCCGTGATGGTGACGGGCACCATCGGCGGTGCGGCGAAGCTGCTCAACGTCTCGGCGCCGGGGATCAGCCGCCTCGTCAAATACACCGAGCGCTCGCTCGGCATCCGCTTCTTCCAGCGCCAGAACGGGCGCTACTTCCCGACGCCGGAAGCGGAGAACATCTTCGAGCAGATCAACGGCGTCTACAAGAAGGTCGACGACCTCTCCGAGATCATCTCCAAGATCGGCCGCGGCGGCCTGTCGGAGCTGCGCATCGGCTCGGTGCCGAGCATCTCGCAGGTGATGGTGCCGCGTGCGATCGAGCGCGTCCGCCGCCGCTATCCCGATCTCGGCATCGACATCAACATCCTCAAGCTCGAGGAAGCCATCGACTACCTGATGCTCGGCCGCGGCGAATGCGTGGCGATGAGCTATCGGCTCGAGCATTCCGGGCTCGACTTCATGCCGCTCGCTTCGGGCGAGCTCTATTGCATCGTGCCGCCCGGCCACGAGCTCTCCGGCCGCAAGCAGGTCTCCGCCGCCGAGATCACGCGCTATCCGCTGATCGGCATCGATCCCAACGACCCCTACGGCCGGATCATGGCCGGGATCTTCGCGCGCCACCGGCTCGACTACAACATCACGATCCGCGCGCGCTTCGGCACCACCGTCTGCGCGCTAGTGAAGGCGGGACTCGGCATCGCCATCATCGACCAGTTCACCGTCGCCCATGGCGGCTATCCCGGGATCGAGCTTCTGAAGATCGCCGAGCCGACGCGGTTTGACACCTACATCGCAGTCAAGCGCGGCACGCCGCTGTCGCTGCATGCCGAGTATTTCATCGAGGCCCTGCGCGCCGAGATGCGCGCGGTCGAGCCCTCCCGCGGCAGTGGCAAGACCGCCCCTGCCCGCGGGCGCAGGAAATAACATGATGTTAGGTTTGCCAGATAAAAGGGTAATTGTGTTAGGCGGGGGAAAGGCTATCGTCGCAGCTGGAATTGCACGGATTTCCCCGCTAATGGCCGGGGCCGGACGCTCCCTTGAGACGATAGCGAACCATGTCGAAACGCGGATACGCCGCCAGCAAGAAGCTCCTCACGGGCCTGATCGGCGCCCCGATCGCGCATTCCGCCTCGCCCGCCATGCATGAGCGCGCCGCCGAAGCGCTCGGCCTGCGCGGCCATTACCAGCTTATCGAGGTCGCCGGCGCCGATGCGGCCGGGCTGCGCTTGATGCTCGAGGGCGTCCGGCGGCTCGGCTTTGCCGGCGTCAATGTCACCTACCCCTACAAGGAAGCGGTGGTGCCGCTGCTCGACGCGCTGGCGCCGGGCGCAGCCAGCATGGGCGCGGTCAACACCGTCGTCGTCAGGGATGGCCGGCTGACCGGCCACAACACCGACACCACGGGTTTTTCGCGGGCGGTGACGCCGTTGCTGGCGCCCTCCGGCAACGCCATCGCCCTGATCGGCGCCGGCGGCGTCGGCAAGGCCATCGCGTTTGCGCTGGCGAGCCTGAACGTGGCCGACATCCGCATTTTCGACAGCGAGCCGGCGCGCGCCGAGAAACTGGCCGCCATGCTCGCCCCGCGCGGCGCCCGCGTTGCCGCCAGCGTCGAGGATGCGCTCGAGGGTGCGACCGGTCTCGTCAACGGCACGCCGGTCGGCATGCTGCCGAACCGTGACACGCCGGTGCCGGCGGGACTGCTCAGGGCGGACCTATGGGTCGCCGACGCCGTCTATTCGCCGCTGATCACGCCGCTGCTGGCCGCAGCGCGAGAGAAAGGCGCGAAGATCATGACCGGCCGCGACCTCGCGATCTACCAGGCCGCCGACGCCTTCGAACTGTTCACAGGCCTTGCCCCATCCACCGAGATCATGGGAGAGGCTTTCGACGCCGTGATGGCAGCGCGCAGCGCCGCCTATCAGGCAGCTTGAGGCGAAGCGGCCGGATACAAGGCCGCTTGCAAGATTTGAAACGGGAGGAGAGAACGATGAAATCAACGCTAGTGGTGGGCGCATTGCTCACCGTCATGACCGCAACGGGCGCCTTTGCCCAGGCAATCAAGCTCGCCAACGTCGCGGAGCTCTCGGGCGGCGGTGCCACCGTCGGCACGAACTGGAAGAACGGCATCGACCTCGCGATCGAGGAGATCAACGCCAAGGGCGGCGTGCTCGGCCGCAAGCTCGAGGTGAGCCACGCCGACTCGCAGTCCAACCCCGGGGTGGCGCGCGCCCAGGTGCAGAAGGCGCTCGACGCCGAGCCCTATGTGCTGCTCGGGCCCGGCTATTCCGGCTCGGTGAAGGTGACCGCGCCGCTCGCGGCCGAAGCCGGCATCGCGCAGATCATGGGCGGCGAGGCCGCCGAGCTGACGCAGACCGGTAACAAGTTCCTGTTCCGCACCTCCTTCGGCCAGCAATCCTCAATGCCGAAGGTCGCAAAGTACATCCACGACGAGATGAAGGCGAAGACGGTCGCGGTGGTCTGGGTCAACAACGATTTCGGCCGCGGTGGCCGCGACGTCGTGGTCAAGGAGCTCGACCGGCTCGGCTCCAAGGTCGTCGCCGATCTCTCCACCGAGGCGGGCCAGGCCGACTTCGCCGCCGACGTCGGCAAGATCAAGGCCGCCAATCCCGACGCCGTGTTCGTCTACCTGAACGAGGAAGAGAGCGCGCGCATCCTGAAAGAGCTGAAGCGCCAGGGCGTCACCGCGCCGCTGATGGGCGAGACCACGCTGATCGGCCAGAAGGTGATCGAGCTCGCCGGCGATGCCGCCAACGGCGCGCGCGGCCATGTCGGCCTCACCACCGACGCGCCGGTCGATCTGGTCAAGGCGTTCCGCGAGAAGTTCTCCAAGAAGTACAATTACGTCCCCGATCATAACGGCCTGAAGGGCTACCTCGCCGTCTACATGGTGAAGGCCACCACGGAAAAGATGGGCAAGGTCGACCCGAAGAAGTTCGCCGACACGCTGCACGGCCTCACCATCAAGGCCGCGGACGAGCCGGGCATTTTGATGGACGTCACCTTCAGCGACACCGGCGACATCGACCGCCAGAGCTTCCTGGTCGAGGTGGTCGAAGGCAAGCAGGTGGTGAAGCAGGTGCTGCCCAAGGTGAAGTGAAGCGTGGCCCTTCTCCCTCGCCCCGCTCTACGCGGGGAGAGATCTTTCGTCTCCCTCTCCCCGCCCCTTTGCGGGGAGAGGGCGGGGTGAGGGGCTGCTTCCGCGACGACGGTGACAATCGAGTACGCGGAGACAGCCCCTCACCCCAACCCTCTCCCCGTAAGTACGGGGAGAGGGAGAAGAAAGAGAGCGGGGAGAGGGAGAGGAAAGAGGGGAACATGTCCAACCTATTCGATCTACTGGTCGCGGGGCTCGCCACCGGCGCCATCTACGCGCTGGTCGCGGTCGGCTTCACGTTGCTGTGGCAGACCTCGCAGACTATCAATTTCGCGCAAGGCGAGTTCGTGATGCTGCCGGCGTTCCTGATGCTGGCCGCGATGCATGTGGGCGCGCCGTTCTGGCTCGCGATCATCCTCGGCATCCTGCTCTCGCTGATCCTGCTCGGGCTCGCCTTCAAGATGCTGCTGGTGGACCCGATGATGCGTCACGGTGTGCTACCGCTGGCGATCGCGACCATGGCGCTCGCGATCGGCATCAAGGAATCGGTCAAGCAGTTCTACAGCGCGGAGGCTTCGCCCTTCCCCTCGATCGTGCCGACCGGCGACATCTCCATCCTCGGCCATGCGGTGTCGCTGCAGAGCATCGGCGTGCTCACTGTTGCCATCCTCGCCGTTCTCGGTCTGACCACGCTGCTGAGCCGTACCTCGCTCGGCCACCAGATGCAGGCGGCGGCGCAGAACCCGACGGTGGCCCGCATCATCGGCGTCCCGGTCGAGCGCATGATCCTGCTGACCTTTCTGATCAACGCCTTTCTGGTCGCGCTGGCCTCGCTGCTGATCACGCCGATCTACCTCGCAAAATTTTCGTCCGGCGAGGTGCTGGGCCAGGCCGCCTTCATCGCCGCGATCGTCGGCGGCTTCAACCAGGTGCGCGGCGCGATCGCCGGCGGCCTGTTGATCGGCGTGCTCGACAATCTCGCGGCGGCCTATGTCTCGACGCAGTATCGCGCCGCCGTGCCGATGATGTTCCTGATCGCCGTCATCCTGTTCCGGCCGCAGGGCTTGCTCGGCCGTGCCGAGGAGCGCACCGTATGAGCGGCATCGCCAAACCCCTGAAGATCGCGCTCGGCCTTGCCATCATCGCCGCGCTGATCATCGTCCCCATGAACTTCAACCGCTACGGCCTGTTCATCCTGAGCCAATGGGCGGTGATGAGCATCGCGGCCATGGGGCTCAATCTCACGCTCGGCTATGCCGGCCAGGTCTCGCTGGCCCAAGGCGCCTTCGTCGGCATCGGCGCCTATGCCGCCGCGATCATGACCACACATGGCTGGCCGCTGCCGGCGGCGATCCTGGTGGCGATCGTCTTGAGCTTTGCGATCGGCTGGGTGCTCGGCTATCCCGCACTGCGCGTGCAGCACCATTACCTCGCCTTCGTCACGCTGGCCTTCTCCACGCTGGCCTTCCTGGTGTTCCGCAACGAGAGCTGGCTGACCGGCGGCATCTACGGCATCTCCAACATCCCACGTCCGCACATCTTCGGCATCGCGACCAACAAGCCGCTGCCGTTCTACTATGTCTGCCTCGGCTCGCTCGCGATCGTCTCGCTTGCGGTGTGGTGGCTGATCCGTTCGCCCTGGGGCCGTGCCTTCATGGCGCTGCGCGAGAATCCGTTGCGCGCGCAATCCCTCGGCGTCGATACCCGCCGCTACACGCTGATGGCCTTCGCGATCGGCTCGGCACTCGGCGGCGTCGCCGGAGCGCTCTATGCGCCGCTGACGCAATATATCGATCCCGTGCCGTTCAACCTGTCGCTCTCGCTCGACCTCCTGCTGATGGTGATCGTCGGCGGCGCCGGCTTCTATTTCGGTCCGTTCCTGGGAGCGATGATCGCGGTGCTGCTGCCGGAATGGCTGCGCTTCACGGAAGGCTACTACCTGATGCTCTACGCCGTCGCCGTGATGCTGCTGCTGATCTGGTCGCCGACCGGCATTCTCGGAATCCTCGACCGATATCTCGCCGAGCGCCGCACCAAGGCGGCGTCCGCGCTGCGCGCCGTCGCAAAGTCGCGCCTGGAGACGGCGCAATGAGCGCGGTCCTCGAAGTCACCGACATCAAGAAGAGCTTTGGCGGCATCCACGCCGTCAACGGGGTCTCGTTCGACGTGCGCGAGGGCGAGATCCTCGGCCTGATCGGGCCGAACGGCTGCGGCAAGTCCACGCTGTTCAACTGCATCCTCGGCCAGCTCACGCCGACCGGCGGCGAAGTCAAGCTCGACGGACAGGTCGTCACGGGCCTGCGTCCCTCCGAGCTCAACAAGCTCGGGGTCAGCCGCACCTTCCAGCTGTTGCAGGTGTTCCCAAAGCTCTCGGTGCGCGAGAACCTGATCCTCGCCGGACAGGAGCACCAGGGCAACATGGCCTCGCGCCTGGTCGGCCGCTCCGATGCCGGGCTGACGGAGGCCGCGAACCAGATGATCGGCTTCTTCAAGCTCGACCATCTCGCCGACGAGCCGGCTGGGGGTCTCTCTTATGGTCAGCAAAAACTGCTCGATGCCGCCATGGCCTTCATGGGCGGCTCGCGCCTGGTGCTGCTCGACGAGCCAGCCGGCGGCGTCAACCCGTCGATGCTGGCGGACCTCAAGGAGCGCCTGGTCGCGATCAACCGCGAGAAGAACGCCACCTTCGTCGTGATCGAGCACAACATGGAGTTCGTGATGTCGCTGTGCTCGCGCGTGATGGTGATGGCGGAAGGCAAGGTGCTGGCGATGGGCCGGCCCGACGAGGTCCGCAAGAACCCCGCCGTGATCGAAGCCTATCTCGGACATTAGGAGCGCGCAATGAGCGATCCCATTCTCTCGGTCCACAATCTCGTCGGCGGCTACGGCAAGATGACGATCTTGAACGGCACGACGTTTGCCGTGCCGTCAGCCACGATCACGACGATCATCGGCCCGAACGGCGCCGGCAAATCGACGGTATTCAAGGCCATCTTCGGCCTGCTCAAGCTGCGCGAAGGCAAGATCAGCTTCGCCGGCCGCGACGTAACCAATTTGAGCCAGCGCGCGCTGCTCAACGCCGGCATCTGCTACGTGCCGCAGGGCCGCAACATCTTTCCCGAGCTGTCGGTGCGCCACAATATCGAGCTCGGCGGCGTCGCCGCCGACAAGGGCCTCGACCTGCCCAAGCGGATCGAGGCGGCGCTCGACCTGTTTCCGGCATTGCGGCGCAAGTCCGCGCAGCAGGCCTCGACGCTGTCAGGCGGCGAGCAGAAGCAGCTCGAGATCGCCCGCTCGCTGCTGCTCGAGCCGAAGCTGGTGCTGGTCGACGAGCCCTCGATCGGTCTGTCGCCGCTGATGGTGCAGCAGACCTTCGACATCCTCAAGAGCTTGCGCGATCGCGGCGTCACCATCCTGATGATCGAGCAGAACGCGCGCTCGGCGCTGGAGATCTCCGACATCGGCATCGTGCTCGAGCTTGGCCAGACCCGCATGGTCGATGACGCCAGGCGCATTCTGAACGATCCGCGCATCGGGCAGCTCTTCCTCGGCGGCGCCATGGAGGAGAGTGCAGCATGAGCGCGAGAATGCGGATCGCCGTGGCCGGCGCCGGCCTGATCGGCCGTCGCCATATCGGGTTGATCGAGTCCTCCCGGGATTGCGTGCTCGCCGGCATCGCGGACCCCTCGCCCGCCGCGAAGGAATATGCGCTGGCGCATGGCGTGCCCTGCTATGCGGACCATCGCGCGCTGCTGGCAGAAGAGAAGCCCGACGGCCTCATCATTGCCTCGCCCAACACGCTGCACTTGCCGATGGCGCTCGACTGCGCCGAAGCCGGCGTGCCGGCTTTGGTCGAAAAGCCGGTGACCGAGACGGTTGCCACCGCGCAACGCCTGTGCGCGGCGGTGAGACGCACCGGCGTGCCGATGCTGGTCGGCCATCATCGGCGGCACAATCCCGTCATCAAGTCGGCCCGCGAGGCCGTGACGAACGGAAAGCTCGGCCAGCTCACGGCCGTGGTCGGGCTGTGGCTCCTCAAGAAGCCCGACGATTATTTCGAGGTCGCCTGGCGGCGTGAGGCAGGCGGCGGGCCACTGCTGATCAATCTCATCCACGACATCGACAATCTCCGCTTCATCTGCGGCGAGATCGTCGAGGTGCAGGCGCTGACCTCGAACAAGGTGCGCGACTTTCCGGTCGAAGACACCGCCGCGCTGCTGCTGCGCTTTGCGAGCGGCGCGCTGGGCACGGTGACCGTGTCGGATGCGACGCCGGCGCCGTGGAGCTGGGAGCTCTCCTCGGGCGAGAACCCGGCCTATCCCAGGCAGGATCAGCCCTGCTACATCTTCGCAGGGACTGCGGGTTCGCTCTCCGTGCCGAACATGGAGCTGTGGTCATACACTGAGCAGCCCGGCTGGTACGCTCCGCTGTCGCGCGCGACCATCGCGCCGCCCGCGTTCGATCCGCTGGTCGAGCAGCTCCGGCATTTCTGCGCAATGATCGCCGGCCGTGAACAGCCGCTGATCTCGGTCGAGGACGCGATGGGGACGCTCGCCGTCGTCGAAGCCGTCAGCGCGGCCGCGCGTACCGGGCAAACGATCTCGCCGGGGCAGATCATGGAGCAGGCCGCATGAACAAGCGCTCGATCGCCACCGTCTCCCTCTCAGGCAGCCTCGACGAAAAGCTCCGCGCCATCGCCGCCGCGGGCTTCGATGCGGTCGAAATCTTCGAGAACGACCTGCTGTCGTTCGGCGCCGGCCCACGCGATATCGCGAAGATGTGCACGGACCTCAATCTCGAGATCTGTGCGTTCCAGCCGTTCCGCGATTTCGAAGGCATGCCGGAGCCGCAGCGCGCGCGCAACTTCGCCCGCGCGGAGCGGAAGTTCGATCTGATGCAGGAGCTCGGCACCGATCTGTTGCTGATCTGCTCCAACGTCTCACCCGCCGCGCTCGGCGGCATCGACCGCGCGGCTGACGATTTTCGCGAGCTTGGCGATCGCGCCGCGAAACGTCGTTTGCGCGTCGGCTATGAGGCGCTGGCCTGGGGCCGCCACGTCAACGATTATCGCGACGCCTGGGAGATCGTGCGCCGCGCCGATCATCCCGCGATTGGCGTCATCCTCGACAGCTTTCATGCGCTGGCACCTGGCTTTCCGACCCGCGCCATGGCCTCGATCCCCGGCGACAAGATCTTTCTGGTGCAGCTCTCCGACGCGCCAAGGCTCGAGCTCGACATCCTGTCATTGAGCCGGCACTTCCGCTCCTTCCCCGGCCAGGGCGACCTGCCGGTCGGCGCGTTCATGGCGGCGATCGCAGCGACCGGCTATGCCGGACCGCTGTCGCTGGAAATCTTCAACGACCAGTTCCGCGCCGGCTCGGCCGCACAGACCGCGGTCGACGGCCTGCGCTCGCTGATCCTGCTGGAGGACCAGCTCGCACCGGACTGGCCGAATTTCGCCGGCAAGGCGCTGGCCCCGAAGGCGAAGAGCCGCGGCACCGGCTTCATCGAATTTGCCGTGAACGAGAGCAAGGCCGGCGAGCTTGGCCGCCTGTTTTCACAGCTCGGCTTCCGCAAGAGCGGCCAGCACCGCAGCAAGGCGGTGGAGCGCTGGTCGCAGGGCAAGGTCGAGCTCGTCATCAATTGCGAGACCGACGGCTTTGCGCATTCGCACTATGTCACCCACGGGCCCGGCGTCTGCGCCATCGCGCTCGACGTCGACGACGCCGACCGCGCCATGCAGCGTGCCGAGACGCTGAAGGCGCGCACCTTCTACCAGCCGGTCGGACCGGGTGAACTCGAGATTCCCGCGATCCATGGCGTGGGCGGCAGCCTGCTCTATTTTCTCGACCAAGCCGGCAAGAACTGGGACACCGATTTCGAGCCTGTTGCAAGCGATTCAAGCGCCGATGCGCTGGTCGCGGTCGACCACATCGCGCAGTCGATGCCCTATGACGAGATGCTGACCTGGCTGTTGTTCTACACCGGCATTCTCGATCTGAAACGCCTGCCGCAGATGGAGATCGCCGACCCCAGAGGCCTCGTGCAGAGCCAGGCCGTCATCAACGCCGACCAGAGCCTGCGCTTCGTGCTCAACGGCTCCTCCGCCAACCGCACCCTGCCGGCACGCTTCATCTCGGAGTTCTTCGGCTCGGGCGTGCAGCATGTCGCCTTCGCGTGTCAGGATATTTTTGCGACCGTCGCCGCGATGCGCCAGCGCGGCGCGGGCTTCCTGGACATCCCCGACAATTACTACGACGACATCGAAGCCAAATACGATCTTTCGCCCGAACTGATGGCGCAGCTGCGCGCCAACCACATCCTCTACGACCGCGAAGGCGACGGCGAGTTCTTCCAGGTCTACACCCACATCTTCGACGAGCGCTTCTTCTTCGAGATCGTCGAGCGCAGGAACTATCAGGGTTTTGGCGCGGCCAACGCCGGCATCAGGCTCGCAGCGCAAGCGCGCGAGGTGCGCCCGGCAAGCATGCCGAGGGTGTAGGCAATTCTGCTTCCCCTCTCCCCTTGCGGGAGAGGGTGGCTCGCCGCAAAGCGGCGAGACGGGTGAGGGGCCTCTCTCCTCACGGACAATCTTGCAAGGGGAGAGAACAACTCATCCGGCGCTTCGCGCCACCTTCTCCCACAAGGGGAGAAGGGGCTACGTCGCTTGTGGCTCACTTCATCTTGCACTTCTCGTGGAAGCGATCCTGATCGTTCTCGACGATGGTGGCGACGGTCTTCAAGGCGAGCTGGCCTTCGGAATCCTTGACCACGTCCTGCAGATAGAAGTTCTGGATCGGGATGTGGTTGTTGCCGAACTTGAACGCGCCGCGCACCGACTTGAAGTTGGCCTTCTCCATCTCGGCCTTCATCTCGTCCTTCTTGGAGGTGTCTCCCTTCACGGCGACGACGGCGCTGTTGATCAGGTTCGCGGCGTCATAGGACTGCGCGCCGTAGAAGGTCGGGCGCAGGCCGGGGTACTTCTTGCGGTAGTCGGCGACGAAGCGCTTGTTCTGCTCGTTGGGGAGGTCGTTGACCCATTGCTGCGCGCCGGGCACCCCGAGCGCGTTCTCCTTCTGGAGCGGCAGCGAGAGCTCGTCGATGGTGAAGGCGGTGTAGAGCGGCATCGTGCTCTTCAGCCCGGCCTGTGCATATTGGTTCAGGAATTGCACGCCAGCAGCACCCGGGTAGAACACGAAGATCGACTCGGCGCCGGAGGCACGCGCCTTGGAGAGCTCGGCGGAGAAGTCGAGCTGGCTCGGCCACACCGTATATTCCTCACCCACGACCTGACCCTTGAAGGTGCTCTTGACGCCGGCCAGCATGTCCTTGCCGGCGGCATAGTTCGGGCCGATCAGGAACACCGACTTGACACCCTTCTGGTTCATATAGGTGCCGACCGCCTGCGGGGTCTGGTCGTTCTGCCAGGAGGTCGAGAACACGTAAGGCGAGCACAGCTCGCCCGCGAGCTGCGACGGCCCGGCATTGGCCGAGATCAGGAAGGTCTTCGAATCGACCGCGGTCTTGAGCGAGGCGAGCAGCACGTTCGACCAGATATAGCCGACGATGAAGTCGACCTTGTCCGACTGCACCAGCTTCTCGGTCTTCTGCTTGCCGACGTCGGGCTTCTGCCCGTCGTCCTCGTAGAGCACCTCGACCGGCTTGCCGGCCATCTTGCGGCCGAGATGATCGAGCGCGAGCTCGAAGGAATTGCGCATGTCGTTGCCGATCACGGCGGTCGGGCCGCTGAAGGTCGAGACGAAACCGATCTTGATGGTGTCTCCGGCGAATGCCTGATTTGCCAGCACCAGCGCCGCTGCGCCCGCCAGCCAGAATGCCGTCCTCATAACACTCCCTCCTTAATTATCGGTCCTGGAAGCGGGGTGATCGCCGCTCCAGGCCTGTCTCTATTGAACGCAAAATATGCCGCGCCGCCAATGGCTCAGCGCCCGCCCTGCACCATATTTCGCCCCGATCTGAGGTGGCAAGAATTATAATTCTACTCACTTCGGCCGAGGCCGGCCCAGGGCCGGTCCGGGAGGCTGCGGCGCTTTTCGCGCCGGATCGATACATCAGGCCTATGCGACGATTGATGACCTCTATTGGACCGCGGCGCCCAATCCGCACTTAAATGAAGGCGAGCAGCAGCGAGATTCGAGGGTTAAATCATGGCCGCAAATCCCCATCGCGTCGTCATCGTCGGCGCCGGCTTCGGCGGGCTGGAGGCGACTTACCGGCTTGCGGGCGCTCCCGTCGAGATCACGCTGATCGACCGCCGCAATCATCATCTGTTCCAGCCCCTGCTCTACCAGGTCGCGACCGCCTCGCTCGCAACCAGCGAGATCGCCTGGCCGATCCGTCATCTCATGCGCGACCGGCGCGAGGTGACGACGCTGTTCGCCACCGTGAGCGGCGTCGATGCCGAACGACGCTGCGTGCTGATCGACGACGGCAGCGAGGTGCCCTACGACACGCTGGTGCTGGCCACGGGCGCGCGGCACGCCTATTTCGGCCACGATGAATGGGAGCAGTTCGCGCCCGGCCTGAAGACGCTGGAGGATGCGACCACCTTGCGCCGGCACATCCTGGTGGCGTTCGAGCGCGCCGAGCGCGAGATCGATCCAAAGCGGCGCGCGGCACGGCTGACCTTCGTGATCGTCGGCGCCGGCCCGACCGGCGTCGAGCTCGCCGGCACCATCGCCGAGATGGCGCATCACACCCTGCCCGCCGATTTCCGCAACATCGACACGCACAAGGCCCGTGTCGTGCTGATCGAGGCCGGCCAGCGCGTGCTCGCCGGCTTTCCCGACGAGCTATCAGCCTATGCGCAGGCCTCGCTGGAAAAGATCGGCGTCGAGGTCGTGCTCGGGCAGGCCGTCACCGAGATCAATCGCGAGGGCGTCGTGTTCGGCGGCAAACTGCTCGAGGCCAAGACACGGATCTGGGCCGCCGGCGTGCGCGCCTCGCCCGCTGCCGAATGGCTCGGCGCAGCGCACGATCGCGCCGGGCGCGTGCTGGTCGAGGCCGACCTCACCATATCAGGCCATCCCGAGATCTTCGCGATCGGGGATACCGTCAGCATCAACGCCTGGGACGGCAAGCCGGTGCCCGGCATCGCGCCGGCCGCCAAGCAGCAGGGCCGTCACGTCGCGGAGACCATCAAAGCGCGCCTGCGCGGCGCTGCAGCGGGTCCGTTCCGCTATAAGCATTCCGGTAACCTCGCGCAGATCGGCAAGCGGCTCGCAATCATCGATTTCGGCAAGATCAAGCTGCGCGGCACCATCGCGTGGTGGATCTGGGGCATCGCCCACATCTACTTCCTGATCGGCCTGCGCCACCGCCTCAGCGTCGCGCTGAGCTGGCTGTGGATCTACGCGCGAGACCAGCGCGCAGCGCGGTTGATCACGCAGGGGTCGAGCAAGGTGGTGTAGTCTTACTTCCTTCTCCCCTTGTGGGAGAAGGTGGCATAGGCGGCCTTCGGCCGCCGTTCTTAAGAACGCCGAAGCAGAGCTTCGGCTACGGCGCCGGATGAGGGGTTCTCTCAACTCTCGCGATTGTTCGTGAGGAGAGAGACCCCTCACCCGGCTTCGCTTCGCGAAGCCACCCTCTCCCACAAGGGGAGAGGGTGCAATTGCGCGCTCGCCGCTCCTACTTCACCAGCTCGCACCCGCCTTCCGCCAGCGGGCGGAACGCCTGGTCTGCGGGAATCGTCGCGACCAGCTTGTAATAATCGTACGGATATTTCGACTCCTCCGGCTTCTTCACCTCGAACAGGTACATCGGATGCACGACGCGACCGTCCTGACGGATCGCGGTGTCGCCGAACAGCTTGTCCTTGCCCTTGAACTTCTTCATCTCGGGCACGACCTGCTTGGCATTGTCGCTGCCGGTGGCGGCGACGGCGTTGAGATAAGCGAGCGTGGAAGCATAGACTCCGGCCTGATTGCCGCTCGGCATCTTGCCGTTCATGCCGGGCCGTGCAGCAAAACGCTTGGCGAACGCGCGGGTATCATCGTTCATGTCCCAGTAGAAGGCTTCCATGAGCTGGAGGCCCTGCGCGACTTTGATGCCCATGCCGTGAACGTCGTTGATGAAGAGCAGGAAGGCGACGAGCTTCTGCCCACTCTGCTGGATGCCGAATTCGGCGGCCTGTTTCACCGCGTTGATGGTGTCGCCGCCTGCATTGGCGAGCCCGATGACCTGCGCCTTCGAGCTTTGCGCCTGCAGCAGGAAGGACGCGAAATCGGAGGTGCCGAGCGGATGCTTGGACGAGCCGATCACCTTGCCGCCGTGACCCTCGATGTATTTCTGCGCCTCCGCCTCGATGCCCTTGCCGAGCGCGTAATCGACCGTGAGGAAATACCAATCCTTGCCGCCGCGCGACACCATGGCGGCTGCGGTGGTGTTGCCGGTCGCCCAGGCGTCGTTGACCCATTGGATCGTGTTGGGCGAGCAGGCCTTGCCGGTGAGGTCCGAGCTTGCGGTCGAGGACGCCAGGAAGGTCATGCGGCTGTCGCGCAGAAGCGCGTTGATGGAAAGACCGACGGCCGAGTTCGGCACGTCGACGATGGCGTCGACGCCTTCGACGTCGAGCCATTTGCGCGCGATGGCGTTGCCGACATCGGCTTTGTTCTGGTGATCGGCATAGACGATCTCGACCTTGATGCCCTTGCCGCCGCCGTTGAAATCCTCCGCCGCCATCCGCGCGGCCTCGACCGAGCCCATGCCATTGGTGTCCTGGAAGATGCCGGAGATGTCGTTGAGCACGCCGATGCGCACGACGTTGTCCGATATTTCGGCATTGGCCGCGCCGGTCACCAAGCTCGCAGCCAGCGCGAGCGTCCACTTCAGATGTTTCATCATTCCCTCCCTGTTTGATATTTTGCGAAGATCCGACGGCTTGGCAGATCAGACCTGCCGCTCTGGCAACTTCAGGACGAGCCCATCGAGATCGGGCGTGATCGTGATCTGACAGGACAGTCGGCTCGTCGGTCGCCGCTCAGCGGCGGTGCCATCGAGCAGCGCATCCTCGTCGTCGGCCATCGCTGGCAGGCGCGCGAGCCAGCTCTCGTCGACATAGACATGGCAGGTCGCGCACATCGCGTTGCCGCCGCATTCGGCCAGAATGCCGTCGAGGCCGTGACGGGTCGCGGCCTGCATGACGCTCTCGCCGCCTGCGGTCTCGACGCGATCGGACTTGCCGTCGGGATGGATGAAGGTAATGGCAGGCATCAAGCTCCTCGTCAGGCCGGGGTGATCGTCACAGGCAGGCTGTCGAGCCCGCGCAGCGTGTTGTTGAAACGGCGCTTCGGCTCGCCCGTGATCTCGAGCTTTGCGATGCGCCGGGCCAGCGCGGTCAGCATCACTTCGCCTTCCAAGCGGGCGACGAGCTGGCCGACGCACATGTGGATGCCGGAGCCGAAGCCGACATGGCCGGAGGTGCGGCGGGTGATGTCGTAGCGGTCGGGGTCGTCCCAGCGCCTTGGATCGCGATTGGCTGCGGCAAGGAACATCAGCACCTTCTCGCCCTCACCGATTCGCGCACCGGAGATCTCGACCTCACGGGTGGTGGTGCGGAAGAAGGTCTGCACCGGGCTCTCGAAGCGAACCGCCTCCTCGAAAGCCCCACGGGCGAGTGAAAGATCCTCGCGCAGGCGCTGCCACTGATCGGGGAAGCGCGCGAGACAATAGACGGCGGCGCCAATGCCGTTGACCGTGGTGTCGAGTCCGGCCGACAGCAGCGAACGCACCAGCAGCGGCGCTTCGGCGGCCGTGATGGCGCCCTCGTCGACCTGTGCATGGATGCAGGCGCCGAAGCCGCCGGGCGCCAGATTCTCGCGCTGGCACTGCTCGGCGACATAGGCCTGATGCGGCGCCGATCGTTCGATCGCCTGCTGGCGCAACTGGTTGGGTGGGCCGAACGCGTTGAATACCACGCTTGCGTAGGGAATCAGATGCTCGCGCCCTTCCGGTTTCAGGCCCAGCGCATCCGGAAAGATCGACAGAGGATAGGCCTCGGCGAGATCCGCGATCGCATCGAAGCTGCGCATCTGCAGCAGGGCATCGACACGCGCCTCGGCCGCCTCGGCAAAGCGGTCACGAACCTGCTTCATCACGGTCGGCGACAACAATTTTGACAGGACGGCGCGGGTGCGGGTGTGCGCCGGCGGATCGGCCTCGAGGATCAGGCTCGGCGGTCGCCACGGCGCCTCCTTCTTGAAGTCGGAAAGGCCGACGCCGCGGCTGGAGCAGAAGGTTGCGGGATCGTTCAGCACAGCGTGGACCTCGGCATAGCGCGCCACGCCATAGACGTTCCACTTGTCGAGATAGACCACGGGGCCGGCTTCCCGCAGCAGCTCATGCGCCGGATAGGGGTCGGCAAAAAAGCTCATGTCGAAGGGGTCGACGTCGACATGCGGGACACCCGATCCCGCGCAGCCGGATGCGGTCATGGAAGACCTCCCTCATTTTGATCTTGTGAAAGGACGACGCATGCCCTTAGGTCTTTGGGCCCGCCGCGAGTCAGAAACCCGATATGCCGCCGTCCTCGACCAAAGCCCGCCACAAGCCCGCGCCCCATGATGCAGGGCCGACGCTCGATCTCGACCGTTACGTCCCGGCGTTCATCACCTTCATCGCCAACAAGCTCTCGAACAGCGCGACCGCGTTCTATCAGCGCGAGTTCGGTGTCAACGTCACCGAATGGCGGATCATGTCGCTGTTGGCGATCGAACCCGGCATCCCGGCCTCGCGCATCTGCCACGTCATCGGCTTCGACAAGGGGCCGGTGAGCCGGACGCTTGCCGGCCTCGAAAAGCGCGGGCTGGTGTCGATCCGCACCGACCCGAACGACGGCCGCACCCACTCGATCTCGTTGACGGCAAGGGGCCGCGCCACCCATGACAAGGTGATCGTCGCTGCGTTCGAACGCGAGCGACGGCTGTTGTCCTGCCTCAGCAAGGACGAACGCGAGGTGCTGATCGATCTCTTGCGCCGGCTGCACGAAAATCTCGGCGCAGTCACCGGCAGCGTCGACACCTGACGGGTCGCGCGCGGCGCGCAAGCTCCCGTCACTCCCGATCATGCGCCGGCATTTGCCGACGGCACCCCTTCTGCCGCGCATTGCTTCCTCCAGAAAAGAACGCGGCGGTTCGCCCGCCGTCATCTCTGTCTGGAACGGTTCGCACAGATTAGTTGCTTAGGCAACAAAAGAATCGGCAGGATATTGCGACAGGGTTGTTGGCGTATCCCACTCGCCGGGGCGCGCGTAGCCCGAACCCGGAATCCATCGTGCACCACCCCTACGGTGAAATGGATTCCGGGCTCGCGCCAAGAGGCGCGCCCCGGAATGACAGCGGAATGTGGCGTCGCTAACTCGGCCTTTACAATCCGATCCACTCACCCGACGCATCATCGTTCAGCCGCGCTACCGCATCGGCGCGGCGCGTCAGCACGGCGCGCTGGTTGATGTAGCCCTTGTCGGTGATCTCGCCGCCGTCGACCGACGGTGGCTCGGCGAGCAGCAGCGCGCGGGTGGCGTGACCGGAGGAGTTGGCGCTCTGCTGTTTCAGCTTCGCCAAACCCTGCGCGATGGCGCTGCGGACCTTGTCGTGCGCCAGCACGTCGCTGGCCGCCGCCGTTTCGGGCAGACCGGCATGGGCGCGGCAAGCCGCAATATTCGGGAACACCAGGAAACGCACCTCGTCACCGCCGTGACCGGCGACGACGATGTCCTGAGCCAGCGGCGCCAGCGCGGCGATGCCGGCAACGCGCAAGCCGCCGACGCTGACCCAGGTGCCGGAATTGAGCTTGAAGTCTTCGGCAACGCGACCGTCGAAGAACAGGCCGCGCTCGGGCCGCGCGCTATCGGCAAGCTTCACCGCGTCGCCGATCAAGTAAAAGCCCTCCTCGTCGAACGCTTGCCTGGTCAGCTCGGGTGCCTTCCAATAGCCGGGCGTGACGTTGGGGCCACGCACCCGCACCTCCAGCTTGTCGCCGGAGGTGACGAGCTTCAGCTCGGTGCCGGGAATGGGCACGCCGATGTTGCCGGAGCGCTCGGCGAGAAAATGACAGTCCGTGGCGAGCGGTGAGGTTTCCGTCGAGCCCCAGGCCGAGACCATCGGCAGCTTGCGGCCGACCGTCTCGAGCGAGAGCTCTTCGAGCGCATCCCATAGATTCTGCGGCAATGCCGCGCCGGCATAGAAGGCGAATTTCACCTCGCCGAAAAAGCGGCGGCGCAATTCCTCGTTGCTGCGCAGCGCGGCGATCAGCATGTCGAAGCCCCGCGGCACGTTGAAATAGACCGTCGGCATCACGCTTCTGAGGTTGGCGAGCGAGGTCGCGAACAGACCGGGCGCGGGCTTGCCGCCATCGATGTAGAGCGCGCCGCCGTTGCGCAGCACGAGGTTGAAATTGTGGTTGGCGCCGAAGGTGTGGCTCCAGGGCAGCCAATCGAGAATGACGAGATCGCGGCTCCGTTCGAGGAAGGTCCAGGTCTGCGCCTTGGCTTGCTGGCTCGACGTCAGCATGCGCTGGGTGTTGATGACGGCTTTCGGCGTGCCGGTCGAGCCCGAGGTGAACAGGAATTTCGCGATCGTATCAGGCGTGAGTGCCGCAAAGGCTCTTGCGACGTCAGGCGTCTCGGGCGTTGCCGCAATGGCGTGGAACGCGAGCGCGTCGACGTCATCGGCATTGCCGCTGATGATGTGTGCGCTGTGCAACGGCTTGATGGCGGCCAGCGCTGGCGCGAACGGCTGGAGCGCAGAGACGTAGATCGCGCCCGGATCGAGCAGCGCAATCATGCTCTTGAGCTTGTCGAAATCTTTCGACATCAGCGAATAGGCCGGCGAGATCGCCGCCAAGGGCACGCCGACATGCTGGGCGGCGAGCGCGAGCAGCGCATGATCGATGCTGTTGTCCGAGAGGATCGCGACGGGGCGGTCCGCGCTGAGCCCTTGCGCCAGGATCCAGGACGCGGCGGCGCGCACCTTCCGCAGCGCCTGCGCATAGGTGACGGTGGTCCAGGGCATTTCGACGTTGCCGCGCTCGGCCAGGAAGATCGCATCCGGCCTTTGCTGCGCCCATTGCTCCAGCCAATCGCCGGTGCAGCGCGCAGTCTCGCCGAGAGGCTCGGGCGAGCGCAGAACGATGCTGCCGTCGGGCCGATGCTCTGCGACGGTCCTTGGCGTTGCGAACAGGCCTGCAACGTCACCATGTGAGGCGACTGTCATGTGTTTCCTCCTCCATCCCGGTTACAGGATCGACCGCGGCCTCGTTCCGGGCTGCTTTGGCCTATAATGTTGGGCACGCCAATTGTTGTCGTCAACAACAATCTTTCGCTCCGGGTCCAAGGGCGCTAGGGTTGCGCGACAGGAGACACGACGTGACAGCCACAGCATCCCGGGCCGACGGCCGCCACGCCCCGCGCAAGCGCGCCGGCAACGGCGCAGCACCACGCGATGGTGCGGACGACGTCGGCCTCGACGCGCTGGTCGGCCACGCCGGCTATGCAGTGCGGCGCTTCCAGATCTGGATCTTTCAGGACTTCATCAAGACGCTCGGCGAGGTCGACATCAGGCCGACGCAATATTCGGTGCTGACCGTGATCGGCGCCAATCCGGGCCTGTCGCAGATGGCGGTGGCAAAACGCCTCGGCATCGAGCGCGCCCGGCTGGTGCACCTGCTCGACAGCCTCGAGCAGCGCAAGCTGGTGAAGCGGATCAAGTCGAAGCAGGACCGGCGCTCGCATGCGCTGCACCTCACCGCGCAGGGCGAGACGGCGCTGACGAAATTCAAGCGGCTCGCGGCCGAGCACGAGCGGCACGTCGAGGCGAAGATCGGCAAGGAGAACCGGGCACAGCTGCTCCGGATCCTCTCCGGCTTCACCTGATCCCGACTGCCTATGATTTGGGCAGATAGGTCACTGAGGCGACCGGCCGGGCGCCAGCCGAAATGTCCCCCAAGCCACTGATCGCACGATAAGATCCGGCACGATCATCCTGCCCGGATTCTGTACACAATGGCACATCGCTTGCTTAACTCCGGGCGAAGACGAATTGCCGGAGTTTTGCCGCCATGGGGGCCGAGCAGCCTGAAACGATCGCCGCGATTGTGGCCGCGCACCGCGCGGGGACGCTGACGCCGGCAGAGACCGTCGCGCGGACCTATCGGCGCATCCGTGATCACGACGATCCTGCCGTGTTCATCAGCCTGCGCGACGAGAAGGACGCGATCGCGGAAGCGGAGAAGCTCGCGGCCCGGGCGGATGCTGCCAGCCTGCCGCTTTACGGCGTGCCGGTCGCGGTGAAGGACAATATCGACGCGCTCGGCTTTCCGACTACAGCGGCCTGCCCGGCTTTCTCCTACACGCCCACGCACGACTCGACCGCCGTCGAGCGCCTGCGCGCAGCGGGGGCGATCATCATCGGCAAGACCAATCTCGACCAGTTCGCGACCGGCCTCGTCGGCGTCCGCTCGCCCTACGGCATTCCCCGGAATTCGATCCGCGAGGATCTCATTCCCGGCGGCTCGAGCTCGGGCTCGGCCACTGCGGTCGGCGCCGGGCTCGTGCCGTTGTCGCTCGGCACGGATACCGCCGGCTCGGGCCGCGTGCCGGCGATGCTGAATAACATCGTCGGGCTGAAGCCGAGCCTCGGCATGATCTCCACCGCAGGCCTGGTACCGGCCTGCCGCACGCTCGACTGCATCTCGGTGTTCGCACTGACGGTGGCCGATGCCGCGCTCGCGCTGTCGGTGATGGCCGGCCCCGACCAGGCCGATCCATTCTCGCGCGACCGGCCGTTCGGCGCGATCACGCCGATGCCGGCAAACCTGCGCTTGGGTGTGCCGCGCAACGGCCAGCTGATCTTCTTCGGCGACAAGAAAGCGGAAGCCGCCTACAACGATGCGCTGAAGCGATGGACCGCGCTCGGGGCAAAGCTGGTCGAGTTCGACCTCGAGCCGTTCTACGAGACGGCGCGGCTGCTCTATGAGGGCCCCTGGGTCGCCGAGCGTTACCTCGTGATCAAGAACCTGCTGGCGTCCGCGCCAGACACGATCCACCCCGTCACGCGGGAGATCACCGCGGCCGGCGCGCGGCTGACCGCGGCGGAAACCTTCTCGGCGCTCTATCGCCTGCAGGGCCTGCGCAAGATCGCCGAGCGCACGTTCGCCAACATCGACGCGCTGGTGCTGCCGACGGCGCCGACGGCCTATACGACCGCGCAGGTGCTGGCCAATCCGATCGAGCTCAACAGCCGGCTCGGCACCTACACCAATTTCGTCAACCTGCTCGACCTCTGCGGCCTCGCCGTGCCGGCTGCGATGCGCAGCGACGGCATCCCGTTCGGCATCACGCTGCTGGCGCCCGCAGGGCGCGACGCGCTGCTCGCGAGCATCGGCCGGGTGTTCCATGCCGATACCAAACTGACGGTCGGCGCGAAAGGTGTGGCACAGGCCCCGCTCGCGCCACTGCCCGCAAGCAATGGCGATGAAATCCCGATTGCGGTGGTCGGCGCGCATCTCACTGGCATGGCGCTGAACGGCGAGCTGACGGCGCTGAACGGAAAGCTGATCGAGGCGACGAAGACCGCGCCCGACTACAAGCTCTATGCGCTCAAGACGACGCCGCCGAAGCCGGGCATGCTGCGCGTTGAGGCCAGCAAAGGCGCTGCGATCGAGCTGGAGATCTGGTCGCTGTCGTCCTCCGCCTTCGGCAAGTTCGTCAACGCGATTCCCGCGCCCATGGCGATCGGCACGATCAGGCTCGCCGACGGCCGCAGCGTGAAGGGATTTTTGGTCGAGCCGGAAGTGCTGGGCGAAGCTCGCGACATCACCGCCTATGGCGGCTGGCGCAAGTTTATGGCTGAAGCTACGACGGCGTAGACAGCGACCGCGGCCTCACGCCGACTTGCGCCAGGCGGCTTCGTTCTTCTTGTCGTAATCGTCGAACGCCTTGACGAGGCCGGACAGCACCTATGCGGACGTTTCGAACATCGCGGTGAGCTGGGGCTCGTCGACCTTGCGGATGTCTTCGCGCAGATGCGTCACCGTCTCCTGTAGACGCTGCTTCATCTTCTGGGTGTGATGGCGCGGATCTTTCTCGGAGGAGGCCATGGTGTTTTCTCCTTATCGGATCGATGGGAGGAAACGATCGGTGCAAAGCCGGGTTCCTGAGAACCGACGCCTCTCCTTCACCTCGTGGTGAACACGCAACTCACACCGACACCGCGTAGATCTCATACTCCCCGCGCACCAGCTCGATGTGCGCACGCATGGCGGCGGCGGCACCCTGCTTGTCGCCGCGCATGATGGCGACGACGACGCGGTCGTGCTCGGCCTGCGACTTGGCGAGGCGGCCGAGGTTGCGGAACTGGGCGCGGCGGAACGGCTGCACGCGGACGCGGGTCGCGAGCGTGATCTCGGCGATGTAGCCGTTCTGCGAGCCGGCGTAGATCGCGTTGTGGAAGCGCTCGTTGACCTCGTGGAAGCGCTCGGGATTGCCGGTGTAGCTCAGCACCCGCAGCTCCTCGTGGACGGCCTCCAGGCCGTGACGCTCCGCCGCCGACATGCGTTCGGCGGCAAGACCGGCGCACAAGGCCTCGAGCTCCGCCATCGCCTCGAACATGCCTTTCAGCCGCTCGACGGATGGCCGCGCCACCACGGCGCCGCGATGCGGCCGCGCCTCGACGAGGCCGCTCGCCACCAGCTGGCGCAGCGCCTCGCGCACCGGCGTGCGCGAGACGTTGAAGCGCCGCGCGATGTCGGTCTCGTCCAGCGGCGAGCCCGGCGCCAGCGTTCCCCGCACGATCTCGTCGGCAAGCTGCAGCCGCAGCTCCTCGGCGCGCGTGACCTTCAGCAGCGACGGCGATGCACGGTCAACGCGCGGCACCACCGGCTCGGCCGGCAATGCGCCCTGCGGAAGATCATCAAGCGTCATACGGTCTCTTTCGGCTCCTCGATGAGGCTGACATGAGCGGCAACGACGCGCCAGCCCTCCGGGAAACGTATCCACGTCTGCATCTGCCGGCCGACCTTGCCGGGAGCCGTATCGCGATAGAACAAGGTGGACGCCACGGCCGTGTCGCGGCCATAGCTGGTGATCACGGTTTTGGCGGTGCGGCGGTTCAGCCCGACCGGCGAACGGCCGGCGCGGAAACCGGAGATTGCCTCGTAGCCATAGAGGTTCTCGCCGATGCCGTAGCGCAAGGTGCGCGGATCGTTGCGGAAGAGCTCGCCGAGCACGGCGACGTCGTTGCTGACGAGGGCTTGCTCATAGCGCTCGAACGCGGCTTTGACTTCCGCGATCACGTCGGGGAGATCGATCTGCATCTTAGAACCCTCTCGGCGCGGGCGCAGCGACGACGCCCACCTTCTCCAATGCGTGCGCGACGCGCAGCGCGATGTCCTCGCGCCAGGGCGCACAAATGATCTGCACGCCGATCGGCAGCGGCTCGAGCGGCACGGGGACCGCGACCACCGGCAGGCCGATGAAGGAGATCGGCTGGGTGTGGATTCCGATATTGGCGCGCACCGGCAGCTCGACGCCGTCGAGATTGAAATTGACCTGTCCGAGCTTCGGCGCGGTGCAGGGCGTCGCCGGCGCCAGCAGCACGTCGACCGATCGAAAGATCTCGGCAAGCTGCGCGCGATACCAGCGGCGGAATTTTTGCGCGCGGTCGACCAGCGAGGCCGGCACCATGGCGCCCGCGATCAGCCGGTCGCGCACCGCCGGGTCGAAATCGCCAGGGCGCTTGCGCAGGCGATCGAGATGGAGCGAAGCGCCTTCGGTGGTGGTGATGACGTAAGCCGCCGCACGGGCGCGCGATGCTTCGGGAACATCCACCACTTGCGTCGCGCCCAGCGCCTGGGCGACGCGGCTGACGGCTTCGACCGCTTCCGGAAACACGTTCTTCTGGAAGTGTCCGCCGGCGATCGCAACGCGCAGGCCGGAGATGGACTCATCGAGCCGCGGCGTGACGGGCTCTGGCCCGCCCGTGGTGCAGGCGCCGTCGTCGGCATCCGGACCCTGCATCGCGTCATAGGCGAGCGCGAGATCGGCGACGGAGCGCGCGAACGGGCCGAGATGATCGAGGCTCGCCACGAACGGGAAGGAGCGCGCGCGTGACAGCCGGCCATAGGTCGGCTTCAGGCCGAAGATGCCGCAGAAGGACGACGGCACGCGGATCGAGCCGTTGGTGTCGGAGCCGAGCGCGATCGGCACCAGCGCGCCGCCGACGGCGCTGCCCGAGCCGCCGGAGGAGCCGCCGCTCATCCGCGTGGTGTCGTGCGGATTGCGCGAGGGACCGTCGTGGATGTTCTCGCCCGTGAAATCGTAGGCGTATTCGCCCATGTTGAGCGCACCGACGAGAACGGCGCCGGCCGCCTCCATCCGCTCGATCAGCGTCGCATCGCGCTTGGCGGGCGCTAGGTCCCGGTTGATCTTCGAGCCGGCGCGCGTTGGCAGGCCCGCGACATCGAACAGGTTCTTGACCGCGAAGGGTACGCCGGCGAGCGGACCGATTGTCCTGCCCGCAGCGATGTCGGCATCGATCGCGCGCGCTTTCGCGCGGGCGCGTTCGGCGGTGACGTCGGTGAAGGAATTGAGGATGCCGTCATGCCGCTCGATGCGCGCGAGCGCGGCTTCGGTGGCATCGAGCGCGGACATCTTGCGCCCCGCAACCGCACTTGCGATCTCGGAGGCCGTCATCTCTGGCTTGGCAGACATGGCGTCAGGCCGTGAAGATCGGCGCCGGCTCGGTCTCGTCCGGCAGCGCGAATTCGTCGACCAGACGGCCAAGCCGCAGCGAGACCTCGAGGTTGGCGCGAACGGCAGGCCGCCAGGCCTCCTCGATCGGCAGCGCCAGCGCCTTCGATACGGCGTCGATATAGTCGTCCAGGGGTTCGGCCATCACGCTCTCAAGCAATCAGTGCAGTCTTAGTGTGTCGGCAACGGCGGATGCGGGATCGCCGTCAGCAGCTCCTTGGTGTAGTCGTCCTTGGGATCGCCGAGAACCTGCTCGGAAGAGCCCTCCTCGACGATCCGTCCGGTCCGCATCACAATGACACGATCGCACAACAAGCGCACCACGTTCAAATCATGCGAGACGAACAGATAACTCATACCTAGCCGCGCCTTGAGGTCCTGCAGCAGGTTGAGGACGACAGCCTGCACGGAGACGTCCAGCGCCGCGGTCGGCTCGTCCAGGATGACGAGCTTGGGATGCAGCGCGATCGCCCGGGCGATACCGACGCGGGCCTTCTGGCCGCCGGACAATTGGTGCGGGAAGCGGTCGAGCAGATTGTGCGGCAGGCCGACCATGGTGGCGAGTTCCTCGCAGCGGGCGCGTAGCGCGTCGCGGCCCTTGATATCGCCAAGCTGCATGATCGGGTCGGCGATCGCGCGCGCGGCGGTGAAGCGCGGGTTGAGGCTGTCGGTCGGGTCCTGGAACACCATCTGGATGCGGCTACGCTGCGGCAGCCGGGCGAAGGCGGCAGGCTGAATGCCGCCGATGTCCTCGCCGTCGAACTGGATCAGGCCGGAGGTCTGGTCGAGCAGACGCATCACCATCATCGACGTGGTCGATTTGCCGCAGCCGGATTCGCCGACCAGACCGACGCTCTCGCCATGACCGATCGCAAAGGAGATGCCGTCGACGGCGCGGAACACGTCCGGCTCGACCGGCGGCTTGCGGCCGAACAGCTTGCCGAGCACGGCGGTCGCGCCCTGGCGGGGATATTCCTTGACGAGCTTGTCGACGAGGAGAAGGGGCTTTGCACTCTCGTCACCCCCGGGCTTGACCCGGGGGTCCATCGAGGGAGAGGCGTCTTTCGAAGTGTGATGGATGGCCGGGTCAGGCGCGGCCTTGACGGGTGGGGATTGCGACGCTCCGGCCTCTTCCTCCGGCAGCAGATCGCGCAAGCTCACCCCGAGCCGCGGCGTCGCGCGCATCAGTTTTTTGGTGTAGGGGTGCTGCGGGTTCGCGAAGATATCCGCCGCCGTGGCGGTCTCGACGACTCGGCCCTTCTCCATGACGACGACGCGGTCGCAATAGGCGGCAGCGAGGCCAAGATCGTGCGTGATCAGGATGGTCGACATCGCGCGGCGTTTCGTCAGCTCGACGATCAGGTCCATCACCGCCTTCTGCGTGGTGACGTCCAATCCCGTCGTCGGCTCGTCGGCGATGAGGAGCTGGGGATTGCAGGCGAGCGCGAGCGCGATGACGACGCGCTGGCACATGCCGCCCGACAGCTCGAACGGATAGGCGTGGTAGCGCTCGCGCGGCCGGGCGATCTTGACCTGCTCGAGCGCCTCGATCGCCTTCTCGCCGTGATCTGCGACCTGGGCCTGCTGCACATGGGTGCGCAGCACGTCCTCGATCTGATCGCCCACTTTCCGGATCGGGTTCAGCGCGGCGCGCGGGTTCTGGAAGATCATCGAGACTTCGCGGCCGCGCAGATCGCGCATCTGGTCTTCGGTGGCGGCCTTGACGTCGATGCCGGAGAACATCACCGAGCCCTCGGCGATCTTGCCGGCGCGGTCGAGAATGCGCATCACCGCGTAGGAGGTCACCGACTTGCCGGAGCCGGACTCGCCGACGATGGCGAGCGTCTCGCCCTTCGCGACGGAGATGTTGACGTGCTGCACCGCCTTGACGATGCCGCGGCGGGTGGTGAATTCGACCGTGAGGTCCTGAACGTCGAGCAGCGGCTGGGAAGTCATGGACGGCTCCCGTCACTCGAACACTCGAAAACAACCCCATGCACAGTAGAGCGGCGACTGAAATCATTGGAGAATTTCGGACGCACGGCTGCCATCACGTCCTCCGCTGGGGATCGACGATGTCGCGCAGGCCGTCGCCGAGGAGATTGAAGCAGAACACCGCGATCATCAGCGCAAGGCCGGGGAACAGCGCGATCCACCATTCGCCTGACACCATGAAGCCCGCGCCTTCGGCGACCATGATGCCCCATTCGGCGGTCGGCGGGCGGACGCCGAGGCCGATGAAGGACAGGCCGGCCGCGTTGAGGATGGCGTAGCCCATGGTCAGCGACATCTGCACGATCATGATCGGCATGATGTTCGGCAGGATGTGCACCAGCAGGATGCGGAATTCGCCGTTGCCAGAGAGACGTGCGGCCTGCACGAAGCCGGCATTGCGGCGGACATTGGCCTCGGCGCGCGCGACGCGGGCATAGAGCGGGAAGTTGACGATCGCGGTGGCCAGGATGATGTTCTGCACGGTGTTGCCGAGCGCGGCGACGATGCCCATCGCCAGCACGAACAGCGGAAAGGCCATGATGGTGTCGGCGATGCGGCCGACGACGCGATCGGTCCAGCCGCCGAAATAGCCGGCCGCAATGCCGGCAAGGCCGCCCATCAAGAACACCAGCGTAACTGACGCAATCGCGATGAAGAAGTCGAGGCGCGTGGCGACGATGACGCGGCTGAAGATGTCGCGGCCCAGCTGGTCGGTGCCGAACCAATGCGCCGCCGACGGCGGCTTCAACGCAGCCGCGGTGTCCGAAGCGAGCGGATCGTACGGCACCACGTAAGGGCCGAACAGCGCAGCGAACACGATGATCAGGAGCAGCGCAAAGGCAAAGCCCGTGACCTTGTTCTCGCTGAGGACGTAACGGGTCTGCTCAAGCACCGCGACGAGGCCTGACGTGCGGGCGGGGCCGACAGGTTCAACAGCAGGCGCAACGGAGCTCATAGCCTAGCCCTCCAACCGCACGCGCGGGTCGATCACGCCGTACAAAATGTCGATGATCAGATTGAGCAGCACGTACATCACCGCCATGGTCAGCACGAAACCCTGCACCGGCGCGAAGTCGGAGGAGATCAGCGCTTCCACCGCGTAGGAGCCGATGCCCGGCCATGCGAACACTTTCTCGACCAGCACGTTGGCCCCCAGCAGGAACGAGAACACCATGCTGAGCGTGGTGATGACCGGCAGCATCGCGTTGCGGAACGCGTAGGTGACGATCACGGTTGCCGGCGACAGGCCGCTGGCGCGCGCGGTGCGGACGAATTCGGATGCGAGCACCGCGAGCATCGACGCGCGCGTCATGCGCGCGATCGGCGCCAGCGAGAAGATTGCGAGCGTCGTTGCGGGAAGAATGAGCTGGCTCAGCGCCGAGCGGAACGCCTCGAGATCGCGCGCGATCAGGGTGTCGATCAGATAGAAGCCTGTCACCGTCGGCGGCGCGCTGTAGAACACGTCGAGACGGCCGAGCGGCGCCGGCGACCAGCCGAGCCGGAAATAGAAGACATAGACCAGCACGAGGCCGGTGAAGAACACCGGCAGCGACACGCCGGCCGTGGTCGTGATCCGACAGAGATGGTCGATCCATGATCCCGGCCGCGTTGCCGCGAGCACGCCGAGCGGAATGGCGATCGCAACGGACACGAAGAGGCCGAGCAGCGTCAGCTCGGCCGAGGCCGGCAGTCGGTTGCGGATCTCGGTGGCGACCGGCTGGCCCGTCGTCAGCGAGTTGCCGAAATCGCCATGCGCGAGATCGTTGGCATAGCGGAAGAACTGTTCGACCAGCGGCTTGTCCAAGCCGAGCTTCTTGCGGATCTGCTCGACGGCTTCCTTGGTCGCGGCGGGGCCGGCGAAGTAAGCCGCGGGATCGCCCGGCAGCGCGCGCGTCAGCAGGAAGGTGACGATGACGACGCCGATCAGCGAGGGAATCGCGAACATCAGGCGCTTGCCGATCATGGTCAGCATAGCAACCTCCTTCCGCATTCCGATTGGGAACAAGCTCGCACGGCTTGCGCCGCTGCGCCCCCTCTCCCCTTGTGGGAGAGGGTTGGGGTGAGGGGTAGCGACAAGCGAGATCGGAGTTCGTGGCTACCCCTCACCCGTCTCGCCGCTACGCGGCGAGCCACCCTCTCCCACAAGGGGAGAGGGAATGAGAGAGGCGTGCGCACCTCACTCATGACCCCTTACCCCTTCGCCATCGCGCGATAATCCAGCCGCCGGTGGAACCAGTACTGGTAGCCGCTGACGTTCTTCTGCATCGCGACGTTGACGAAGGGCTGGTAGAGCGGGATGCGCGGGACGTCGGCGAAGGCGAGATCGACGAAACCCTTCACGTCGGCATCGTAAGCGGCCTTGTCGCCGGTGGCGGCCGCCGTGCGCGCACCGTCGATGAACTTGTCCATCGCCGCCGACTTGTAGCTCATGGTGTTGAAGACGGAATTGTTGCCGTGATAGCACCAGTAGAAGAAGTACTCGGGGTAATCGAGCCAGCCCGAGAAGACGTTGGTGAAGAGCGGCATCTCCTTCTTGTTGAGCTCGGTGCGCCAGTTGGCGCCGGGCACCTTGTTGATGGTGGTCTTGATGCCGAGCTGGGCGAGGCTCTCCTGCACGAGGACGCAGAGCGGCTCGTTGACGCCGGCGAAGTTGAGATCGAACGAGATCGTGGTCTCGAAGCCGTTGGCGTAACCGGCTTCAGCCAGCAGGGCCTTCGCCTTCTCCATGTCGGTGTTGTACTTGTGCGGCTGCGGCCAGGCGACTTCGGTGGCCTTGTCCTTTGCGCCGAACATGGGATTGCCGAGACCGAACAGCACGGCGTCCATGATCTTCTGGTACGGCAACGCATAGGCGATGGCCTGCCGCACTTTCGGATTGTCGAACGGCGGCTTGGTGACGTTCATGCCGATATACTGGATGCCGTTGGAGAACGGCAGCGACACCACGTTGAGCTTGCCGTTCGCCTTCATCTCCTGGAAATCCTTGAACGGCAGCTCATAGGAGATGTCGGCATCGCCGCGCTCGAGCAGCGCACGGCGGTTGCCGGCCTGCGGCACCATGCGCCAAATCACGCGCTTGATCTTGGGAAGCGGACCGCCGACCCAATCCTCATTGCGCTCCATGATCACTTCGGTGCCGGCGGTCCACTTCGTGACCTTGTAGGCGCCGGAGCCCGCCGTCTGCTGCTTGGTGTATTCGAGGCCCCAGGGATCCTTCTCGCTGGCGTGCTTCTTCACCAGCTCGGAATTGACGATGCAGGGCACGATCACGGCTAGATCGGGGATCGTCAGCTTGTCCTTCTTCAGGAAGTCGACGCGCACAGTGTGATCGTCGACCACGACGAATTGCTCGGCCTTGGTGAGCGAACCCGCGCTCATCTGGAAGGTCGGGAAGCCGCCGACGCTGACGGCGCGGTCGAGCGACCATTTCACGTCTTTCGCGGTAACAGGCGCGCCGTCGTGGAATTTGGCGTTCTTCTTCAGCTTGAAGGTGACCGACATGTCGTCGATCTTCATGTCGTCGGCGAGCTCGCCCTTGAACTTGTCACGGTCGTAATAGGGCACGCCGCCAGGACCGCTCTTCATCTCGTGGCTGATCAGGCGGTCGTAGCAATTCCAGGAGACTTCATAGCCGGGCACGTTGGTGCCGATGCCATGGATGTCGAGATTGTTGGGGCCGCCTTCCGAGACGATCAGCAAGGTCTCCGAGCGGGCATCGGCCTTGGCCGAGGAGATCACGGACGGCATGGCCGGGAGCGCCGCGCCAGCGGCCAACCCGGAAACGGATTTGAGGAAATCGCGGCGCTTCATGAAATCGCTCCAACACAAAGTTTTTGGCTGGAACTGGATTCGCAAGGTTTGTGCCAAGGCTTAACGGAAGACTAAAGTCCATCTAAGTCACTGATATCACAAGTTATTCCTGTTCTCAGCACTCTGCACCGCAACGCGCAATTGCATACAAAGACGCACAATTGCGTAAAACTTAGGCTGATCGACTTTGAGGGATCATTATGGAGGCAGCCGCCGGCGCTCGCCCCGGCCCCAGAGTCATTCCGGGGCGATGCGCAGCATCGAACCCGGAATCCATCGGGCGGCAGAACGCGCGGCACAATGGATTCCGGGCTCGCCGCTGCGCGGAGCCCCGGAATGACGGAGGGGGCACTCAGTTGGGCCAGATCAACTCCTGCAGCTCAACCAGATCATCCGCCCGCTCCTGCCAGCCCTCGATGCAGATGTGGCTGTTCAGGTCGCTGGCGCGGTGCAGCAGCATCAGGGCCATCAGGCGGCGCTTGAGGGTAAAATCCAGTGTCGTATAGCCAAAGCCTTCGAGCAGGCTCTTCACTCTGCCCGGACGGCCCGCCGCCATGAAGGCGCTGGGGCCGAGCAGATCGTAATCGCGCCACCCCGTGAGCACGTCGCCGAAATCGAACAGGCCGCCGAGCGACCATTGGCCGTCGTCACAGGCGAGCACAAAGTTCTCGGGGATGTATTCACCGATCAGGATCACCGGCGGCGCGTCCATCGGGATCAGCTTTGCGGCATCGCGCAGGAAGTCGTCGAGGCCCTCGAGGAATTTTGGTGCGAGGCCGAGACGCTCGTGCCGCGCGCGGCAAGCCTGCATCTGCCGGCGCAAGAACGCGTCCCAGCGCGGCTCGATATGCGCGAGCGGTCCAAGCGGCGCGCGCTGCACGCTCGCAATGGTCTCGCCGATCTGGCGCAGCAGCCGCTCCTTCTGCGGCTCCGGCAGTGATGGCCAGACCTCCGAACCCAGCGTGCCGGCAAGGCGCGTGATGACGAGATAGGGCCAGCCGTCGCGCATCCCCTCCGCGACGATCTCGGGGATCGGCAGGTGCAGACGGCCTTTGAGCTGCGCCAGCGACGCGCGCTCCGAGACGAATTGCGCTGCGAGCAGCGGCGGAAAGATCTTCAGGATCAGCGTCTCGCCGAGGCCGACCACGAGATTGGTGCCGGTCGCAAACACATGCGGCGAGCCGGCATCGAGGCCATGGCTACGTGCGATGTCGAGGGCGATCGGCAGCCATTGTGAGGAATCGGAGCGAAAGGCGCGGAAGCTTGCGGCGTCGGCGAGGTGAGGCAGCTGTTGCGACTGCGTGATTGTCATCTGCACTCGCGTATCGAATGCAGGGGCAACTTTGGTTGACTCGGTGCGAGCCAAGGAGACGGTGCACCTCTCCCGCTTGCGGGGGAGGTCGGCGCGAAGCGCCGGGTGGGGGCTCTCTCCACGTGGGGACACTCTCCGCAGACTTCAGACAATCCCAACGTGGAGAGAACCCTCTCCCCAACCCTCCCCCGCAAGCGGGGGAGGGAGCGCACCTCGTTCGCAGCGGCGGCGAGACCTAATCGCAACACACCCTACCGCTCGGGACTGGCGCGCTCGAACTGGCGCAAGAGCTTGTTGCCGCGCTCGACGGCGGAATCGAGCGCTGATTGCGCGCTCTTGTGGCCGGCGAAGGCCTGCTCGAGCTCGTCCTCGATCACGCCGCGGATCAGGACGAAGGAGCCGAGCCGGATGCCCTTGGAGTTCTCGGTCGGCGGATTGAGCGTGATCTGCTCGAACGAGATCGCCGAGCCCGGATTGCGCTCATAGAAGCCTTGCGAGCGCGTCAGCTCGAAGGCTGCGCGGGTCACGGGGAGATAGCCGGTGTTCTGGTGCCAGGCGGCCTGCACGCCGGGCTGGGACAGATAGGCGAAGAAGCGCGCCACGCCCTTGTATTCCTCGCGCGGACGGTCGCGCAGCACCCACAGCGTGGCGCCGCCGATGATCGAGTTCTGCGGCGCGCCCTTCACGTCGGGCCAATAGGGCATCATGCCGTAGCCGATCTCGAACTTCGAATTGGCCTTGATGTCGGCGCGCGTCGCCGAGGAGCCGATGAAGATGCCGCACTCGCCCTTCTGGAAGCGCGGCTCGGCCGACTGCCCACGGCCGCTATAATCGAACAGCCTGGTCTTCTGCCACTCGCTGAGCGCCGCGACGTGATGCACCAGCCTCGGATTGTTGATGGTCAATTCCGCATCCAGCCCGGCGAAGCCGTTCGCCCGGCTCGCGACCGCGAGGTTGTGGAAGGCGGCGAAATTCTCGACATGGATCCAGGACGGCCAGGACGTGGTGAAGCCGCAAGCAGCGCCGCGGTCGCGCAGGCGCTTGGCGGCCGCTCCCAGTTCCGGCCAGGTCTTCGGCGGCGCCTCCGGATCGAGGCCGGCGTCGCGGAACATGGTCTTGTTGTAGTACAGGATCGGCGTCGAGGAATTGAACGGAAAGGACAACAGATTGCCGGCCGCATCGGTGTAATAGCCGGAGACCGCGGGCAGGTAATCACTGAGCGAGAACGGCTCGCCCTGGTCCCGCATCAGGCTGAACACCGGATAGATCGCGCCCTTGGCCGCGGTCATGGTGGCGGTGGCGACCTCGTTGACCTGGACGATGGCGGGCTGGGTGCGCGAGCGGAAGGCGAAGATCGCGGCCGTCACCGTCTCGGTGTAATTGCCCTTGTAGACGGGCACGATGCGGTAATCGGATTGCGAGGCGTTGAAGTCGGCGGCGAGCTTTTCCAGCTGCCGCCCGAGCTCGCCGGACATGGCGTGCCACCAGGCGATCTCGGTGGCGGCCCGCGCAGGGGCGGCCAATGCGAGGGCCGCAAAGGCGGCAACGAGCTGCAAAAGGCGCAAGGCTGACATCAGGATGGCTCTTCCCAGGCCGCGGCGACGACGAGGCGGCTGTCCTGCTTAAGGCCCGGCATTGGTCGTTTCAACCGGGAATGAACGCCGGCCGCGCCGCACAATCAGCCCGCTGGCCGGGGGCGGGATGGGACTTCCTCTTAACATCTGCTGCAGCCCCGTTCCAATCGGAATGGGTTCTAAATTATTAATTTGACGGGTTTTCTTTACGCGAACCGGTATCTACTTCGCTTGAAAACGCTTTAGATTGCATTGAACCTTTTCCTTCCGCCATAGACTCCACCACTGAGGGGTTGAGTGTGCCAGTGTTGAGCCGTGCCGAACTCTCGCGGACCGGGGTGGTCTTCGTCGCGCTTCTGCTTGCCGCAGTCTCGTCGAGCATGCGCGCGACGAGTGCGGTTGCGCGCGAATTTCGCGCCGCCGACACCCAGGCCGAGGACTACCCGACCGTCCAGGCGCTGCGCTACATGGGCGCCCTGATCGCCGAGCGCACCAAGGGCCGCCACGAGATCAAGGTGTTCCACTCCCGCCAGCTCGGGGAGGAAAAGGAGACGATCGAGCAGACCCGGGCCGGTGCGATCGACCTCAACCGGACCAATGTCGCCCTGATCGGCAATTTCGTCCCGGCGATGAACGTGCTGGCGATGCCGTTCCTGTTCCGGTCCATCGAGCACATGCAGAAGGTGCTGGACGGAGCTGTCGGCAGCGAGATCCTCGGTAGCTTCGAGCCCTACGGCTTCGTCGGGCTCGCCTTCTACGATTCGGGTGCGCGCTCGATCTATAACGGGGTCCGCCCGGTGAAGACCATCGCGGACCTCAAGGGATTGCGGATCCGCGTGCAGCAGTCGGAGTTGATGAGCCAGATGATGCGCGCGCTCGGCGCCGAACCGGTCGAGCTGCCCTACGGGCAGGTGCTCACCGGGCTTGCCAACCATCTGATCGACGGCGCCGAAAACAACTGGCCATCCTTCGTGACCACGAACCATTACAAGCATGCCGGCCATTACACGCTGACCGAGCACACGATGAGCCCGGAGGTGCTGGTGATCTCTCTGAAGGCCTGGAACAGCCTGTCGGCGGAGGAGCAGACGATCTTTAAGGAGGCCGCGCAGCGCTCCAGCCGGTTCATGCGCGAGAAGTGGCGCGACCTCGAGGAACAGTCGCAGCGCAAGGCGCAGGAAGCCGGCGTCACCATCATCAGGGACATCGACCGCAAGCCGTTCGAGGACGCCATGGCCGCAATCTACGCCAAGGCCGCGCGCGACCCCGCGGCGGCCGCGCTGATCGAACGGATTCGCAAGGTGGAGTGAGGCCTGTTGGCTGCGCTTGGACATAGCGATCACGCGGACAAGCCACCCGGCCCGATCGGGCAGCTGCGCGCGCGCATCGTCGGCCTCTTACGGGCGGTGCCGATCCGCTGGCGCATCCTGTCGATCGCCGCGCTGAACTCCGCCGTGGTCGTGGTGCTGGTGGCGATGATCTGGAACGGCGCCAAGGTGCTCGGCTCGGCCTGGGACGATGTGCGCCAGGTGCGCGAGTCCGACCGGATCCTGGCGCTGCTCGAAAGCGAGACCGGGCGGCTGCAGAACCTGATCCACCGCTACATCAACCAGCCGAGTCCGGACCTGTTCGCCGAGATCCTGTTGCTGCGCGAGGCGGTGCTGGGCACGCTGACCAATCGCGCCGCCAAGGACCCGATGCTATCAGGGTCGGTCGAGGAGCTGGAGCGCACCACCGACCGTTTCCTCAACGGCTTCGGCGAGCTGCGCAGCGTGCAGTCCACCATCGCCAAGACCTATGAGGAGCAGGTGCAGGGCCCAGCCAGGGACATGGCGGGCCTCTACTCCATCATCGAGGGTGCCACTGGCCATCGCGACGCGCTGATCTGGCCCTCGCTCGGCAAATCCCGCGAAGCCTTCACCGCGATGCTGGTCGCGGCCAATTCTTACTATCTATCGCAGTCGTCGGGCGCCGCCGACGACGCGCGCCGCCATACCGAGACGATCGAGAGGACCATCCCGGTCATGATCGATCTCGCCGACAACGACCTGCAGAAGATGGCCTTGCGGCGGCTCGCGGCCCGCACCGCCGCACTTCGCGAGGGCTTTGCAAAACTCTCCGAGCAGCTTGCGAGCCGCACCGAGCTGCTCCGCAATACCATCGACGCCAGCCAGGCCGAGGCGATCGGCGCCATCGACGACCTCTCGACCAAGATGCGCCAGCGCGAGCAGAAGGCGCAGGAGGTGTTCGACCGCACGCTGGCGGATATCTCACGCCGGGTGCTGTCGATCGCGGTGATCTTCCTCGGCATCATCCTCACCGCGGGCGTCCTGATCGCGCTGTCGATCCGCCTGCCGCTGCAGCAGATCATGACCGCGATGCGCGCGATCACGCTCGGCGACCTCGACCGCGAGGTGCAGGGCACGAAAGCGCGCGACGAGGTCGGGGCCATGGCACGCGCGGTCGAGGTATTCCGCGAGAACGCGATCGCCAAGCGCCGGACCGAGGACGAGCTGCGCGCGTCCAAGGAGAAGGCCGAGAGCGCCCTGCTCGAGCTCAACACCGCGCAGCAGAACCTGATCGACGCCGAGCGGCTGGCCGCGCTCGGCGGCCTCGTTGCCGGCGTTGCGCACGAGGTCAACAACCCGATCGGCATCAGCCTGACGGTGGCTTCGAGCTTTGCCCGGCGCACCGAGATTTTCGAAGCCCAGCTCAAGGGCGAGGGCGGCCTGCGCCGCTCGCAGCTGGAGGAATTCGTGCAGTCCTCGCGCGACGCCTCGCAGCAGCTCGTCGCCAATCTGACCCGCGCCGGCGAGCTGATCCAGTCGTTCAAGCAGGTCGCGGTCGACCGCTCCCATGCCGAGCGGCGGCAGTTCTCGCTCAGCGAAGCTACCGACCAGATCATCGCCAGCCTCAAGCCGGTGCTGAAGCGCTCGCCGATCACGCTGGAGGTCGATGTCCCCGAGGGGCTGCTGCTCGACGGCTATCCCGGCTCCTACGGCCAGATCCTGACCAACCTCTTCCTCAACGCCGCCAACCACGCCTTCGCCGACGGCCGCGCCGGCCGGATCGCGATCTCGGCGCGGCCGCGCGGCACCGAGGACATCGAGATCAGCTTCTCCGACGACGGGGCCGGCATGACCCCGGACGTGCAGCGCCAGGCCTTTGACCCTTTCTTTACCACCCGGCGCAATGAAGGCGGCACGGGACTTGGCCTTCATATCGTCTATAACCTCGTCACCCAGCAGCTCGGCGGCCGGATGATGCTGGAATCCAAGCTGGGACAAGGCACTACTTTTCGCATTATCATGCCCCGCGTCGCCAAGGGCGGCGCGCAAAGCACAGAAAGTGACGGATCTTCGCAATGGCCGAACAGGACGATGTCCTCCACCTGATCGACGACACCGGTACCGCGTCGGAGGACAGCAACGCCCGGAAATGGAAGATCGCCGTCATCGATGACGATCCCGCCGTGCATGACGGCACGCGTTTCGCGCTATCGGACTACAGCCTGAACGGCCAGAGCCTGGAGATCCTGTCGGCCTATTCCGCGGCCGAAGGGCGCAAGCTGATGGCCGAGCACCGCGACGTCGCCGCCGTGCTGCTCGACGTCATCATGGAGACCGACGTCGCCGGCCTCGAGCTGGTCGAGTTCATCCGCAACGAGATCCGGAACGAGACCGTGCGCATCATCCTGCGCACCGGCCAGCCCGGCCAGGCGCCGGAGCGGCGCGTCATCGTGCAGTACGACATCAACGACTACAAGGCCAAGACCGAGCTCACCGCCGACAAGCTGTTCACCTCGCTGACCGCGGCGCTGCGCTCCTACCAGCAGCTCGAGCGCATGGTGCAGACGCGGCGCGGGCTGGAGATCATCATCGATGCGGCCTCGACGCTGTACGACTTCAAGTCGATGCAGCGGCTCGCCGAGGGCGTCCTGACCCAGCTCGCTTCGCTGCTCAACGTCGATTGCGCCGGCATCCTGGTGCTGCGCGACAATGGCGGCATCGATCCCGAGCTCTCGGTGCTCGCCGGCAGCGGCTGCTACAGCCGCTTCATCGGCACCACCTCGTCGAAGGCGCTCGACCCCGAGCTGCGCGAGATGGTGGAGGCCGCGTTCCAGCGCCGCAAGAACGAGTTCGCCGACCATCGCAGCGTGATCTATTTGCGCACCGGATCGGGCCGCGAGGTCGTGGTGCTCCTCCAGGCCGAGCGCGAGCTGTCGGAGACCGACCGTTCGCTGGTCGAGATCTTCTCCTCCAGGCTCTCGATCGCCTTCGACAACGTCATCCTCTACCAGCAGCTGCAGGACGCCAATACCCAGCTGGAGGACCGCGTCGCCCAGCGCACCCGCGCCCTGATGCAGGCCAACCGCCGCCTCTCGGCGCAATGGCTGCGGTTGCAGCGCGCCAACGGCTTCAAGAACGAGATTCTCGGCACCGTCGCGCACGACCTGAAGAACCCGCTCGGCGTCATTCTCGGCCGCACCGAGATGCTCAAGGAGCTGATCTCGACCGGCGCCTCGGAAAGCGGGGTCGTCGCCCAGGTCGACCACATCCGCGACGCCACCAAACGCCTGACCACGATGGTCGATCATTTGATCTCGGACGCGATGGCCGATGCCTTCGACATCACCATCCGCCGCGAGCCGGTCGACGTCGCCGCCCTGGTCAAGGAAGTCGCCGAGGCCAACCAGCCGCTCGCGGTCAACAAGCAGCAGGCGATCAGCGTCACCGCGCCGCCCAACATCGTCACCATGTGCGACACCGACCGCATCCGCGAGGCGATCGACAATCTCATCAGCAACGCCATCAAATACTCGCCGATCGGCGGCAAGATCGACGTCACCGTGGTCCACGAGGGCAGCGACACCATCGTCAGCGTCAGCGACGAGGGCGCCGGCCTGTCGCCGGAGGATCTCGGCCGCCTGTTCGGCCGGTTCCAGCGGCTGTCGGCCAAGCCGACTGCCGGGGAGAGCTCGACGGGACTTGGGCTCTCCATCGTCAAGCGTATCATCGACATGCACGGCGGCGAGGTGACCGCCGAGAGCGAGGGCCCCGGCAAGGGCTCGACCTTCACCATCACCCTCCCTGCGACTGAAGCGCCGTGATGTCAAAGCCCGTGATGCAAAGCCCATGATGCAAAGCCCATGACCCAAAGCCAGCACATCATGATCGTCGACGATGAGGCTCCGGCCCGGGAGATGGTCGGCGATTACCTCAAGATGCACGGCTTCACCGTGACGCTGTGCGACGGCGGCAAGTCCTTGCGCGCCGCGATCCAGGGCAGCATGCCTGATCTCGTCGTGCTCGACCTCAACATGCCCGAGGAAGACGGGCTCTCGATCATCCGCGACCTCAAGAGCCGCATCAACGTGCCCGTCATCATGCTGACGGCGACCGCGAGCCCGATCGACCGCGTCGTCGGCCTCGAGCTCGGCGCGGACGATTACGTGGCAAAGCCCTGCGAGCTGCGCGAGCTGATGGCGCGCATCCGCTCGGTGCTGCGGCGGAGCGGGCCGGCCAAGGCGGCAGAGGCGCCAGCGGCGAAGTCGGACAAGGAGCAGCTGGTGCGCTTCGGCACCAAATGGCTCGACCTCGAAGCGCAGGCCTTGCGCGACGACGAGGGCAACGAGCATCCGCTGACCGCGTCCGAGTTCGGGCTGCTCAAGGTGTTCGCGGCCAATCCGAAGCGCGTGCTGTCGCGCGAGCGCCTGCTCGAGCTTGCCAACGCTCGCGACGCCGAAGCCTTCGACCGCGCGGTCGATCTGCGCATCATGCGCATCCGCCGCAAGATCGAGCCCGACCCGGCCAAGCCTGCCGTAATCCGCACCATCCGCGGCGGCGGCTACCTGTTCTCGCCGCAGGGCGAGAAGGCGTAGGGCGAGCGGCACAACCCGCTCTGCCGTAGCCCGGATGGAGCACAGCGCAATCCGGGGGTGCTGTAGCCGCGGATGGAGTTGCCCCGGATTTCGCTGCGCTTCATCCGGGCTACGAGATTATCGCCCCCGGGACGACAGCGGTAGGTGCGGCGCGACCAAACGCAATCCTCCTAAATTCGTTCCGCGGCGCGCCCGTCCGGCCCCGAATCCCCCACCCCCGTATTTTCCGTACGTTGAAATCACAAGGTTTTTTGCCCCGAATGTTTCGTCGCACCCTGTCCGGCGAAACAATTTGACGGCGCACGAAACCATTTTCCGCTTTTCGTGCAGACGTCCCGAAACGTTGGCTCATTAACACTTTGACCCAAGGAAACGCCGCTCGGTTGCGGCGCTACGGGGAGCCAAGTCCATGCCGAACGTCATTGCCATCAACGCCCAAGCCAGCCAGAGCATCATTGCCGCTCAGGCGACCTCGGACGACATGCTCCTCGCAAGCATTGCCGACGGCAACCGGACGGCCATGCACATCCTTTACTGCCGGCACAATGTACGGGTGTACCGATTCATCCTGCGCATCGTGCGCGACGCCACCACGGCGGAAGACCTGGTCAGCCAGGTGTTTCTGGACGTGTGGCGGACCGCCGGCCAATTCCAGGGCCGCTCGCAGGTGTCCACCTGGCTGCTCTCGATCGCCCGCTTCAAGGCGCTGACCGCGATGCGCCAGCGCCGCTTTGAGGACATCGATCAGGAGGACGTGCGTCAGATCCCTGATGGTTGCGACACGCCGGAGACCTCGCTCGACCGCAGCGACACCAGCGCCATCCTGCGCGCCTGCGTGCAGAAGCTGTCGCCGGCGCACCGCGAGATCATCAACCTCGTCTACTACCACGAGAAGTCGGTGGAGGAGGTCGGCCAGATCATCGGCATCCCCCAGAGCACGGTGAAGACGCGGATGTTCTATGCCCGCAAGCAACTCGCCGATTTGCTTAAGGGCGCCGGCGTCGACCGTTTCGCCGCTTAACAATAATATTTTCAAGGGGATAGGACCTCCGTTTTGGCCCTCTCCCCGGACACGGAAGCGTTACCACTGACGAAACAATTGAAACAAACGACAACATCAGGCGGAAAAACTTCCCTTCTATAAAGCTCCCATACGGTTTCGTTAAACCTCCCAAGACCTCCAGCGACCCGGACGATGCCCCGTCCGGGTCGTTTTTATTTTGGGGTGGCGCGCAGCGCCGTCGTGTCGAACAGAATGCCTCAAAGCCCCGTCACGAAGCCGTGACGCGGCGTAACGACCGCCCCACCGCACGCGAACAGCCCTCGTGACCTCCCTCACGAGTGCCTCATGCTCGACCTGCTCTTTGCTCTCCTCGCCGGCATCCTCACCATCGCCGCGCCCTGCACGCTGCCAATGTTGCCGATCCTGCTCGGCGCCTCGATCGGGCGCGCGGGGCATCTGCGACCCGCGATGATCGCGCTCGGCTTCGTCTTTTCCTTCTCGATGGTCGCGCTGGCGCTCGGCGCGATCACGCGGGCCTTCGATTTCGATCCGAACGTGCTGCGCGAAGCGGCAGCGGTCCTGCTGCTCGGCTTCGGCCTGTTGATGCTGTGGCCGGCGCCGTTCGAATGGCTGTCGATCCGGATCAACGGCTGGCTCGATCTCGGCAACATCGGCGCTACGCAGCGCGACGGCGCGCTCGGTGGGCTGATCCTCGGCACCACCTTGGGACTGGTCTGGACGCCCTGCGCAGGGCCCGTGCTCGGCTCGATCCTGACGCTGGTGGCGACGTCGAAGAACGTTGCCTGGGCCGGCACGCTGCTGGTCGCCTATGCCATTGGCGCTGCGATCCCGATGCTTGGAATAGCCTATGGCGGACAGGCCGCGACCACGCGCGTACGCAGCCTGGCCCGGATCTCACCGCGGCTGCAGCAGGGCTTTGGCGTCGTCGTGATCGGCTTCGCGGTCGCCGCCTATTTTCAATACGACACGCTGATTGTGGCGTGGCTCACCGGCTTCTACCCCACCGGCCAGATCGGCCTGTGATCCCACCTCATCTTCACCGGAGGACGCTTTCCATGACTCTCAAGCTGCTCGCAATGTCTGCTGCACTGATCGGCATCGCAGTGACCGGCGCCGTCATCCCCGGCATCTGCGACGAGGCCGCACGCGCCGCGCCTGTCGTCACCGCCGCCGCGAACCAGCAGGCCGCGCCCGACTTCACCGGCATCACCAACTGGTTCAACTCGAAGCCGCTTCATATCGCCGATCTCCGCGGCAAGGTCGTGCTGGTCAATTTCTGGACCTATGGCTGTGTCAACTGCGTCAACACGCTGCCGCATGTCACCGGCCTCTACGCCAAGTACCGGGATCGAGGCCTCGTCGTGGTCGGCGTGCACACGCCGGAATTCCCGTTCGAGCGCTCGGCCGCCAACGTGCAGGCCGCGCTGAAGCGCCATGGCATCACCTATCCGGTGGCGCAGGACAATGAGTCCAAGACTTGGAACGCCTATCGCAATCAATACTGGCCGGCGCAATACATCGTCGACCAGAGCGGCAAGATCGTGTTCCAGCATGCCGGCGAAGGCAGCTATGACGAGATCGATCGCACGGTGGCCAAGCTGCTGAACGCGAGCAGCTGACGCCGCACGGTCATCGCGCGGCGGGCTTCAATTGTCGCCCTTGTTGCTTGACTCCACGGAGCCGTCCGTGGAGTTTCGCAATCGACGCAATCAGCCGCCCGCAATGGACGCGACCACCAGCACCGACATCCGCCTTCGTGAAGGCTCCTCGATCGCGCAGCGGCTGGTCGTGGCCGGCTCTGCGGCTGCCGTTGCGCTCTGCTTCACGCCGGGACTGTTCACGCAGGACCTCCTGGAAATCACGATATCGACGGTGGCGCTGCTGGTGGGAGCCGGATTCGTCGTCGGCATCATGATGGCGCCGGCGGTGGTGTGGATCATCACGCCGGACGAGATCCTGATCGGGCGGCAGCGGCCGTTCGGAAAGCTCCGGACGCGCCTCGTCGGCAAGGACGAGATCACGGCGCTACAGGTCCCCGGCAGCAAGCGGGTGAAGGCCCGCTTCCAGCTCGTCTTCACCCTGGCCTCGGGCGAGCGGCTGACCTCGCCGCCGATTTCCGACGTCACCCATGTCCGCGACACCGTGGCGTGGATCGCGGCGCATTTTGACGTTCCCAATGTCGAGGCGCCGAGCAACCCGCTCGATGCCAGCAATCCGGAGATGCATCTCGGCGAGCCTCTCGAGGCGTTTCCTGCACGGGAGATCCGCATCGTCGCACTGATCGCGGTGGCTTTGTCCGCAGCCCCCTATGCCTACAAGCTGTGGCGCGGCCTTTCCCCCAGCCATGTCGATATCCTGCTGCTGCCGCTGGGTGCGATCGCGGCATTCACCATCTATCGCTATGCCAACCTTGCGACCGGCGCGTTCTGGGTCATTCGACCGAACGATATTCGCGTCGAGCGCCTGTGGGGCGACGGCAGCCTGCGCGCCGACCAAATCACCGGACCCGACGTCAAGTCGATCACGGTCGAGCGCCGCGGCCGCTCCGAGGACGAGCATTGCATCGTGGTGATCCGGCTGCATTCGGGGCGGCGGTTTCGCAGCCCCCGCATCGGCTCGCGCGTCGAGGCCCGCGCCGTCGCGGCGGAGATCGTGCGGCGGCTCGGGATCCCGGCGGAGAGCAACAAGATCTGAACGGGCGCAAATTGCCGACCTCGATCTCACCGCGCAGTCGGTCTGAGCCTCTCCCGCTTGCGGGAGAGGTCGCCGCGTAGCGGCGGGTGAGGGTTCTATCCTCTGGGGGAGTGTCCCATTGCGGAAGCACCCTCTCCCCAACCCTCCCCCGCGAGCGGGGGAGGGAGCGGACCACCACTGCGGTACCACCTATGCTTTTCGCGCCATCCCCTGTTCGTGGCATTGCGCCGGGCCCGTCAAAAAACCAAGCATTCTCGTGACATGCCAGGACGGCGCGCCATCAACTTGCCATGAACTTGCCCCTCAGGTTTGATGGTTCCGAATGATTTGCGCTGTGGCAGCGGGGAGAGCTTGAAATGACGAATTTTCGTCGCCTGACCGGGATTTTCGTGGCTGCGATGGGACTGGTGCTGTCCACGCCCCACGCCTTCGCCCAGCAGCCGGACCGCGGCGACGAGCCGGGCCTGATCGCCGATGACGGATACCAGCTCGAGCCGGAATGGCAGAAGCAGGTGGTCTACTTCCGCACCACCGAGCCGCCGGGCACCATCATCGTCTCGACCGCCGAACGTCACCTCTATCTGGTGCAGCCCGGCGGGCGCGCCATCCGCTATGGCATCGGCGTCGGCCGCGACGGTTTCCAGTGGCAGGGGCTGGTGACCATCACCAACAAGAAGGAGTGGCCGGACTGGACGCCGCCGCCGGAGATGATCCAGCGCCAGCCCTATCTGCCGCGCTTCATGGCCGGCGGACCCGGCAATCCGCTGGGCGCCCGCGCCATGTATCTCGGCACCACCGTCTACCGCATCCACGGCACCAACCGACCCGACACGATCGGCACCAAGGTGTCCTCGGGCTGCTTCCGCCTGGTCAACGCCGACGTCGCCGACCTCTACGATCGCGTCCCTGTCGGCACCAAGGTGGTCATCCGGCAGAAGCCCGAGCTCTAAGGTTCATGATCCCGGCATGATTGCTTCGGACGGCCGCAGCGTGCCTTGCGCCAACGCGGTCGTCCGGATCCGGATCATGCACTCCGTCCTCGCCTGATTCCTTTTCCCGATTTTTCGAGAGAGCAACATGATGCGCACTTTTCGTGGCGGCCTGCTGATCGGGGTCGCCATCGCCGTGCTGGTCGCCATCGGCGCGATCATTTACGAGTTTTACGACACCCGCACCCTGAGGCGCACGGTTCGCCGCGGCGAGGTGCTGTGCGGCGTCAACAAGGGCCTCCCGGGCTTCTCGATCCCCGACGACAAGGGCAACTGGACCGGCTTCGACGTCGATTTCTGCCGCGCGGTGGCCGCTGCGATCTTCAACGACCCCGGCAAGGCGAAGTTCGTTCCGCTCGATGCCAACGAGCGTTTCAAGGAGCTGCAGAGCCGCAAGGTGGACATCCTCTCGCGCAACACGACCTGGAGCATGGCGCGCGAGCTCGACTACGATTTGTATTTCCCGGCCGTGGCCTATTACGACGGCGTCGGCTTCATGGTGCCGCGCACGCGCAACAAGGAGACCTCGCTCGACCTGGCAGACAGCAAGGTCTGCGTGCAGAACGGAACCACGACGACACTCAACGTCGCCGATTACTTCCGCATCAACAACATGAAGTATGAAGAGGTGAAGTTCGATAACCTCAACGACGTGGTGAAGGCGTACGACACCGGCAAGTGCGACACGTTCTCCGCCGACGTTTCTCAGCTCTATGCTCTCAGGCTGAACCTGACGAAGCCCGGCGACCACATGATCCTGCCGGACATGATCTCCAAGGAGCCGCTCGCCCCCGTGGTGCGCCAGCGCGACGACGACTGGATGATGATCGTGAAGTGGACGCTTTACGCGATGATCAACGCCGAGGAGCTCGGCGTGACCTCGGAGAACATCGACGAGGCCTTGAAGTCGAAGAAGCCGGAGGTGATGCGCCTCGTCGGCACCGAAGGCCGCTACGGCGAGCAGCTCGGCCTCACCAAGGACTGGGCCGCGCGCATCATCCGCCACGTCGGCAATTACGGCGAGATGTACGATCGCAACATCGGCGAGAAGTCGAAGCTGAAGATCCCGCGCGGCATGAACCAGCTGTGGAACGCAGGCGGTGTGCAGTACGCACCGCCGATGCGGTAAGGGGTGTCTCCGGCGAACGTCGTAGGGTGGGTTAGCCTTGCAATTGCACTAAGCGCAATTGCTCGGCGTAACCCACCATGCTTCCGCGTTTGCCGGACGAAGATGGTGGGTTACGCACTGCAGATGCGCTTCGCGCTTCTGCAGTGCTAACCCACCCTACGAGAGCATCTCAATACCCCCGCGCGCGCGCCAGCTGCTCGGTGTGGTAGTTCGCATCGCCGAACAGCTCCTCGCAGACGCGGGCGCGCTTCATGAAGAAGCCGATGTCGAACTGGTCGGTCACGCCCATGCCGCCGTGCATCTGCACGCCTTCCTGCACCGCGCGCGTGGCGGTGGTGCCGGCGCGCGCCTTGGCGACGGCGACGGCGGGTGCGGCCTTGGCAAGGTCGGCATCGAGCGCCTGCAGCGCCTTCATGGTGGCGGCACGGGTGATCTCGATGTCGATATAGAGCTCGGCGGCGCGATGCTGCAGCGCCTGGAATTCGCCGATCAGCTTGCCGAACTGCTTGCGGCTCTTCAGATACTCGACGGTGCGGCCAAACACCTCGTCGCTGAGGCCGACCATTTCGGCGGCGACGGCGCCGCGGCCGATGTCGAGCACGCCATCGAGCAGGCCGGCCGCCTGGTCGACCTCGCCGAGCACGCTGTCGGCGGTGACCTCGATATTGGCGAATTCAATCCGCGCCGCATTGTGCGCATCGACCATGATGGTGCGCTCGATCGCAACGCCCTTGGCCTTGGGGTTGACCAGGAACAGCGTCAGGCCCTCGCGTTCGCCGGCAGAGCCCGCGGTGCGCGCGGCGACGATGAGGAGATCGGCGACATGACCGTCGATCACCAGCGCCTTGGCACCGGAGAGCTTGAAGCCGTTGCCGGCGCGCGCGGCCTTGAGGCTGATCTGCAGCGGGCGATGCTTGGCGCCCTCGTCGATCGCGAGCGTCGCGAGCAGCGAGCCGTTCGCGATCTTCGACAGATATTCCGATTTCTGCGCGACATTGCCGGCGCGGGTCAGCACTGATGCCGCCACCACTGACGTCGCGAGGAAGGGCGATGGCATCAAGGTGCGGCCGATCTCCTCCATGACAATTCCGGCTTCGACGTAGCCGAGACCGCTGCCGCCGAACTCTTCCGGCACGAGCAAGCCGGCAAACCCCATCTCAGCGAAGGAATGCCAGAGCTGCTTGGAGAAACCGGTGGGGTCCTTGCTGTCGCGCAAGTGGCGCAGGTGCGACACCGGCGCCTTGTCGCTGATCAGCCCGCGCGCGGAGTCGCGGAGCATGGATTGTTCTTCGGTGAGGACGAGGGCCATGTGCTTGTTTCCGATTCGAAATTTATGTTGTCTCGTCATTCCGGGATGCGCCGCAGGCGCAGGCCCGGAATCCATCGGGCGGCAGAGGGGGAGGATGAATGGATTCCGGGCTCGCGACTTCGTCGCGCCCCGGAATGACGGAAACCTCACGCCCCCGGCAGATCTAGGATGCGCTTGGCGACGATGCCGAGCATGACCTCGGACGTGCCGCCCTCGATCGAGTTGGCCTTGGTGCGCAGCCAGGCGCGCGGGCGCGCGCCCTGCCTGGAGCGCTCACTCTCCCATTCCAGCGCATCGACGCCGCCCGCCGACATCAGGATCTCGTGGCGGCGCTTGTTGAGCTCGGTGCCGTAATATTTCATCGCCGAGGAGAACGCCGGATGCGCCTGCCCGGCCTTGGCGAGATCGACCGCGCGCTCGGCGCAGGCCGCCAGCGCGGCTTCATCGACGTCGAAGGTCGCGATTCTACCGCGCAGCATGGCGTCGTCGAGCCTGCCCTGCCCATCGGTGCCGACGGAATCGGCCGCGATCTGGCCGAGCGGCCGGCCGACGCCGCGCTCGCCCATCCCCGAGATCATCGCGCGCTCGTGCTGGAGCAGATATTTCGCGACGTCCCAGCCGCGGTTGATGGTGCCGACGACATGCGACTTCGGCACGCGGACATTGTCGAAGAAGGTCTCGCAGAACGGCGAGTAGCCCGAGATCAGCAGGATCGGCTTGGTCGAGACGCCCTTGGAGGTCATGTCGAACAGGATGAAGCTGATGCCGTCATGCTTCTTCGCGGCCGGGTCGGTGCGGACCAGGCAGAAGATCCAGTCGGCGTAATTGGCGTAGGACGTCCATATCTTCTGGCCATTGATGATGAAGTCGTCGCCATCGCTCTCGGCGCGGGTCTGGAGCGAAGCGAGGTCGGAACCGGCGTTCGGCTCCGAATAGCCCTGGCACCAACGGATCTCGCCCGCGGCGATCTTCGGCAGATGCTCCTTCTTCTGGGCCTCGTTGCCGTATTTCAAGAGCGCCGGCCCGAGCATCCAGATGCCGAAGCTCGACAGCGGCGGCCGCGCGCCGATCCGCGCCATCTCCGCACGCAGCACCTTGTGCTCGGCAGCGCTTAAGCCGCCGCCGCCATACTCCTTCGGCCAGTCGGGCACGGTCCAGCCCTTGTCGCGCATGCGCTCGAACCAGATGCGCTGCGGCTCGGACGAGAATTTCGCGTTGCGTCCGCCCCAGAACACGTCGGCATCGGACGTTGCGGGCTTGCGCATCTCCGGCGGGCAATTGGCCTCCAGCCAGGCGCGGGTCTCGTTGCGGAATGTTTCGAGATCGGCGAATTCAGAATCGCTGGTTTTGAGATCGGTCATTGGTCGTTTCCATCACCCAACATTCGAATTGTTGACAGCGAGTCTGGGCCAAGCCCCCGCGGAATTCAACCACTTATCGGTTATAGTCATTGCTGCGGCGAGCCTTGAAAACAAAGAGGAAACGACAATGCGCCTAAAACTTCTTTCGCCTGGCGAAATGAACGAGAGCCAGCGGCAGACCTATGACGAGTCGATCGCCGGCAAGCGCGGCAAGCCGCCGCCTCCGATGATGGCTTGGCTCAATAGTCCCGAGATGGCCCGGCACGCCACGCGGCTCGGCGAGGTCATGCGCTTCGACACGATCTTCCCGGCCAAGCTGTCGGAGATCGCGATCCTGGTGACGGCGCGGCACTGGACCGCGCATTACGAATGGTACGCGCACAAGCGCCTCGCGCTCGACGGCGGCATGAAGGGCGAGATCATCGATGCGATCCGCGACCGCCGCACCCCCGATTTCGACGATCCCATGGGGAAGATGATCTACGATCTCGCGAAGTCGCTGCACGAGGGCCACGGCGTCGAGAAAGGTCTCTACGACGAAGCGGTCAAGCTGCTCGGCGAGCGCGGCGTCGTCGAGGTCATCGGGCTGTGCGGCTACTACACGCTGGTGTCGATGACGCTGAACACGTTCGAGTTCGGCCTGCCCGAGGGCGAGGTGTCGGAGCTGGCTTAGTTTCCCATTCAGAAACGATGGGTTTCGAGTTTGGCCGTAGCACTGGCTCGAAGCGGGGCTTACGTGCATGTTTTCGAGGGAGCATTCACATGTCGCAAAGCCCCACCATTCCTGCCGGCACCAGGATCGGCCACGTCCATCTCAAGGTCGCCGATCTCGATCGTGCGCTCGGCTTCTATTGCGGCGTGCTCGGCTTCGAGCTGATGCAGCGGATGGGCTCGGGGGCGGCCTTCATCGCGGCCGGCGGCTATCACCACCACATCGGGCTCAACACTTGGGAGAGCAAGGGCGGCTCACCGCCGCCGCCTGATGCGACCGGGCTCTATCACACCGCGATCCTGTTTCCGACGCGCCCTGCGCTGGCGGATGCGCTGCATCGGGTGCTCACGGCCGGGATTGCGCTCGATGGCGCCAGCGACCATGGCGTCAGCGAGGCGCTTTACCTGCGTGATCCCGACCAGAACGGCGTGGAGCTGTATTGGGACAAGCCGCGGGAGCAATGGCCGTTCGGGCCTGACGGGAAGCTCGCGATGTTCACCAAGCGGCTGGATGTCGAAGCGCTGTTGCGGCAGCGGGAGGGGTGATGCCTAGAGGTGGGCACGGCGCAACCAGCGCCGTTGCCCACCCCTGCATGCGCTGCGTGATCAGCGCCCTGCGTCCATATCCCCCGCCTCGCGCTGGCCGCTGAGCCAGAGCGCGAGCAGGGTCCAGAACGCGCCGGACAACAGATACGCACCCGAGGCGATGACGCCGAGATTGGTGGCGAGCAGCAGCGCGACCAGCGGGGCGAAGCCGGCGCCGAACAGCCAGGCCATGTCGGAGGTCAGCGCCGACGCCGTGTAGCGATAGGCCTGCCGGAAATTCGAGGCGATCGCGCCCGACGACTGGCCGAATGACAGGCCGAGCAGGATGAAGCCGATCACCATGTAGATGGTCTCGCCGAACGCGCCGGCGTCGAGCAGCTGCGGCGCGAAGCCGCTGTAGATCGCGATCGCGATCGCCGATCCCATCAGCAGCGACTTGCGGCCGACGCGGTCGGCAATGATGCCGGAGGCCACGATCGCGGCGACGCCGAACACGGCGGCGACGATCTCGATGATCAAAAAGCGCACCGGGCTTTCGTGGGTGAACAGGAACACCCAGGACAGCGGGAACACCGTGACCATGTGAAACAGCGCGAAGCTCGCCAGCGGCGCGAAGGCCCCTAGCATGATGGTCTGGCCTTCGCGCGCGACCGTCTCTGAGATCCGCGCCGGCTGGAGTTCACGGGTCTCGAACAGCGTGGCGTATTCTTCCGTCGTCACCATGCGCAGGCGCGCGAACAGCGCGACGACATTGATGGCGAAGGCGACGAAGAACGGATAGCGCCAGCCCCAGTCGAAGAAATCATCGGCCGAGAGGAGGCCGGCGAAATAGGCGAACAGCGCGCTCGCCACGATCAGCCCGAGCGGCGCGCCGAGCTGCGGCACCATCGCATACCAGCCGCGCTGGGAGGCCGGCGCATTCAGCGCCAGCAGCGAAGCCATGCCGTCCCAGGCGCCGCCCCAGGCCAGACCCTGCGCGATGCGCGCCAGCGCCAGCAGCCAGATCGCGGCGACGCCGATCTCCTGATATCCGGGCAGGAACGCGAGCGCGACGGTGGCGGTGCCGAGCAGGAATAGCGCCGAGATCAGCTTGGCCGTCTTGCCGTATTCCCGGTCGATCGTCATGAAAATGACGGTGCCGATCGGACGGGCCATGAAGGCCAGCGCGAAGACCATGAAGGAATAGAGGGTCCCGGTCAGCTCGCTCGCGAACGGAAAAACCAGACGCGGAAACACGATCACCGAGGCGATCGCGAAGACGAAGAAGTCGAAGAATTCCGAGGTACGGCCGATGATGACGCCGATGGCGATCTCGCCGGGACTGGCCTGGTCGTGGCCGTGCTCGCCCGTGTGGAGGTTTGCCATTGCGGGGGTCTGTGCCGTCGCCATTCGTGCGCCCTTAACGTCCTGAAAACCAAAGCCGACCGCCCGGCGGGGCCCAGGCAATCTGGCCCTATCTGGCCCAACCTCCCGCACTGCAACATTGGACAAATTGTCCAATGTCCCCATTGTTGCGCCGCAGCTACCCCTTGGCCCCCAAAGGAAACTCATTCTCATAAGGCTCGGCCCGTGTCTCGTCTCAAGATCCTGGCGCTACTACCTCTGGCTGCTGCGCTCAGCGGCTGCGACTATGTCGTGCTGGCGCCAGCCGGCGATATCGCCGCGCAACAGCGCGACCTCGTCATCATCTCCACCGTCCTGATGCTGCTGATCGTCGTGCCCGTGATGGCGCTGACGGTGCTGTTCGCCTGGCGCTACCGCCAGTCCAACACCGAGGCCCGCTACGAGCCGGACTGGGATCACTCGACCAAGCTCGAGCTGGTGATCTGGTCGGCGCCGCTTCTCATCATCATTTGCCTGGGCGCGCTGACCTGGATGGGCACGCATCTGCTCGATCCCTATCGCACCCTCGGCCGCATTCATGCCGAGCGCGCCGTGGACAAGTCCAAGGCCCCGCTCGAGGTCGACGTCGTCGCGCTCGACTGGAAGTGGCTCTTCATCTACCCGGACTACGGCATCGCCACCGTCAATGAGCTCGCAGCTCCGGTCGATCGCCCGATCACCTTCCGCATCACTGCGTCCTCGGTGATGAACTCGTTCTACATCCCCGCGCTCGCCGGCCAGATCTATGCGATGCCGGGCATGGAGACCAAGCTCCACGCCGTCGTCAACCACGCCGGCACCTACAAGGGTTTTTCGGCGAACTATAGCGGCGCCGGCTTCTCCGGCATGCACTTCAACTTCAAGGGGCTCGACGACAAGGGTTTTGACGCCTGGATCGCCAGCGCCAAGTCGGCCGGCGGCTCGCTCGGCCGCGCCGAATATCTCCAGCTGGAGAAGCCCAGCCAGAACGAGCCGGTGCGGCGCTGGGGCACCGTCGATGCCGATCTCTACCGCCTGATCCTCAACATGTGCGTCGAGACCGGCAAGATGTGTCAGAGCGAGATGATGGCGATCGACGCCAAGGGCGGCAACGGCCATCAGGGCCTGAACAACACCCTGCCACTCGCCTACGACAAGTATGCCCGCCGCGGCACGGTGCTCGGACCCGAGCCGACCTTCGTCGCCGGCACCTGCACGCCGGATGCGCCGCAGGGGCAGACCACCGCCTCGATCAAGGCTCCGACCGATTTCGCGCCGCTCCTGGGTGCCGGCCTGAAGCGGCCGTCGTTCACGCCGCTGAAGTCCTCGTCCTTCTTCCTCGGACAGCGTCCCAAGTCCGATTCCTGAAGTCAGATTCCTAAAGAGAACGCGCATGTCTCCTGATCTTCTCAAGCTCATCTTCGGCCGGCTCGGCCTCGAATCGCTGCCGCTGCACGAGCCGATCGTCGTCGGCACCTTCGTAGTGGTCGCGCTCGGCGGCGCCGCGCTGCTCGGCGGCCTCACCTATTTCCGCCTCTGGGGCTATCTCTGGCGCGAATGGTTCACCACGGTGGACCACAAGCGCATCGGCATCATGTACATGATCCTCGGCATCGTGATGCTGCTGCGCGGCTTTGCCGACGCGCTGATGATGCGCGGCCAGCAGATGCTCGCGTTCAACGGCTCCGAAGGCTATCTCAACGCCCATCACTACGACCAGATCTTCACCGCCCACGGCGTGATCATGATCTTCTTCGTGGCGATGCCGCTGGTCACCGGCCTGATGAACTATGTCGTGCCGCTGCAGATCGGCGCGCGCGACGTCTCGTTCCCGTTCCTGAACAATTTCAGCTTCTGGATGACGGTCGGCGGCGCGGTGCTGGTGATGGCCTCGCTGTTCATCGGCGAATTCGCCCGCACCGGCTGGCTGGCTTACCCGCCGCTGTCGAACATCGGCTACAGTCCCGATGTCGGCGTCGACTATTACATCTGGGCGCTGCAGGTCGCCGGCGTCGGCACGACGCTATCCGGCATCAACCTGATCTGCACCATCGTCAAGCTGCGCTGCCCCGGCATGACCATGATGAAGATGCCGGTGTTCACCTGGACCTCGCTCTGCACCAACGTGCTGATCGTCGCCTCCTTCCCGGTCCTGACCGTGGTGCTCGCGCTGCTGTCGCTCGACCGCTACGTCGGCACCAACTTCTTCACCAACGATTTCGGCGGCAGCCCGATGATGTACGTGAACCTGATCTGGATCTGGGGCCACCCCGAAGTCTACATCCTGGTTCTCCCGGCCTTCGGCATCTTCTCCGAGGTCACCTCGACCTTCTCGGGCAAGCGGCTGTTCGGCTACACCTCGATGGTCTACGCCACTGTGGTCATCACCATCCTGTCCTACCTGGTCTGGCTGCACCACTTCTTCACGATGGGCTCGGGTGCCAGCGTCAACTCGTTCTTCGGCATCACCACGATGATCATCTCGATCCCGACGGGCGCGAAGATGTTCAACTGGCTGTTCACGATGTATCGCGGCCGCATCCGCTACGAGCTGCCGATGATGTGGACCATCGCCTTCATGCTGACCTTCGTGATCGGCGGTATGACCGGCGTTCTGCTCGCGGTGCCGCCGGCCGACTTCGTGCTGCACAACAGCCTGTTCCTGATCGCGCACTTCCACAACGTGATCATCGGCGGCGTGGTGTTCGGCGCGTTCGCCGGCATCAACTACTGGTTCCCGAAGGCGTTCGGCTTCAAGCTCGATCCGTTCTGGGGCAAGATGTCGTTCTGGTTCTGGGTCACGGGCTTCTACCTGGCCTTCATGCCGCTCTACGTGCTCGGCCTGATGGGCGTGACCCGCCGCCTGCGCGTGTTCGACGATCCGTCGTTGCAGATCTGGTTCGTCATCGCCGCAATCGGTGCCGTGTTCGTCTTCATCGGCATCCTCGCGATGCTGATGCAGTTCGCGGTCAGCCTGCTCAAGCGCGAGCAGCTCAAGGACGTCACCGGCGATCCCTGGGACGCGCGCACGCTGGAATGGGCGACGTCCTCGCCGCCGCCGGACTACAACTTCGCCTTCACCCCGGTCGTTCACGACAATGACGCGTGGTGGGACATGAAGCGGCGCGGCTATCAGCGTCCGCTCACCGGGTTCAAGCCGATCCACATGCCCAGCAGCACCGGCACCGGCATCATCCTCGCCGGCTTCGCCACCGCGATGGGCTTTGCTCTCGTCTGGTACATGTGGTGGCTCGCCGCCCTGAGCTTCATCGCGATGCTCGCCGTCGGGATCGGCCACACCTTCAACTATCACCGCGACTTCGACATTCCGGCTGACGACGTCATCCGGACCGAGGACGCGCGCACCAAGCTGCTCGCCGGAGCCAAGTAAATGACTGCCGCTGTTCATCCCTCGCAGACCGGCGAACCGGTCTTCTACCTCGCCGACGAGCATCCGCATCCGGAAGGCTGGAGCACCTCGCTCGGCTTCTGGATCTATCTGATGAGCGACTGTCTCATCTTTGCGATCCTGTTCGCCACCTACGGCGTGCTCGGCGGCAATTACGCCGCCGGCCCCGCGCCGAAGGACCTGTTCGACCTGAACCTGGTCGCGGTGAACACGTCCATGCTGCTGCTGTCCTCGATCACGTACGGCTTCGCCATGCTGACGATGCAGCAGAACAAGGTCGCGCAGACGCAGGTCTGGCTCGCGATCACCGGCCTGTTCGGCCTCGCCTTCATCGGCATCGAGCTCTTCGAGTTCGCCCACATGATCCACGAGGGCGCCACGCCGCAGCGCAGCGCCTTCCTCTCCGCCTTCTTCACCCTGGTCGGCACCCACGGCCTTCACGTCACCTGCGGCCTGATCTGGCTGGTGACGCTGATGGTGCAGGTCGGAAAGTTCGGCCTGATCGAGGCCAACCGCCGCCGCCTGATGTGCCTGTCGATGTTCTGGCACTTCCTCGACGTGGTCTGGATCGGCGTCTTCACCTTCGTCTATCTCCTGGGAGTTCTGCGATGAGCACCGATACCCACGCAGCCGGCGCGCACGACCATCACCACGAGGGCGGCCACGCCCACAGCACGTTCTCGGGCTACATGCTCGGCTTCGTGCTCTCGGTCGTGCTCACCGCGATCCCGTTCTGGCTGGTGATGAGCGGCGCGCTGCCGAGCAAGCAGATCACCGCGCTGGTGATCATGGCCTTCGCAATCGTGCAGATCGTCGTGCACATGGTCTACTTCCTGCACATGAACACGACCTCCGAGAACGGCTGGACCATGATGGCGCTGATCTTCACCATCGTGATGGTGGTGATCGCACTGTCGGGTTCGCTGTGGGTGATGAGCCACCTCAACAGCAACATGATGCCGATGCACCAGATGAGCGGCATGAAGTGAGCGAAACCGGGACCGTGACGGGTGAGGACGGAGATGCGCGCAGCAAGGCTGCGCGGTCGCCGTCCTTGTGGCTCACGGTCCTCTCGCTCATTGCTTTCGTGCTTCTGATCGCGCTTGGCGTCTGGCAGATCGAGCGCCGCGCCTGGAAGCTGGCGCTGATCGACCGGATCGAGCAGCGCGTCCACGCGCCGGCTCAGCCGATCCCCTCGCCCGCGGCGTGGTCCACCGTTAGCGCCGCAAATGACGAATACAGGCACGTCAGCCTCAGCGGGCGCTTCCTGCATGAGAGCGAGACGCTGGTTCAGGCCGTCACCGAGGAAGGCCCCGGCTATTGGGTGCTGACGCCGCTTGCGCGCGACGACGGCATGCTGGTCCTGATCAATCGCGGCTTCGTGCCGTCCGAGCGCCGCGACGCATCGACGCGCCGGGACGGCAATCCGCAAGGTCGGGTCGAGATCACCGGCCTCCTGCGCATCACCGAGCCGAAGGGCGGCTTCTTGCGGACCAACGTGCCCCAGCACAACCGCTGGTACTCGCGGGACGTCGCCGCCATTGCGGCGGCGCGCGGCCTTCGCGAGGTCGCGCCCTTCTTCGTGGACGCCGACGCCGGATCACAAATCGCCGGCGGCCCAATCGGCGGATTGACCGTGATCCGCTTTCCCAATAACCACCTGATCTACGCGCTGACGTGGTTTGCCCTGGCTTTCATGCTGGCCGGCAGACTTTTCGTCATATTCGGCGGCGGGCTGTTCCGTCGCAAGCGCTTCGTCCACGACAAGGCCGGCGGCTCGGATGCCGTCGCCCGCAGGACGGGATCAGATGCTGGAACGATCGTCGAGCCGACCTGACGACGGGAAGACGCTTTCCCAGACGCTTGGGCGTGACGGGCAAGCCGTCACGCTGCAATCGCAGGCCGACGCGCGCAGCGAGCTGATCGGCACCATGCCGACCGAGGACGAGACCAACCGCAAGAACATGGCGCTGCTGATCCAGCTGCGCTGGACCGCGGTGGTCGGCCAGATCGTGACCATCGGTGCCGTGCATTTCGGCCTCGACATCCCCCTGCCGCTGGAGCGGATGGGCGCGGTGATCGGCGCGCTGGTGCTGCTCAACGTCTCCAGCCTGGTCTGGGTGCGCCATCGCGCTGCGATCACCAACAACGAGCTGTTGGTCGCCTTGATACTGGACGTCGCCGCGCTGACCGCGCAGCTCTATCTCTCCGGCGGCGCCACCAATCCCTTCACCTCGCTGTTCCTGCTCCAGGTGACGCTCGGTGCGGTGCTGCTCGATGCCCGATCGACCTGGTCGCTGGTGGCGCTGACCTGCGCCAGCTTCGTCTGGCTGACATTGGCCTACCGGCCGCTCGATCTGCCGCCCAATCCGTTGAGCGAGACCTATACGCTCACCGTAACAGGCATGCTCCTGGGCTTCGTGCTCAACGCCGTGCTGCTCGTCGTGTTCGTCACCCGCATCAACAGGAATTTGCGCGAGCGCGACGCGCATCTGGCGGCGCTGCGCCAGCATGCCGCCGAACAGGACCATATCGTGCGCATGGGCCTGCTCGCCTCCGGTGCGGCGCATGAGCTCGGCACGCCGCTCGCCTCGCTCTCGGTAATCCTCAGCGACTGGCGCCGCATGCCCGATCTTGCCGCCGATCAGGAGCTTGCCGAGGACCTCGCGGAGATGGAAACCTCGTTGCAGCGCTGCAAGTCGATCGTGACAGGCATCCTGGTGTCGGCGGGCGAAGCGCGCGGCGAAGGCTCCTCACCGACGACGGTGACGGCCTTCGTCACCGCGCTGGTCGACGAATGGCGCAATGCGCGCTCCGCCCGCACGCTCTACTTCGTCAACACCTTCGGCGAGGACGTCGCAATCGTCTCCGACGTCGCGCTGAAGCAGGTGATCTTCAACGTGCTCGATAACGCCTATGAGGTCTCGCGCGAGTGGGTCGAGCTCGTCGCCGAGCGCGAGGGCGACAATCTCGTGCTGTCGATCTCCGACCGCGGCCCGGGCTTTGCGCCGGAGATGCTGGCGCAGCTGGGGAAGCCCTACCAGTCGAGCAAGGGTCGTGCCGGCGGCGGGCTCGGCCTGTTCCTGGTGGTGAACGTCGTGCGCAAATTGGGGGGCACCGTGAGCGCCAAGAACCACAGGAAGCGCGGCGCCACGGTGCGCCTCACGCTGCCGCTCGCAACATTGGCGATCGGAGGGAATTTTGACGCCTGACCGTTCGCTGATCGTCGTCGAGGACGATGCGGGTTTTGCCCGCACGCTGAAGCGCTCGTTCGAGCGCCGCGGCTACGAGGTGGTACTCGCCGCCTCGATCGAGGAGGTGCGCCAGGTGCTGGAGGAACGCTCTTTCGGTCATGCCGTGGTCGACCTCAAGCTCGGCGGCGCCTCGGGCCTTGCCTGCGTCGAGCTCCTGCACACGCATGACCCGGACATGCTGATCGTGGTGCTGACCGGCTTTGCCAGCATCTCCACCGCGGTCGAGGCGATCAAGTTGGGGGCCTGTCACTATCTGGCAAAGCCGTCGAACACCGACGACATCGAGGCCGCCTTCCACAAGGCCGAAGGCAACGCCGAGGTCGCGCTCGATTCGCGGCCGACCTCGATCAAGACGTTGGAATGGGAACGCATCCACCAGACCTTGATCGAGACCGACTTCAACATCTCGGAAGCGGCCCGCCGGCTGGGCATGCACCGGCGGACGCTGGCGAGGAAGCTCGAGAAGCGCCCGGTGAAGTAGGAGCGCTATCGCATTTGATAGCATTCCCTGCGGTCCATCCTTCGAGACGCCCGCTTTGGGCGGGCTCTCAGGATGAGGCAGAGTGCGCGGAAGCAGTTTTCAACGAGCACTGATGCTGATGAGCCTCACCCTGAGGAGGCGCGTCAGCGCCGTCTCGAAGCACGAGGCGTGCGCACCGGCCGCCTCCACAAGTCATATACGATAGCCCTCGGTCACGTGGGGGAAGCGCGTCGAGGCTCCTCCTGCTTGCCTATTTGCCGAACTGCGCGATCAATTCGGTCAACGCGACGTGGCCGGTGCACGATCCCGTTCCCCGATGCGAGTCGCCGTCCTCCAGAGCGGTGGCGTAGAGGACCGCGGGATCGGCTTCGAGGCGAGCTCGCAGCGCTGCCAGCTTCGGCCAGCGGCTCTTCTCCGCAACCGCGTGGAAGTCGAGCCAGCGCGCGACGCCGACAAGCATGGCGTCGGCGAGGGTCGGCCGCTCCCCGAGCAGGAATTGTTGCGCTTCGATCATCGCTTCGAGCTTGTCATGACGCTCGATGACCCTTGCTGTACCAAAGGCGCGCAGGACCGACTTCGCGGCAGGCTCCATGGCTTCGGCTTCCAATGCGGCCCACAGCGGCGCGAAGGCGGCGGTGAAACCGGTATTCACGAACGCCATGAGCTGATGCATGCGATCGGCTTGCCGTGACAGCGGATCGAAGCTGATGCGCCGTTCGACATCCCTGGCCTCTAGCCAGGCCGCGATCGCCATCGTTTCCGTCAGCACCTCGCCCTGCTCGGTGATGAAGACCGGCGTCTCGTGTCGCGGATTGATACGGGCGTATGACGGGTTTCGCATCTCGCCCAACATATCGACCCGACACAGCCGATATGGCTTGCCCAGCCATTCGAGAGCCGCAACGAGCCCCATGGAGCTTCCCTTCGGGAAGCCGTAGAGTAGAATTGGGTCCATGATCCATTCTCCGTGATTTCTGATGATCACGCTGCGCAGCGGTGATGCGACCCTAGCCGCTCGCCGCATCAAGTAAATTACGAACTTTTTTGTAACCTGGAGGCGCCGATGAAGGATCTCGTGTCGAGATGTCCCATCGAGGAAGTGATGCAGATTCTGAGCGGTCGCTGGCCGACTCTGCTGATCTACTATCTGAAGCAGGGCACCAAGCGCTTCAGCGACTTGCGCCGCGATAATCCGACCATCTCACACAGGATGCTCGCGCTCGAGCTTCGCAAGCTGGAGGACGCCGGCATCGTCAGCCGCACCGAATTCGGCGGATATCCGCTGCGCGTGGAGTACGATCTGACCTCCGCCGGTCACGCGCTCGTGCCCTTGATCGATGCTTTGGGGGGCTGGTGGACGTCGGTTGCGGCGGCGGCTGACGGAGAAGGCCGCCGGAACGAAATCAGCGTCTCGGCAAGGGCGCAGCGAACCAGCGGCTGAAGGCCCAAGCGAGGAGACTGCCGTGACAATGCTCGTCGAGCGCTTCAACCTGCCGGCTGCGCATTCGCCCGCGCCGAGCGAGCGCGATGCCGAAACAGTTCAGTTCGCACAGGCCGCGCTGACGTCCGCCAAGCGGGAGGGCCTGCAACTCGCAGTGCGGGCGCGCTATGTCGCCCTCGTCGTCATTGGCTGCCTGATCATGGTGATCAACCCCGCCTGGGAGCAGCTCTACTACGTGGCGCTGCTCGGCTTGTTCGCACTGATCGGCTGGGCCCAGGTCCGGGTTGGGCGGGTCGGCCTGTCACGGCCGGAATTGGCACTCCTGTTCTGCGACCTGGCGCTGCTGACCTGCCTCATCGTGGTTCCCAATCCGTTCGGAGCCTCGCACTGGCCGGTCGCGATGCAGTACCATTCCGGCAACTTCATCTATTTCTTCGTCCTGCTCGCAGGCGCCACTTTGGCCTATACTTGGCGGACCGTCATTGCGGTCGGCATCTGGACAGCTGCGCTCTGGATTGTCGGCATAGCCTGGGTCTGGTGGCAACCCGATCGCGATCCTGCGCTGACGGCCCGCATCGCGGCCGCGACAGGCAACGATGAGCGCTTGTTTGCGATGATCTCGCCGAGCGAGATCGTGTTCCACGTTCGCGTCCAGGAGATCGTCGTATTCATGATCGTGGCCGTGACCTTGGCGCTCGCGGTCCGCCGCAGCAACGTCCTCTTGATCCGGCATGCCGCGGTGGAGCGCGAGCGCGGCAACCTCGCGCGCTACTTTTCACCGAATGTCGTGGCGGAATTGTCGAAACAGGACGAGCCGTTGAAGCAGGTGCGCACGCAACACGTCGCGGTGCTGTTCGTCGACATCGTCGGCTTCACGGCCTTTGCCGATGGACGATCGCCGCAGGAGGTTGTGCGGACGTTGCGGGAATTCCACGGATTGATGGAGCAGGAGGTTTTCCGCCATAGCGGCACGCTCGACAAATATCTCGGGGATGGATTGATGGCGACGTTCGGAACGCCCTTTGCCGGCGAGCACGACGCCAGCAACGCGCTGCGATGTGCCCAGGCGATGATCGCGGCGGCGGAGAGTTGGAACGATCAGCGGGCAGCGTCAGGCGAGCCAAAGCTGCATGTGAGCTTTGGCTTGCATTATGGGCCGGTGGTGCTCGGCGACCTCGGGCAGACCTGTCTGGAATTTGCCGTGATCGGCGCGACCGTCAACGTGGCAAGCCGTCTCGAGGCCTTGACCCGCACCTTGGGCTGCGCGCTAGTGGCAAGTGACGATCTCGTCAGCCAGGCGAAGGCCGAGCTGGGCGGTGCAGCCACAACGTTTCAGACATTGGAAGCGCGAGAGGCGCGGGCGGTCCGCGGCATTCAGCAGCCGATCGCGATCTGGACCCAGCCGCGCGGCGCGTAGAGCCGAGCTCCCGCGGCCTCAGGAAGCCAAACAAAAAGCCCGGCCAAACGGCCGGGCTTTTGATTGCTTGCGTTCGGTGCCGGCTTACGCGGCCTCGTCGGCGACGGTGCTGTCGTCGCCATCGGTATCGTCGGTATCACCCTCGGCATCCGTGTCAGCTTCGCCCTCGGCAGCTTCCGCCTTGGCATTGCGGCGCGGGCTCTTGGCGAGCTGCGCCTCGATCTCCTTGACCGCTTCGGTCTCGGTCGAGTGCTGCACCACCGCGATCTCGCGGGACAGGCGGTCGAGCGCCGCTTCATAGAGCTGGCGTTCCGAGTAGGACTGCTCGGGCTGCGATTCCGAGCGATAGAGGTCGCGCACGACTTCCGCGATCGCGACGATGTCGCCCGAATTGATCTTCGCTTCGTATTCCTGGGCGCGGCGCGACCACATGGTGCGCTTGACGCGGGCGCGGCCCTTGAGCGTTTCCAGCGCCTTCTTGACCAGCGCCGGATCGGACAGCTTGCGCATGCCGACATTGGCGACCTTGGCGGTCGGCACGCGCAGCGTCATCTTGTCCTTGATGAAGTTGATGACGAACAGCTCGAGCTTCGCACCGGCGATCTCCTGCTCCTCGATGGCCAGGATCTGGCCGACGCCGTGAGCGGGATAGACCACGAATTCGTTGGCCTTGAAGCCCTGACGCTGGGTCACGACCTTCTTTTCCTCGACCTTCGGCGCAGCCGCGGGCTTGGCAGCCGGCTTGGCGGCGACGGGAGCCTTGGCGGGCGCAACGGCAACAGGGGCCTTCGTCGCGGCGGGCTTGGCAGCGGGGGCCTTGGCAGTCACAGGCTTGACATTCAAAGGCTTGGCGGCAGCAGGCTTGGCAGCGGTCGCTTTCGCGGCCGGTTTGGCAGTCTTGTTAGGCATTGCGCTTCTTTTGTTCTTCGAGGACTTTGCAGCCGGCGCCTTCGTCGCGGTCCGACCCTTGGATGCGCTACGGCTGGCCGCGGCGACTTTTTTGGCCTCCTTATGGGAAGCCCTCGCTGAAGTACTCTTTTTACGCGTTTTCTGTGACACAGCCTGCGCGCGGAAACTGCCACGCCCCTGTTCGACATTTGGTTTCACGGGAACCCAGAGGGGCCAACGGGGCTGACGGGGTTCGGCTTAATGTGCCCAATATAGCACATTTCCCGCAAAAATCAATGATTTAGGGGTCTTGAGGGCTGGTTTTCGGCGGCAGCGCCGCTATTAGGGTTAAGTTTGGGCGCGAATTAGTCCCCAGAGCCGGGGTTCGGAGAAAAATATTTCTCGAACTTGCCTTCCATACCGTCGAATTCCTTGGCGTCGGCAGGTGATTCTTTCTTCTGGGTGATGTTCGGCCAGCTCTTGGCGTAGTCGGCGTTGACCTGGAGCCACTTTTCGAGGCCCGGTTCCGTGTCCGGCTTGATGGCGTCGGCGGGGCATTCCGGCTCGCACACGCCGCAATCGATGCACTCGTCGGGATGGATGACGAGCATGTTGTCGCCCTCGTAGAAGCAATCGACCGGGCAGACCTCGACGCAGTCGGTGTACTTGCACTTGATGCAGTTTTCAGTGACGACGTAAGTCATCCAACGCTCCGAAAAGCTCTTTTAGAAGTCGCGGCTTGCCTAGCGCGGATGGCCGGGCGCCGCAAGGTCGGGAAGGCCCGATCATGACGGCTTTGTGTGTTTGATCGATCAAGAAATGAATGCAAAGCGCAATTAATTGCGCGTGCCGAGCTCCTCATAGAGCACGCGAGCCGAGGCGGCATCGCCACGGCGCTCGTTGAAGGCGGTGACCTTCAGCACGCGCACGGTGCGATCGAGCGCGATGGTGAGGACGTCGCCAAGCTTAATGGCATGGCCCGGCGATGTCTCGCGCACGCCGTTGACGCGGACATGGCCGGTGACGACGAGCTCGGCCGCGGAGGTGCGCGCCTTCACCACGCGCGCGTGCCACAGCCATTTGTCGATGCGCTGCCGCTCGGTCGTCGTCGTCGTGGGATTACTCCTTCCGCCCCAGCTGCTCTTTCAGCGCGGCGAGCTTGGCGAAGGGCGAGTTCGGATCGATCGGACGATCGCGCTCGCGCGGGTTCGCGCTCGAGGCGTAGGGACGCAGCGAGGGACCCGACTCGCGATCACGGCGGTCGCGGCCCTTGTCGCGGTCGCGGCCGCGATTGTCGCGGCCCTTGTCGCGATCTCCGCCGAACTTCTTGTTGTCGCGATTGCGATCGCGATCCTTGTCGCGGTCTCCCTTGCCCTGGAAGCTGCGATTGCGGTCGTCGCGGCGCTCACCGCCCTCGCCGCCTTCACGCAGCTTGCGGAAGTCGCGGCCGCCATCGCGGCGATGGCCGCCGCCATGACGATGGCCCGGCTTCGCGCCGTCGGCGGCTTCGCCGGGCGCAGCACTCGCTGCATCGGGTGCAGCGCTGGCCTCAGCGCCGGCCTGCGGACGACGCTGGTTGTGGTGACGCTGATGGCGGTGGCGCTCGTGGCGCGGCTTGCGATCCTCGTGACGGCCGGCGGGGCGCCAGACCTCGACCAGCTCGGGCTCGGCGGGTGCGGCAGCGGCTTCAACAGGCGCAGCAGCATCGGGGGATGCAGCAGCTTCCGTCGCGGCGGTCTCGGCCGCAGCGGCTTCGAGGCCGGCAGCCTCGGCGGGCGTCGCAGACTCTTCTGCGGGCGGCGCGATGCCGGGGGCGTCCTCGGGCGTGACGGGCGCTTCCGGAGAGGCTTCCAGCGCCGGCTCCTTGTGAGCCTCCTCAGGAGCGGGCTCGTCGTGCGGCTCCATGCCGGGGGCGTCTTCGACCGTGACGGATTCGGCCGTAGCATCAGCGGCCGTGGCCTCAGCCGGCAGGCCGGCAACGGCCTCGGCTGCAGTCTCGGTCGAGGTCTCTACGCTGCCTTCAACGGGCGGCGTCTCGGCCGCGACGGTCTCGGTCACGACCTGCTCGGTCGCGACGGGCTCGGTCACGACAGGCTTCGGCGGCAGCGGCGGGCGCTTCTCCATGCGATAGCCCAGCGCGCGCAGCACGGAGGCGAAATCCTCGCCGGCAGATCCGGTGAGCGAGGTCATCGCCTGCGTCACCACGAAGCTGCGGCCATCGAACGCGCCGGCGGGCTTTTCGCCCGGCGAATTCTCGCGCCAGGCCAGCGCCGGGCGGATCAAGTCGGCAAGGCGCTCCAGGATGTCGACGCGCACGGCGCGCTCGCCGGCCTGCTTGTAGCCGAGCACGCGATAGGCATCGCGCGGCAGCGCCTTGTCGACCGGGAACGAGGTACGGCCCGAGGAGGCCAGATGCTGCGCGCCCGAGAGCGCGGAGAGATCGACATTGTCCTGCTTCAGCGCCCAGAGCAGTGCGGCGAGCGCACGCGCGGCGGGCTTGAGCAGGCCGGGGAAATAGATGTGATAGGCGCCGAAGCGGACGCCGTATTTGCGCAACACGGCGCGCGAGGGCTGGTCGAGATCCTTCAGCTCGCTGGCGATCTTCGGACGCTCGAGCACGCCGAGCGCCTCGACCAGCTGATAGGCGATGCCGCGGGCAATGCCGGTGACGTCCTCGGCCTTCGACAGCTCGAACATCGGCCCGAGCAGCTTTTCGATGTGCGTCTTGAGCCAGAGCTCGAGCCGCGCCTGCACCTTGTCGCGGGGCGCGCCGGTCAGGCGCTCGTCCGAGATGATGCGGATACGCGGATGCAGCGCCTCGTCTGCGGCGGCGAGGCGCGCAACGGCGTCGCCGGTCCAGCGGATGATGCCTTCGGAGGTGAGCACGAACTGCTCGTCCGGCGCATTGCCCAGCTTTTCGGCGCGCGCGTTGATCTCGCCGGCGAGCACCGCTTGCGCTGCAGCCTGCAAGGCTTTCGCATCGGAGCCGGCTTCCGCCGCATCCGGTGCAAAGGTGAAGCCATCGAGGCGGCCGATGACATGGCCTTCGACGATGACTTCGCCGGTCTTGCCGATTTCAGTATTCAAGCTCGTGTTCTCCCGCAGGCGGCGCATCAATACACTGGTCCGGCGATCAACGAAACGCTCAGTCAAGCGTTCATGGAGCGCATCCGATAATTTATTTTCGACCTCCCGCGCGATCCCCTGCCAGCGTTCCGGGTCTTTCAGCCAGTCCGGGCGGTTGGCGACGAAGGTCCAGGTGCGGATCTGGGCGATTCGGGCCGAGAGCGTGTCGATGTCGCCGTCGATGCGGTCGGCCTGGGTGACCTGGGACTCGAACCAGGCATCGGGAATGCAGCCCTTGCGCATCAGGAAGCCGTACAGCGTCGTCACCAGCTCGGCATGGGCGGCCGGCGACAGCTTTCTGTAGTCCGGGACCTGGCAGGCTTCCCAGAGCCGCTCCACGGCAGCCTTGCCATGCGCGATATCGCGCACCTCGCCGTCGCGGGCGGCGTGATCGAGCACGCGCATGTCCTCGGCGATCGGCGCGCGCGTCAGCGTCTCGTGGCCGGGGGCGAGGTTCAGCGAGACCTGGAGCGCGCCGAGCGAGGAGAAATCGAGCTTCGAATTGCGCCATTGCAGCACCTTCACGGCATCGAAGGTGTGGTTCTGCAGCGCGTTGACGAGCTCGGGCTCGAACGGCGCGCAGCGGCCCGTGGTGCCGAAGGTGCCGTTGCGGGTGGCGCGGCCGGCGCGGCCCGCGATCTGCGCGAATTCGGACGGCGTGAGGCGGCGGAACTGGTAGCCGTCGAACTTGCGGTCGGAGGCGAAGGCGACGTGATCGACGTCGAGATTGAGGCCCATGCCGACGGCGTCGGTGGCGACGAGATAATCGACGTCGCCGTTCTGGAACATCGCCACTTGCGCGTTTCGTGTGCGGGGCGACAGCGAGCCCAGCACCACGGCGGCGCCGCCATGCTGGCGGCGGATCAGCTCGGCGATCGCATAGACTTCATCGGCCGAGAACGCGACGATGGCGGTGCGGCGCGGCTGGCGCGTGATCTTGCGGTCGCCGGCGAATTCGAGCTGCGACAATCTGGGCCGCGTGATCATGGAGACACCAGGCAACAGGCGCTCGATGATCGGGCGCATGGTGGCGGCGCCCAACAACAGCGTCTCGTCGCGGCCGCGGCGGTTGAGGATGCGGTCGGTGAAGACGTGGCCGCGCTCGAGATCGGCGGCGATCTGGACCTCGTCGACGGCGAGGAAGGAGACGTCGATATCGCGCGGCATCGCCTCGACGGTCGAGACCCAATAGCGCGGGTTCTTCGGCTTGATCTTCTCCTCGCCGGTGACGAGCGCGACGCTGGCCTCGCCGGCTCTGGCGGCGATCTTGTTGTAGACCTCGCGCGCGAGCAGGCGCAGCGGCAGGCCGATCATGCCCGAGGGATGCGCCAGCATCCGCTCGATGGCGAGATGGGTCTTGCCGGTGTTGGTCGGACCGAGCACCGCAGTGACGCCCGCGCCGGGTGCGCGCTCGGAGGCGAAGGGGGAGGAGGAAAAAGCCATGTCTGTGGGATTAGGTAATGGCGATTTGGGCGAATGTCAGTGCTGGATGGGGCGGTGAGGGGGCTGGCTCTTCGTTCCTCATCCTGAGGAGCGCGTCAGCGCGTCTCGAAGGATGAAGGCCCGGCTGGTGCTGCTGGGCAAGCCAAGCCCCTCGCCCTTCGAGACGGCCGCTTGCGCGGCCTCCTCAGGGTGAGTGGCACACCGCGGGCGTGAAAACGCCCGCCCCAAATCCCGCGCAACTGTCTCACTTTGCGACGCTTTTCCCGTTCGCTTTAAGCTTCGGAACGACTCTAGAACGAATCGCGGCCGAATCGCTGACTCCCCTGTGAGTCCCGTTCCGTTCACGCAACATGTCGCGGGACTCGTCTTGGTTGCGCACTAGATGGAGTTTTGCGAGGGCGCACAAGCGACCGGGGTGGTTAAAGCTGGGGATGGCGGCGAGTCGAATCAGAATCGGGGAGGAGTCAAATGGATTCCCTGCGGCGGGGGTTGGTCAAACGAAGAGTGCGAAAACAACCCCATGCACAGTAGGTAAGTCGTTGATATTGCTAGGGCGCCACCGAACGCTCGTCATTCCGGGGCGCGACGCAGTCGCGAGCCCGGAATCCATCGTGAAACCATCCCTGGAGCCCGATGGATTCCGGGTTCGCGCCGAGGGGCGCGCCCCGGAATGACGTCGGAGAGAGCGGTGCGGCCTCCTTGCCTACTGCGTCTTGGCGACCCTCGGCGGCTGGGGCGACGTGATGAAGCTCGTGGCTTCCAGCATGGCGGGGCCGAGCGGGGTCGGCACTTTCAGCCAGAACGGGACCAGGATGCGCGTGCCGGCGATGGGGGCGAACGCGATCTCCATGTTGCGCTGGGCGGCGAGGTATTTGATCACCGGGCGGTCGGGGATGTAGCCGGCGATCGGCACGAAATAGATCGCGCAGACCACGACCGGGCCCTTGTACCCCTTCTCCGCCTTCACGGTCTCCATGCGCTTGAAATCGAGCTTGAGCTCGTAGCGCATGCGGCCGTCGAACACCGGCGCGGAGCTGTGGCAGGCGTCCTGCGAAACGGGATCACCGGTGCCGGGCACGCGCAGCAGCGAGGCCGTCATGGGGTCCCACACGCCGCGGCGATGCGCCTCGGTGACGACGATGCGATCAGGATCGACCGGCGGCTCCGGCAGGATGGCAAAATCCTTCACATTGCCCTTGTCGAGGGTGATGCGGATCTCTTCGGTCTTCTTCTGGGTGGTGGTGGAGGCCTGGTAGCCGGTCGCAACCAGCGCGCCACCAACGACGCGCCCCTGGCTGGCGCCGGTGCCGGACCCGCCCGTGAACGACTTCAAAAGCCCGGTGGTGCCGCCGGCGGCCGCCGCCGAGAACACGTCGTCCTGGATATCGATGTTCCAGGCGCCCTTGCCGACGGGAATGCCCGCCAGCGTCGCCTCATATTGCGCCTCGAGCTTGCCTTGCGCCGCCGCCGGCGCCGCGCCGGACGCCAGGCCCAGCACCACCGCCAGGCCACAAAGCGCCATCAGCCGGCCGGCCAAGGGGACGTCCAAGCGGACGCCCCGACACAGACAGGCTGAGCGCAGGTCTTGCGCGAAATGAAGCGTTGTCGGCACGAAACAATCCAATCAGAGCGCGATGTGCTGTTACTTAAGCCAAAACCGGCGGCAAACAATGTGTCGGGGCATGCAGCCCCGGGAACTCCACCGGACTCTTCGACGGCGAATACGCCCTTTATGTGATGGTAAGGCGCGACAATCATTGCCGTTTTGGTGATCGAGCGGTAACGGGGGGCGTTCCCACCGCTCCCCACCCTCCGCCGTCATGCCCCGGCTTGACCGGGGCATCCAGTACGCCGCAGCGCTTCTGGTCAGCCGCGCCGCCGCGGCGTACTGGATCGCCCGGTCAAGCCGGGCGATGACACCGAGGCTGGGGCGCACGAGATCCCGGGTTCGGGCTCTGCCCGCCCCGCGACGACGGGCCAAAAACGGCCCGTCGCCTTGACGCAAGGCGCCTTCCCCCCTATACGTCCGCCCGCTCCCTGCAAGGACGAAAGAATTTGCCCCCGTGGCGCCGAAATGGCGGCCGCACTCGTTGGGGGTTCGAACTAAAGGATTTATGCCATGTCTCGCCGCTGCGAACTGACGGCCAAGGGCCCCCTCGTCGGCCACAAGGTCAGCCACTCCAACATCAAGACCAAGCGCCGCTTCCTGCCGAACCTCGTCAACGTGACGTTCATCTCGGAAGCCCTGGGCCGCAACGTGCGCCTGCGCGTCTCCACCAACGCGATCAAGAGCGTCGACCACAATGGGGGCCTCGATGCCTACCTGCTCAAGGCCAACACCGACGCGCTCTCCCCGCGCGCAGTCGAGCTGAAGCGCGCCATCCAGAAGAAGGTCGGCGACACCCAGCCGGCCAAGCAGGCGAGCTGAGATTTTTGATTTAGGGCGGGGGCTAAGTTGCGTCGCGTGGCGTAGGCTTAGCCGAGTAGAGTTCGAGTAGCGGCCGGATCGGAAGATCCGGCCGTTTTTGTTTTTGGCGAGCGAGCGACTACACTCTCGGATGAGAGAGAACAGCATCAAGAAGTTGGCGCAACTTACGTGGCTTCGCCACTTCACATTCCCAGATTGTCAAACATCTCCATCCCTCCGCGCGTAATGCTCTTTTATGCCTAGCGTCGCGCAATCGGTTTCCCCGAACCTTTTCGACCCAATATTTCGAATTCGACTTCACCCTGCGTGTTCCATCTACGCACTTGGTGCACCCATGCCAAAAGCAGCCGTGAACGAAAATCACAACCCGCCGCGATCCGAAAATGATGTCGGGCCTTCCTGGAAGGGTCTTCGCGTGCAGCCGAAACCGTAGGCCAGCGGCGAATAGGAAACGGCGAACGGCGATCTCGGGACGTGTGTTTTTCGAGCGGATCGCCGCCATATTCGCGCTACGCCGATTCGCCGTTATCGTATCCATCTCCGCCGACCGAGCCTCTTCCCTGCCTTCAACTCTCTGAAACTTAATAGGTTTTTTACTATACTTAGTAACAATTGGACGCAACGCCCCTCTGTGTATACCCTCGGTTGCAGTGACAAGCCGCAAGCACTCGCAAGCGACCTTACCGACTAGATAAAGAGTGATGACGAAGGCCCAGCAGCAACGATCCAGTTCCAAGCGCAAGACGAACCAGCTTCCAAAGATAGTGAGTCTCTTCTCCGGCGCCGGCGGTCTCGATCATGGATTTAAGTCGGCCGGTTTCAAACTTAGTGCCGCGTTTGATATCTCCCCAGCAGCGATTGAAACGCATAAGCGTAATTTTCGAGGTGCATGGTTTCGATCGCGATAAAGTTCAATCCAACCCACACGCTCACCAAAGATCCCGCAAACCTCGCAGCCGTCCCTCCAGTTCAATTCGACGAGTGTGAGCTCGCCACGAAGGCCCTGAAGCGAATTGGAAATTTGGTTGACGTAGACGAGTACCTAACTTCGCAACATGAGATACGAAAGGAAATGATTGAGTCGATGTGTCAGCTACTTGAACCAGCTCGGTACGATTGCGACGAGTATCGGAAGTTGTATTCTGCTTAAAGGGTTACGGACGATAGCTGACGAGAGTCTGGCTTTCCGCTATACTCGCCTCGGTAGCATCCCCCGGAGGCGCATCCCATGGAGACCGCGGCCAATTCCGACCACAAGCCCGCCGGCAAGAACCTCGTCATCTGCTGTGACGGCACCGGCAACAAGATCTCGGAAACCATCCCCAACGTCCTGAAGCTCCATCGCTGACTGCGCAAGACCGACAAGACGCAGCCGCGACAGCTGGTGCCCCTACGTCTCCGGCGGCCGGCACGGCGACCCACCCGTAAACACCCCCCGCGCCCGTTAACCGTCCATTAACCAACGCACCCTAGCCTGCGGTAATCGTCCAGCCATCATTAGCTCGAAATGCCTTCCCGGTTCGCTCCAGGAGAAGCGCCGATGTGCGTTGAGTTGTTGACGTATGCCGATCTCGGTGCCCGCCTCAATGTCTCGCGCGAGGCCGCGCGGGCGCTGGCGCGGCGTCGGCGGTTGCCGCGCTCGCGGTCGGGGGACGGCAAGGCGGTGGTGAGCGTCGATCTCGCCGCTCTCCGCTACACGCCGCGCCCGCGACGAGCCCGCCGGGCAGATCCCATCGCGACCTCCCTGGCCAGGATCGAGGCCGTCAAGACCGAGGTCTTCAAGGCGGAGATCGCGCGGCTCGAATCCGTCGCAACCGCCTACAGGGCCGTGTTCGAGCGCGAGCGCGAGCGCGCCGATCGCCTCGCCGTCGAGCTGACGCAGGCGGCCGCCGAGACGACGGCCGCCAACGCATGGGCGGCACGACTGGAAGACGAAGTGGCGGCGCTGCGGAGCGATCGCCGCCCTGGCGGCTCGATCGCGGGATACGCGGCGCGTCGGTTGGGACATCTGGCCGCCTTCATCGTGCAAGCAGACCGCGCGGCCCGCAGGTAGGACTCAGAACCTTCTTTAGTCCCCGGCTTGCCGGAGCAATCGCGAGGGAAGAATGACTGGCAATACCGATATCCATGAAATGAAGGCCCGCATCGTCGTGTTCGGCGTCGGCGGCGCCGGCGGCAATGCCGTCAACAACATGATCGCGGCCGGGCTGCAGGGGGTCGAGTTCGTGGTCGCCAACACCGACGCGCAGGCGCTGGCGATGTCGAAGGCGAAGCGCCTCATCCAGCTCGGCACGAAGGTGACCGCAGGGCTCGGCGCCGGCTCGCAGCCGGAACTGGGACGCGCCGCAGCCGAAGAGGCGATCGACACGATCCGCGAGCAATTGACCGGCGCGCACATGGTGTTCGTGACGGCCGGCATGGGCGGCGGCACCGGCACCGGGGCTGCACCCGTCGTGGCCAGAATCGCGCGCGAGCTCGGCATTCTCACCATCGGCGTGGTCACCAAGCCGTTCTACTTCGAGGGCCAGCGCCGCATGCGCTTTGCCGAAGCCGGCATCGAGGAGCTGCTGAAGACGGTCGACACCCTCTTGATCATCCCGAACCAGAACCTGTTCCGGGTGGCCAGCGAGAAGACCACGTTCGCCGATGCCTTCGCCCTTGCCGACCAGGTGCTTTATTCGGGCGTGGCCTGCATCAGCGACCTCATCGTCAAGGAGGGCCTGATCAATCTCGATTTCGCCGACGTCCTCTCCGTTATGAAGGAGAAGGGCAAGGCCATGATGGGACGGGGCGAGGCTTCCGGCGAGAAGCGCGTGCTCGCCGCCGCCGTCGCCGCGATTTCCAATCCGCTGATCGAGAATCCCTCGATCAAGCGCGCCAGTGGCCTCATCATCTCCATCACCGGCGGCAAGGATCTCATGCTGTACGAGGTCGACGAAGCGGCGACCCGCATTCGCGACGAGGCCGACCCGGACGCCAACATCATCGTCGGTGCGTCCTTTGACGAAAGCCTCGAAGGCATCGTCCGCGTCTCGGTGGTGGCGACGGGTATCGATAATCTCGATCCGGCGCAGGCGCTACCAGTGGAAACCGCCCTCACCCAGCTCGCCGGCAGGCTGCGCAACGACGGCCGCCGCATCGCCGATCGCATCGAGCGCAGCGCCGTCCTTCCGCACGTGGGAAGCCCGCCGCTGCGCCCGCAGCCGCACCACCCCGTGGGGCCACCGGCAAGGCCGGGCCTGGACCATGCGCGGCAGGCGGCGCTTCAACCGCTCCATGCTTACGGCCGCGCGCCTGCACGCAATGCGCCCGACGAGGCCGTTCTCGATATTCCGGCCTTCCTGCGCCGCGCGGCGAGCTGAGTGGTCGAGCCGGGCTGCGGATCGGACGACCAGCGAGCCCAACGACGGCTCGTCATCCCGGGGCGCGACGAAGTCGCGAGCCCGGGATCCATAACCACCATCGTGAGTATGGATTCCGGGCCCGCGCCAAGAGGCGCGCCCCGGAATGACGGAGTAGAGCCCAGCCGCCGATGCTTCACGCCGCCGTGCTGCGCGGGCTCTCGGCGGTTTCCTTCTTGTCCGTTTCCTTGTCGCGGGACAGCCAGGCCGGAAAGCGAAGCAGGCGTTCGTTGGTGTCCTTCGGCAGCTCGATGGGCGGGGCTTCAACGGCCGAACTCGGCAAGTCCAGCGCCGCGTGGCCGGATCGCACTGCATCCGCGCGCTGATCCAGTTCACGCAACAGGGGATCGAGCACGCTGTCGACCTCGGTCGCCACCGACACCAGGAAACTATTGAGCTCGCGCGCCTCGGGCACAACGGCCGCAGCCGATTCGACCGCCCTGGAGAGACCGTCCACGACAGGTGCAAACGCTCCGGCGGCTTGCTTGATTCGCGTCTTGATCAGTTCGATCTCGCTCAGGACGCGCTCACGCTCCCGCCTTTTCTTCTCCTCCGAAAGGCGGGCTTCAATTTCGGCGATTTGGGCCGTCAGGGTCGTGGCTTCGGATGCGAGCGCATCGCGTCTGCCGCGCGCGCGATCGAGATCGCGGCTGAGATTGTCCACTAAATCGTCCCTTGCGAACATGGCTTTACTCCATAGGACAGGCGTTCTGCCCTGTAGGACGGCCTTGGCGCGAACCGCGAGCCTCGCGACCAACCGGATGGCCGGATCGGCTGAAACAGGCATCAACTTCCGTCGCGTCACATGGGCCGACATGGTGATCCCCCATCGTCGACATTAGGCAACCGCATGGTTAACAAGAGGTTAATGTCAACACAGCCTTCGGCCATGGGACCGGGTGCCGGCGACGTCGCCTCCTCGCTGCCATCCATTTTCCGCTATACTCGCCCGGGTAGCATCCCTCGGAGGCGCATCCCATGGAGTCCGCAGCCACCGCCGACCACAAGCCCGCCGGCAAAAACCTCGTCATCTGCTGTGACGGCACCGGCAACGAGATCAGCGAGAACATCTCCAACGTCCTGAAGCTCTATCGCTGCCTGCGCAAGACGGACAAGACGCAGCCCAGGCAGATGGTGTTTTACGATCCCGGGGTCGGCACCATGACGGAGCCGTCGACGTGGGGGCGCTGGAAGGCCAACATCAAGCTGGTGTGGGGGCTCGCCACCGGCTACGGGCTCGATGACAACGTGCTGTCATCCTATTGCTTCCTGGTTCAGCATTACGCGCCCGGCGACAGGATCTATCTGTTCGGCTTCTCGCGCGGGGCGTACACGGTTCGCGTGCTGGCGGGGCTGATCCACAAGATCGGCCTGATCTCGCCGGAGCAGGCGAACCTCGCCGGCAGCGGCCTCATCGCCTACAAGCAATATTCCGGCAGCGGGCGCGGCAACGACGTCGAGGATATCAAGAACATCGTGTTTGACGAGAGCGGGCCGCTGCCGAAGGACGAATTCGACCTCGCCGCGCAGTTCGCGCGCATCACCTCAACGCGCTGGCCGACCATTCATTTCGTCGGCGTCTGGGACACGGTGGCGAGCGTGATCGTGCCGCGCGCCGATCGCTTCTACTGGCCGAGCCTGGAGGAGCTCGCCTTCACGCTGCGCGATCCCAGCATCAGGATCTTCCGGCAGGCGATCGCGATCGACGAGCGGCGGCGCATGTTCCGCCTGAAGCCCTACGCGGAGCCGCAGGAGTTCTGGAGCAACCGCTACGTGCCTGACGAGAAGAAGGTGCCGCAAGACATCATGCAGGTGTGGTTCGCCGGCGTGCATTGCGACGTCGGCGGCGGCTATCCGGAGGCCGAGAGCGGGCAGTCCAAATATCCGCTGCTCTGGATGATCGACGAGGCCGAGAAGGCCGGGCTGAAGTTCAACCCGCGCACGGTGAACCAGCTCGCCTGGGGCGTCCAGCGCAAGAACTCGCCGTTCACCTACGTCGAGCCCGCTTTTACCGGCAAGAGCGGCATGCTGCACGATTCCATGACGGCGGCCTGGCGCCTGCTGGAGTTCTTGCCGAAGCGCGCGAAGTACAGGGAATGGCCGGCGCGGAAAGTCTATTTCGGCTTCTACATCCCCGATGGCGAGCCGCGCCTGATCCCCGAAGGCGCGCATGTGCATGAGAGTGTGCTGAAGCGCATGGCGGTGGAGCCGGGCTACCGGCCGGTGAACCTGCCGAAGGATTACGTGACGGTGCCGATGCCGGTGCCGCCGGGGGCGGATGTGGGGGCGGAGG